>JALWMR010000050.1 GCA_027083815.1 Thiotrichaceae bacterium
CTTAATGGCACAGGGTGCTGGTGACAATATCAAAGGTATTCTTGGTACCACTAACTGGAACTGGGCACTTAAAGATGAGGGATCACAGGCATTTGTTAAGTCTTTCGGTAAGGAATACGGCTTCCCCCCCTCACAGGCAGCTCATACTTGTTATGTACAAACCTTGCTTTATGCAAACGCCTGTGAAATGGCAGGAACCTTCAACCCGCCAGAAGTTATCAAGGCTTTAGAAGGCTTTAAGTTCGATGGTATGGGTAATGGTCCAACAGAATACCGAGCAGAAGATCACCAGTGTCTTAAAGATGTTCTCGTAGTTCGCGGTAAAGCCAAGCCAAAAAGTCAGTTTGACTTATTGGAAATTGTAAAACAGGTGCCTCGCGCTCAAGTTGAGTATGACCCAAAAATATTTGGTGGCGAGCTAGGCCCTTACGAAGTCTGTTAATTAAAACTGCTTCATAAACAAACACAGCCATATTGTTTCAATATGGCTGTGTTTTGATTGCTGCGCAGCAATCCTCATAGATTTCTTAAACATGTGGGTTAAATCCAAACAGATCGCACATGTCCCCACTAAGAACTTAGTAGGAAAAAACTAACCTATGGACGCTATACTGATCCAAATACTTAACGGCCTGGATAAAGGCGGAGCGTATGCTCTCATTGCGTTAGGTTTAACACTCACATTTGGTACTCTAGGCATTGTAAACTTTGCCCATGGTGCATTATTTATGCTTGGCGCTTTTTGCGCTGTTTTATTCAACAAAATTCTAACTATTTCGGTTAAGGTAAAAGACGAAAGCATCACCTTCTTTGATGCTTACAAGGAACAGCCCTACCTCGAAATATGGCTGGGTGATCTTGGTAATACCATCATTGATTATTCTGTCCCCTTGTCCATTTTATTTGCTATTCCGGTTATGTGGCTGGTTGGTGTGATAATGGAGCGAGGCTTAATCAAGTATTTTTATAAAAGAGACCATGCTGACCAAATACTGGTTACATTTGGGCTTGCTATCGTTATTCAAGAAGTCATCCGCCATTTCTTTGGCGCCAACCCAATTCCAATGCCGCCACCTGATATTGTTTCAGGCAGCGCCCCTATCGGCACCATGCTTGGCTTAAATGATAATATTGCTTACCCTTGGTGGAGACTTATCTATCTAGTCTTCTCATTAATTGTTATTTTTGCCGTTTTTGCATTTCTTAAATTTACAACCTTTGGTATGGTGGTCAGAGCAGGCATGGCTGATAGAGAAACGGTTGAATTACTGGGCATCAATGTACAACGCCGCTTCACCATTGTTTTTGGTATCGCAACCGTTGTTGCGGGTTTGGCAGGTGTGATGTATGCGCCCATACTTCCTCCTGATTATCATATGGGCATGGAGTTCCTGGTGCTTTCCTTTGTCGTTGTTGTTGTTGGCGGAATGGGTTCACTGCCGGGGGCAGTTGCAGCAGGCTTTCTGCTGGGAATACTGCAATCATTTGCCTCCATGAATGAAGTCAAATCAATCTTCCCCGGTATCGACCAAATCATTATCTATTTGGTGGCCGTTGTTATTCTACTGGTTAGACCGCGTGGCCTAATGGGCCGTGAAGGCGTCTTTGAGGATTAATAAAATGATAAAAAAGATATTCTCAAGCAACCCCTTAATCATGCTGATCTTTTCAGCTGTAGTCTTAACTGCTCCTATCTGGCTTGACCCGATTGGTGCCAACTACCCCGACTTACTACAAAAGTTTGCCATTTTTGGAATTTTTGCCATAGGCTACAATATTTTATTTGGCTTAACTGGCTACTTGTCCTTTGGTCATGCTACCTTTCTTGGGGTTGGCTCCTACACAGCCGTGTGGGCATTTAAATTACTCAGCATGAATATAGTGCCGGCAATTATTCTCGCCATTATCGTCTCTGGTGTGTTTGCCCTGATTATTGGCTTTTTAAGTTTGCGTCGTTCAGGTATTTATTTTTCCATCCTGACCCTGGCTTTTGCACAAATGGCCTATAGCTTGGCGTACTCTGTTCTAACGCCCATTACCAATGGTGAAACAGGTTTACAGCTATCTCTAAAAGACCCTCGCGTACTTGATTCAATGGCAGGCATTATCCCACAGGAAGGCTTGCCCTCAACGAATCTGTTTGGCTACTTAATGAAATCCTACGAAGGTTATTTCGGCTTCTATTTTGCCGCAGTCATATTGATTATTGCATTTTATGTTTCCTTAAAAATATTCCGCTCACCCTACGGTTTAAAGCTACGTGCCATAAAATCCAACCAGACGCGTATGAAATACACCGGCTTTAACACCCGCCCTTATCTGCTTTCTGCTTTTGTTATCTCAGGCATGTATGCAGGGCTTGCGGGTGCTCTACTCGCCTCAATTGACCCACTTGCAGGTGCTGAGCGCATGCAGTGGACAGCCTCAGGAGAAGTCGTCCTGATGACCATCCTTGGCGGAGCTGGCACGCTGATCGGGCCTCTTTTGGGTACAACTATTATTAAGTACCTGGAAAATATCTTTTCAGCACTTAACCCATCTGAATTACACAATATGTTTGATTTTATGCCCGAGCCACTGCAAAACTTTATGGTGACCATTGTCAGTCCATTTGTGGGTGAAGGCTGGCATCTAACCCTGGGTGCCATGTTTATGATTATTGTTATCTTCTTGCCCGGTGGCGTTATGCAAGGGCTTAGTCATCTAAGCAGTTTTATGAAACGCCTGTTTGGCTCCAAAAAAGATACTACACCAGATAGCGTCAATGATGCCGCACCTACCACCAGCAAGGGAGGTCATTAATCATGAGTTATATTCTTGATATTGATGGTGTCAATAAAACCTTTGGTGGCTTACACGCACTTTCTGATGTAAACCTCAAGATTGAAGAAGGTGAAACACATGCCATTATTGGCCCAAATGGTGCAGGTAAATCGACACTGCTAAATTGTTGCATTGGTCGCCTGATTCCAGATACCGGTACTGTAACCTTTAATGGTAAAAATATGATTGGTATGCCACCCTATGATATTAATCATGCAGGTATGGTGCGCGTTTTCCAGACACCCGAGATTTTTCCTGATCTCACATTACTGCAAAATGTGATGATTCCAGCGCTTGCAAAACGCGACGGCACATTTAAATTTAATCCCTTTAAAAGCCTTGCCAAAGAAAAAAGCATCATAAAAGAAGCGCATGCGACGCTAGCTGATTTTGAGCTGGATAAGTTCCACAATCAACTAGCGGGCAGTATCTCTCGTGGAGACAAACGTCGCCTGGAACTTGCCATGGGATTAATTCAACACCCTGATCTTCTACTACTGGATGAACCAACCGCTGGAATGGCGCGTCACGACACTAACCGCACTATTGATTTGTTAAACAGTGATCGCATGAAAACCATGACAAAAGTAATCATTGAACATGATATGCATGTGGTCTTTAGCCTTGCAGACCGCATTAGTGTTTTGGCGCGTGGACATATCATCGCCACTGGTCGCCCTGAAGACATCAAGAACGATCCAAAAGTAAAAGAAGCCTATCTGGGAGAATCTGAAGATGAGTAACACAATAATTGACGAGATTCCAATCAAGGACAAGGTTGCACCAGTAAGAAACGAGGGTTCTGATCCTGCCTTTTTTTCATGCTGGGATATTCACTCCTATTACGGCGAAAGCTATATCGTTCAAGGTGTTAGCTTTGATATTCGTGAAGGCGAAGTGGTTGCCCTGTTAGGTCGAAACGGAGCGGGAAAAACCTCTACCCTACGTTCTATTGCACGTCTGGATGATCCACAGGTAACGCACGGTGAAATCTGGTTAGATCATCAACCCCTACACACCATGAAATCTTACGATGCCGCTCAACAGGGTGTCGCACTGGTACCAGAAGATCGTCGTATTATTCAGGGCTTAAGCGTTGAAGAGAATCTACAACTGGCACAGATTGCACCACCGATTGGCTGGAGCATCGAACGCATTTATGAGCACTTTCCGCGCCTGGCTGAACGCCGCAACCAAATGGGCACTACCTTGTCTGGTGGTGAACAACAAATGCTTGCCGTCGCCCGAGCACTGGCACGAGATATTAAATTACTGCTGCTTGACGAGCCCTATGAGGGCCTGGCGCCGGTCATTGTGCATGAAATAGAGAGCATTGTTGATTCTATTAAAAAACACGGCATTACCACCATTATTGTCGAGCAAAACGCTGTTGCAGCACTACGTCTGGCAGACCGCGCATTGATTCTGGATATGGGTAATATCGTCTTTGATGGCACAGCACAGGAAGTGCTGGATAATGAAGAGCTACGCCACGAATATTTGGCTATCTAGCCGAGAAAACGCATAAAAAGGTAGGGGGTGTACTTTTACAAAGTACACCCCCTACCTTTTTGGCCCTTTTCTCGTGCTATTCATTAGCCAATTCACTTAACGTCTGGCTAATCGATAAAAGTTGTCTTGAAAGCTGCTCTTTTTGTTCGCTATTCATGCTCAGTATCAAATGTTTTAACAAACGTGCATGTGTACGTCTATTTTTCTGTTGAAGAGCACCTGCATCTCCCGTAAGCCTTGCCATCTCCATTTGTTTCAATACCTGTGTAAAACGAGCAATAAACTGGGGCTGGTTTCGCTGCATTAATAATCCAATTAAACGATTGTAGCCTTCTTTATCAGCAGTATTCTCTACCATACGAATATCATGAAACTTACTAATATCCTGTTTTAAGATAGCCATTTGTTCAGGCGACAGTTTCAAACCTAAAAACTTGAACGTTGTGCTTATACCATCACGTATTTCAGCCTGGAGCGGGTGTGTTTTAATCGACAAGGCCTCTTCCTTGCTGACAGTATTCAAGTAGCGTTCCAATTGCAATACTTGCTTATCAGAAAGCGTTTGTGCAACGTTTGCCAGCTTAGCTGTCAGATGTGTTGCCTGGTAAAGGTGCGGAAAACCTTCCATTTTATCCAGATAGGACTGTAGCGCCGCCACAGAAGGATTATCCTGTTTTACGATGCCGGATAGTTTTGCAAAAATATAAGCATATTCGGGTAGCTTATTGTGGCGATGCCATAGCATTACTGCCTTGGCATAGCGGTCTATTTGAGCCTCCTGCCGGGGCGATAAATCGACACTTTCTTTTAGCTCATTTGAGACTTCGGTCTGCAAATCATTATAATTATCTTTTAAGCTTTTCGGTGAGTAGGTGCATCCCGAAAAGCCCATAATAGATAATATAAGTAGACCAGTTTGAAATAGCTTAAACATCATTGTTACCTCGTTATCAATTAGTGAGGCTTCCAAGATATTCGAATAGAATGTAGCTGTCTGTGGTAGTCGTGTTACTTTTTGTTGAGAGGCTTATCTGGATTGAACTGCTGACACCCTGGGCCATCAGCCGCACAATTTGGTGCTGCGGGAGGATCGGGTGGGGGAGGCACATCGGACTGACAGGCGTTTAATAAAGGCAATAAAACGGCCACAAAGAATAATGTTTTGTTCGCTTTCATATGCTTGATCCTAATGTTATTGCTGCGCAATAAGACAAGGCTGGCTAATTGAATACTTATATCCCCTAACTGTAGTTCAAACTTATATGGTTTGCTAATTATTTATTGCCGAATACATTTATAAAGAAAATAATTATAAACTCATCAAGCTAGAACTGCTTATGAAAGAGGAGAGGAAAGGAGAAGAGAAGAAAACAAACGCAAATAGGCATACCCTCCTGGTATGCCTGTTTTCAAGCGTTTTACCCTGGCGATTAAAACCAGTAGGTAAAACCAATATTCGCCCCAACATCGTATTTCTTATTACTGGTTAACGGGCTATTTCTAATTGATTTGGCATTCTTAGATACACCGACACCTGCATTAATTGAAAACCGCTGAGAAATATTTGCCTGCGCCTCCAGGCCCACAAAAGGAGTAACCGCTGACTTAGCCTTATAAGCCTTGCGGGCAGCCGTTGCTTCGCTACTTTTAACACCATAATAGTAATCAGACATTTTGGCACTTTGGTAACGTACACCAACCGCAGGTTTTACTATTATCTGTCGTTTACCAGACCAGTGTGCTGCATGAGGTGCTATTCCACCCAGCTTAAGCCCTACTTCATAGCCTTTACTTTTATAAACATCCTTGGTTGCATCAAAAACAGCTGGGCCTATAGGTGTCTCTGCAATAAGCCTGCCCCCGACATCAATGGATGGTCTTCGTTTATCCATCCCCTTAAAGGTTTTGCTATCTTTAGCCTTATAACCATTATTTTTAGAGGCCAGAAGCGCCTCCACCGCAAATTTGTTAGAGTTGGTAAAGTCATAAGATATGCCATCTTTTCCACTAAAATTAAACTTGTCACCGCGA
>JALWMR010000051.1 GCA_027083815.1 Thiotrichaceae bacterium
ATACTGTCTTCACCCGCTTGGGAGGTGAAGATCAGAAATTCAGCGGTGGAGTTGCGAATGAGTTTTTTCATGCTGACTCCTCACATATGCATTCCCACGCGGAGCGTGGGAACGAGAAAACGCACAGCGACTTTCCTCCTTATTTTTCAACAAATCAGAATCCATCAATTTCTTCTGGCTCAAGCCCATCTAAGTTGGCTAGCGTATAACTTCCATCGCCTTTAACAGTGAGTGTGCGATGAACTTTAGCAGAAGAGTATTGACCTGATTTGCAGTTATGCTTCCACCAGATCACTTTCTCAACCACCATGCTGCCTTCTGGACGTGCGGAGGAGGCATCGCCTTCAAACAATTTTGGCAAGACCTCTTTTATCTTATCTGCATCATCTTTACTAAAGCCTGTTCGTTCGGCAAGCTGTGGTGTCATACCACCAAAGGCAACATAAACAGCACCATCAACACGGTGCTTCATGCCCATTGTGTCAGAACTCTTTTTGCTGCCATCCCCTTCACCACTCACGCTTTTAGTGATTTGTGTACTGGTAATACTGACGGGGTCTACGCTAAATGCAGACTGAATTGAAACAGGACCACGGATGGGAATTGAGACGCCATCTTTGCTATCACTTTTGAAAGCAAACAACTGACCAAAACTACGGACATCTATCCATTTCTCGTTCGCTAAACGCGCGGTTTCTTCAGGTGTTGTTTTTTTAACATTAAAGGCCTCTTTTCCCAATCCATGTTCATCTGACTCTGCGCGAACCTTTAGACTCGGCATTCCATCGGTCTTTTTTTCATCCGATTGAACAAATATTTTTTCACCTACATCTTGTAAACGGTCACGTATTTTTCGTTTAATACAGACATCAGAAACTTCGCCAAAACCATCATAGTCGGTACGTGGTCGATTGCCGTTCAAGGGATCACCATTGGGGTTGGCATTTTTAACACTAAAAATCAGGGCAAAGTCTATTTTATTTTGCAAGCTCATTATTCATCTCCGTCAGTTTGTGATTCATCATTTTCGTTTGATTGTTTTTTACTGCGTAATTCAAATCGCTGGGTATGATAGGCCAACAAAAACTCGCCACTTAAAGGTTTGTCATTAACAAAGTCACCTTCTATGAATTTACCCATAACTTCATCCAACAAGGTCTGAATATTATGTAAAAAACCGGCGCGGTTATTTTTAAGGCGCTGCATATAAGGTTGCAACGCCAACTCAATATTTCGCCAAGTCGAGGCCGGCCTGTCGGCAAATCGTTGCATTAAACGCGCAGCAGTCGTGCTGCGTTTTTCACCTGAAACATACAGCGACATATCTTCCACTCTTTCTGCAATCGCCAACAGGCGACCATACAAATAGTCCCTCGAATTATTTTCTTGTTCTAAGCCCACGATATACTCCTTATTTTGTTTTAAATCTCGTTTACAAAAACCTCGATACAGGGCACACGCAATCCCTAAGTGTTCTTCCCATAGCAATTGTTTCTCAGATTTATAGGCGCTGCGATTAGTGACACGTTGCACAGCTTTTTCCTTTAGGTCTTGCGGAAAGGGGCGCGCCTCGACGATGCAAGACAAAATTCTTTCAATGGCATTTTTCTTGAGTTTTTGCTTTACATCATCACCAATAATATTGCCATATATCATTTCTGATATTGCATTGGGTGATGGTGCATAAACAGGCCAAACAATATTCTTATTTATCTTGTGTCGTTGATACCAAGAAAACTCTTTGTGCCACTTTGAAATTCTCTCAATATATTCGTCAGGAAAAATTTCTTGATAATAGGTCACAGCCATTCGGCCATCCGTTGCGCTATCAAGCCCCATGATTACAATATTTCCTGAATTTTTCAGCTTAGCTTTATAGCCATTTAAGTATTTCCCAAGCTCTATTGAAAATGACTGACCAAAGTCAATTGTGTTATCAATATAATTTTCAATTACAGGCATTGAGGTAGAATTTTCTTCTATTTCATTGTTATTTTTAAGCAACCCCCAAACATCTTCTAGTGGGTGAGGAGTATCAGTTCCTGATATCGCCCAAGACACAATAACCGCCGGTCGATTATTTCCCTTGGATATCCCCAAAAATTTTCCCTGTCCGCGTTCAATCAACCAGCGAAGGGTATTATGTGCCTTTTGTGAGGCTTCAAAGCTAATCCCAACTGGTTGAGAATCATTTGTGAACTTTCCTTGATAGGTTAAATAGCCCTTATCAGTAGGCATTGAAATAAGCTTTGCATTTATAGCTTGTGGATAAATTGCCTTTGGGTGAGTTGAAGTAAGAAAGGCATCTCGACCGAGTATTTGACAAAATCCATTTTCTTCGTAAATTGAGGACGCATATGATTGCCATGATTCAATTAGTTCATTGTCTTCCCAAGTCGTGTCATTTGCTTCTCCTTCTTTTTGAACTACCCAGCGAATAATTGCATTTCCTTGCTCACCCCCAGTTATCGATTGAATTAAAGGAGGTTTTATCGCTCCCTTTTCTGCCTGATCTTTCCATTTTGTAATTAGTTCAGGTTTGCTATCACTTTCAGTCACAAACAACTGCCTTGCACCGACTAAGTCCTCTATTACTGTTCCTTTCATTACATATTCTAAAATGGCCTTTACTTTCCAGTGGCTATATTGTTCATGATTCGCCCATTTCTGTAGTTTACTAACATAGTGTGGAAAATAGGGTGCTTTAATCCCGCCATAAGCAGCATAATCCTTAGCTATATACTGTAATTTTTCTGCTAATGGGTAAGGGGCAGAACCACTTGTTCTGCCAGTCAAGCTTTTTGGCGTTATTGGAATAATAGTCCTAGTTTTTTTGTAATCAGTTTTCTTTCCATACTTTATTTCAGTAACTAGACTTTGTGCCGATTTGAAATAACCCTTATCATCTATTGTAATTTCAATATGGCATCCTTCCTTAGCATGAAAATAGGGGGCAGGATAATTTGGCAACTCTGAATTGCTAAGAGCCTTATCATAGGTCTCATACAGTTTCACCATCCAGCTCATAAACGTGCCTCCTCAATATCTACAGATAAAAGATTCTCGCCCTCTTCAAAATGTTTTGGAAACATGGGGCGAATAAAACGGCTCTCAGTACAGTCTTTAGGACGCGGAAAATCTAGAATACCTTTCTTAAGAGTGGCATTCCAAAAACGACTGTGCAGCTCATTTTTTCCCGTCTCATCGGGGTAATCAAAACCATGAAACATCAAACCAAAACCCAGCTCTTTTATGTCGTCATAAGCACCCTGACCTTCACCAAAATCACAAGCTTCTACATAGGCCTGACAATCCCGCGTCCCCAGAAAGATATCCTGCCTGCCACCGCGTTCAATTGAACGTTTGGCAATAGCGAAATGCTTGCCATCAATATGATCTTTAGCCAGCTCAGGGCGATGCTCGTTCCATTCAAAATGTGCCTCGACCTGATACTCCACATCATGTAAAAAAGTATAAATGGCTAAACTGTTGCCGCCGCTCCATACCAACGGCTTTGTACCTTTGGTTTGAGTGCGTAGTGATTTCATAACTCTCACCCGGTCTACATACCAGATAAAACTGGGCTTCCAATATATGGATTTCAAAACACCTTTAATCGCCTCGTAGGTAGGCAAATGATAAGAGCACTTTTCACCACCAGTTTTTGTTACCGGATCAGTAAATAGGGCGTACCGACCATGCACCTTGAAGCTGATGCTATTTTTGGGGTTGTCATGCATTTAATCGACTCCTAGAAAACTCATGTTATTACATGGCGTAACTGACAGGCCAAACTCATCACTATAATATTTCTCATCAAGATAGTAGATACCTTCATCGGGCTGTATTTCATGAACAGCACCCTCATTTTGCAATCGTTTCCATACATTAGGAAATACGTTAACACTGAATTTCTGAGCCTGTTTAAGCAAGTCTCGGTAGGTTTTCACATCAAACTCTTTTGCAACCCGCCCCAGCTCTGTAATTAAATTTTTACCCTCTTCACCATAAGGAACAATAACGGCTTGTGTTGGTGAATCAATGGCTTTGAATGCCCTGCCTGCTGCCATGAAAGATTGCTGAAGCAATAATGTATTATTGTTCCGACCAGTATTTAATTTATTGCAACTTAACAGGTTGAGCAATTCATCATCCCTGCCCAGTTTTTTAGCTGAAACGGGATAACTCATTTCCTTGGAGCGGTCATGAAAATAGTACTTAAAATATTGTTTTATCGCATCGGGGGCTAGTAAATTTCCAAACCCTTCATCCATCACTCGTTGAGCTTTATCTCGCCCCACTTTGATATCTTTTAACAGGTCGATTTTCTCTTCATCTGGATTAACGACATGCACAGTCGAGCCTTCGCGCAAACCATTTCTATTGCATCGCCCGGCTGCCTGTGCGATAGAATCCAGCCCTGCAAGAAAACGTATCACTGAAGCAAAATCCACATCGACACCTGCTTCAATCAATTGGGTGCTAATACACAATACAGTCTGATTGTTCTTTAATCGTTCTTTAACTTTTGCAAAGATTGCCTTACGGTGTGCGGGGCAAAGGCTGGTGCTCAGTTGGAATAGCGAATCTTTATCAATTCCTTCACTGGTTTGTATTTCGAGATAAAGCTGCTGCGCCCAAGCTTTTGTATTGACGATAATCAAACAACTACCAAGTTCTCTAAACTCATCCAATGCAAGTTCTGCAATTTGCTCGGTTGTCCACCCTTCTGGGCGAACCTTGTTACTCAGTTTTACACGTTCTAAGTCTTCAAACAGTTTGGGTACATTACTGACCAGTTCATTTTCAGGCGGAATAGTTAACTGGCCTTTTTCGGGAGACTTGAGCTTATCAAGTAGCGGTTGTGTCGCAGTGCAAAGCAAGGCAGTCGTTTTGCAATAGTTGGTGAGAAAGTTAAGCGCATTGCAAAAGAGGTGGGTGCAGTTAATTGGCAGTGTTTGAATCTCATCAAAGATTAATACTGTGTTGGCCAGTTGATGCATTTTCCTCGCCCCTCTTGTACCCCCTGAAAATAGCACTTCAAGAAACTGAACCATGGTGGTCATCACGATAGGCGCATCCCAGTTTTCACTCACCAGTTTGCTATGCCAGCTCTGTTGTTCTGGCTCCAGGTTTGAGTGCTGTTCTAGCACCCAAGGAATTTTATCCGTTGAATCTTCAATGACTTCCCTGATGGCGGCTGCATTCTGCTCAATAATAGAGGTAAAAGGGATGATGTAAATGATTCGGTCTAATTTATGCTGTTGGGCATGGTGCAGCGCATAACGAAGGCTGGCATAGGTTTTTCCGCCGCCCGTCGGAACAGTGAGCGTGTAGATGCCTTGTTTATCTAAAGCCCTCTCACGGCAAGTATCTGAAATATTTCGTCGTAACTCATCAATGGGCTTATCACCATTGAACTTACTGATGGCCTTTTCTAGCCGTTTAATTGGCACCTTCCAATCAGCGGGAACATTATTTTTGTGCTCTTTATTTTCAGGGTATTCAAAATCTGCGCTATTTATTCGATCTGCATCAATCAAGCAGCTAAACAACATCCTGCTGAAAAAACCAAGGTTGAATGAGCAGATAGATTGGTTAGGAGCCTGAGCCATGAGACTCAACTGACCCCATACGTTTTGAATTAGCTCTTTATTGAGAAGACAGTTCAGATTTTCAATAAAGTGTTTTGGCGCGTTATTTAACGATTCATTTTTATGGGTTTTACTATCAGGTTTACCCATTCGGCCTAAAAAGCCATTTTCACCCTCTGGTTTCAGGCAATCGATCAATCCGCTATGGTGAGATGCAATACACAATGCTAATATTTGGCCAACTAGTTGACCCTGAGGCCCCCATCTATCACAGTTCTCCCATATCCATTGAGCACCTGCGCTTGAGTGGTCAATCTTTCCCTTTAAACCATCAAAATCAACATACTTATCTTCACCTGGTTTGATTTTTCCGGTTGCTGAGCCAATATATGCTTGGAAATCTGCACTAAACTTTCCAAAGTCATGGAGCAGGCCAATTAGCCTGCCAGCGTCAGGAATGTCAATTTTCAATGCTAAATCTGCTGCAATGTCACTGACTTCTAGAAGGTGATCAATGAGGGTTTGATCATCTCCATTTTTTCTTCTATGAGCTATAGCCATTAAATACTCACCCTTTGAAAATCATTTCCATACAATAATTCACCACTGCTTTGGATCGTATCACCTCACCGTCTCAAATCCTGAGACTCGCCTTAATTTTTTTCATACCGCCTGACCATTTTGCTGATCTCTTCCTTGATTAGCTGCTTCAGGCAGACCGGTTCGACTACTTCCACATCTGCG
>JALWMR010000052.1 GCA_027083815.1 Thiotrichaceae bacterium
CCATACTCTCATGCAAAGGTCTCATATTATTAATTTGTTATTTCATCCATTAACTATAGTCCCTAAAGCTTAAATGAACCTTAAAAAGTACACCCCCCTACTTTTTATGCGTTTTGTAAATGCACCTTACGGCAATGCCAGTAAGTTAAGAGATAAGCCGTCATACTGGCGAAGGCCAGTATCTATTCTAAACGACGGTACATAGCTTCGAATATGGATTCTGGCCTACGCCAGAATGACGAAACTTTTCTTAACTTTCTGGCATTGAGCCTTACGGGTAGTTGTCGCTGTGCTCCAACATTGTCTCGCTTTCAGCTCGGCTGGGACTTTTCTCTAAGCTTGCTTAAAAACATGGCATCACCATAGCTAAAGAAGCGGTAGCGTTGCTTAATTGCATGTTGGTAGGCGGCCATAATATTGTCATAGCCTGTAAAAGCAGAGACTAGCATCAACAAGGTGGATTCAGGAAGATGGAAGTTGGTAATCATGGCATCGACGACATTAAACTGGTAACCTGGCGTAATAAATAAGCGCGTGTCGCCGTTGAAAGGTTGTAATGTGCCCGTTTCTTTTGCGGCCGATTCAAGGCTGCGAACGCTGGTTGTGCCGACAGCAACCACTTTTCCGCCGCGTTCTTTACAGGCAGAAACGGCATCACAAACGGCCTGGTCTAGCTCTACCCATTCGGCATGCATTATGTGTTCATCCAGATTATCCACGCTTACGGGTAAGAAGGTACCCGCACCAACATGCAATGTGACCTGAGCGGTTTCAACACCTTTATCCTTTAATGCGTGTAGTAGCTCATCGGTAAAATGGAGTCCGGCTGTAGGTGCTGCAACCGCTCCTGCTTTTTGGGCAAACACAGTTTGATAACGCTCTTTGTCTTCTTCGGTATCAGCACGTTCAATGTAGGGTGGTAAAGGGATATGACCGTATTGTTCCAGCAGGTTGTAGACGTTTTCATCATTCAAAAAACGTATCTCGAATAGGCGCTCGTTACGGCCTGTTACCTCGGCGTGTATGGCATCTTCAAGAATCAGCCGACTACCAGCTTTGGGAGATTTATTGGAGCGCACATGCGCCAGTATATTGTGCTCATCCAGCACCCGCTCAACCATAACTTCTACCTTACCACCGGTTTCTTTGTGCCCATGCAAGCGCGCCGGAATAACACGGGTGTCATTAAAGATTAGCAGGTCACCCGCATCTATCAGATCAATAATATCGGCAAAGGTTCTGTCAGATAATCTGGCAGGGTTGGTGCTTGTATCAACATGCAGTAAGCGACTTGCAGTGCGATTTTTTAATGCTTCTTGCGCAATTAATTCGGGAGGTAGGTGATAATTAAAATCGGATAGTTTCATGGCTAGTGGTGTGTGTGGTTATTTTGTTACTTCTGTGCTACGTTTCTGCCTGTAGCGAGTGAATAAAGCTCTAATAACTCTTCTTCATTAATATCGACCATTGAATCCATCTGGCTGAGTGCATACACAAAGTCTTCATGGCTAATGGGCGGATACGGACTTGTTTGTTGAGCTTTTACGGTTTTTTTATGGGATTGAAAATAGACAGGATAGCGCCGCCAGGGAAATAGTCCATTAAAAATCACCGCTACGGTTAGAATAGTTAGCGCATTAATCAGTACCGGTGTAATTACATACATATAGGATAAATCATGGATTTGGGAACTGCCGATTACAGCTGCCAGAGCGGTTGCACCGCCGGGCGGGTGAATACAGCGAGCATAATACATAACGCCAATGGCGATACCGACACTGGCGGCGGCGGCAATGTGAATATCAGGTATCCATTGATAACAGGCTACGCCAATAACGGCAGAGATAATATGCCCACCAAAGACATTCCACGGCTGTGAGAAAGGCACATGTGGGGCAGCAAATAGCAAAACGGCCGATGCGCCCATGGAGGGAATAATATAAATTGCCTCAGCAAGTCCAACAAACTCCCGTGTCACCCAATAAATGGCATAAATGCCGAGAAAGCCACCTAAAAAAGATAGCCACTTTTCTTTATGACTGCTAGTTTGTTGTGTTACACCAAGAATGCGAAACAGCTTTTCCATATTGATTCCTTTATTTTATCTTTTAACTTTGTCAGGTGAACTATTATTGATCGTTGCATCTAAGTGTAGAGTGCATGAGTATATAATGATTTCACTATAAAATAAGGAAGGAAGCGTTTTGAAAAAGAAATTACTATTGATTGTCTCATTTGTAATGGCTTCTGTATTGGCTTCAAGCCTTGCAATGGCAGATTCGCTGGTTAAAAAAGAAAGCAAACATGGTGTAAGCGAAACCATGGATCGCTTTGAAAAAATTGTTAAATCAAAAGGTTTAACCGTTTTTAATCGTATAAACCACCAGAGTGCCGCAAAAAAAGTGGGCATGGATATGAACGAGGCTGAAGTTCTGATTTTTGGTAGTCCCAAACTGGGAACTGCCATTATGAAATTTGATGCAGCAGCCGGACTTGATTTGCCTTTAAGAGTGGTGGTCTATAAGGGTAACGATGGCAAAACATGGATAGCCTATCATAACCCTCAATCTTTAAAAGATAGCTATGAGGTTGCCAAATCTCCCGCGCTTGCCAAAGCAGAAGGAGCGGTTGGTAAAATGACGGATAAGGCTGCTGAATAAGTGTTTCTGGTTTTCTATTGAGAAAAGGGCAAAAAAGGTGGGGGGTGTACTTTTTAACCCTTCTTTGGGTATAGTTATGGTTCTTTAGGAGCCATAACTATGGTTAAATATGCTTAAAACCAGCAAGTTCGCTGTGTGACAACGCCGTGTCCATCCAGCAAGAAAGTAACTTACTCAAATGCCTGTATGGCCTGCGCTGATAATAAAGTGTTTGGCTATCAGTCGGGCGCATGTTTGTAAGATGTCTGAATTTCAGAAGAAATTTGATAAAGCGATTATTAATATTGTAAGCAATATACCGAAAGGGCGGGTGATGAGTTATGGTGAAGTCGCCAGGGCGGCGGGCTTTCCACGCCATGCCCGCATGGTGAGTAAGGCGATGAGCCGATCCAGCAAACCTTTACCCTGGTTTCGGGTTGTGCGCGCCGATCATACTCTGGCATTTGCGGCACATAGCGAATACTTTATCAAACAGAAAAAGCTTCTCTCACGCGAAGGTGTGTTAATAATTAATGGAAAAGTAGTACCTCTACAAACGGATAAAAATAAGATGCTTGATGAGGTACTGTGGGGGCCAGAGTAGCGACCGGGCGTGTTTCATCCCGGTACTATTATTTCTTTTTTCTCGCTGGTCTACGTGATTTAGAACGAACCAACAGTTTGCTCAAAGCGGCTAAATCGGCTTCCGAAAGCGTTCCGGCAGCTTGCTTTAGCTTAAGCGTATTGAGTAAGTAATCATATAAAGCGTTCGAATAGTCTCTTTTTGCTCTAAAAGTTTCTTTTAAAGAGAGAAGGACATCGACAGCGGTTCTTGTGCCTGCTTCAAAGCCAGCCTGAGTGGCCTTAGCAGCAACCTGAGTTGAGTTTAGCACTTGTTTTAACGCCTTTATTTGAGAAATTCCAGAAATAATGGTGGTGTAAGCGGCACGAGCCCCCTGACTGGCATTACGTTTCTGGACTTCTAATTGCTGCTGCGCCTGATGTAGTTTATGCCTTGCTTCGCGAATGCGCGATGAAATATTTCCACCGCGATAAAGCGGTATATTAAATTGTATGCCCACCGCTGCATCAAATTTATTCTGATCAAACTGGTCTTCGCCATTGCTTGAATTTCCATTATGTCGCGCAAATAAGTCTACCGTCGGGCTTTTGGCCGCGCGTTCGATATCGACTGCTTTTTGCGCCGCGGTAACGGCGTACTGTGCTGCGATTACTTGCAAACTGTTGGCAATGGACGTTTTTTCCCACTGGTTAATATTATTTGGTTTCGGAATAATAAGGGCTGTATTGCGCGCTTCTCCATCAAGGTTCTTATAATATTTTTCGGTAATTGATTTGAGACTCTCTCTTGCCAGATCTATCTGCTGTTGCGCAACCACGACTTGTGCAATGGCTGAATCGTAACGGGCTTGTGCTTCTTTTACATCGGTAATTGCCGAGCGTCCAGCATCAAAATAAGCCTTAACTTGATGTAATTGTCTGGCTATAGCACCTTTTTCTGCATTGGCAAAAGCGAGAGACTCTTTGGCTTTAAGAAAATCAAAGTAAGCTTGCGCCACGCGAATAATCAAGTTTTGTCTGTCGCCTTCCAGACGCGCCTTTGCTTGCAAAATAATGGCATCGACCTGATTAATCTGTGCTTGAATTTCTTTATGAATAAGGGGCTTGCTAAGCGTTAAACTATAACCCAGGTTGAGAAAGGCACCACCACCATCACGGGGTGTTCGATTGATTTGTTGTAAATTATAAGTGGCACTTCCGCCGATATCTACACGTGGTTTCAAGGCAGATAAGGCCTGTGGTTTCTTCTCTAGTGTTGCGAGATAGCCCGCTTCACTTGCCTTAATTTGTGCATCACTTTGTTTTGCCTGTTGGTATACCTGTAGCAGGTTTTCGCTATACGCGGGTAAGCTAAAAACACCCAAAATAGTGAATGCTAAAGCACCGCGAAAAATAAATTTGTTTGATGACATACTTTTCTTCAGCTCTTGATTTGATGTTTGTCTAGCTTGTTAGTGTAACTCGTAAATATGAAACTAAAATGAAAATTCTGGTTTTGCTTCTGCGCCAACTAAGGGCTTAAGTACTGTTTCAAATAAGCTTGTCCGATGATACATGCCATTTGAGAAAATGACTTTTATAGCATGCATGTTTTGTTTTCCCCCAACCACAAGAAAAAGTCTTCCATCCGGCTTTAACAATTGTTCAAAAAGAGGAATATACTCAGAAATGGATCCAGTTACGGCAATGGCATCATACTTTTTATTAGAAGCGCCAATATCTGTTAAAGCATTTTTGTTCTCTAAAGAAAAGTTCGAGATATTTACCTTGTCCAGGTTCTTTGCAGCGCTTTGCAGAAAGTCATCATAGATGTCAATGCTATCAACATGTTTGCCCATTGTTGCCAGGCAGGCTGTAATGTATCCACTTCCTGTTCCAACTTCCAGACATTCATCGTTTATATCTATCTCCAGCTCTTGTAACATTCTGCCTTCTACACGAGGGAACATCATTGACTCACCATGGCCCAGAGGAACTTCAATATCAGCATAGGCAAGGGACTTCAATGATTCGGGCACAAAAATGTCACGTGGAATACTCCCCATGGTTTGCAATACTGTACTATCAAGAACAGACCAGGGGCGAACCTGTTGTTCAATCATATTAAAACGAGCTTGCTCTAAATTCATGTTTACTCCGTAGCATTTAGCTGATCTGTCTAATACTAGCAAAATCTTACGATAAAGTGTGACTGTTATGTGCATCAAATTTTGGGCATAAAAAAGCCCGAACAAGCGTCGGGCTTTTTTATCGGTGTATGAGCGTAATTATATTACTTTCGCGCACCAGGTCCATTTAGTTCAAGGCCATTAGACATGACGGCCTGGAAGTATTCTAAAGCTTTGTATTCATCGCTTTGAGCTTTAAATGGTTTTGCTCTAACTTGTTTGTTACAACCACCATAACGACGGTGCAATGTTCCCAGGTTGCCCCATTTTGAGCGGAAAACAGGAAAATGGCTGGTTTGGCCAAGTGCGGGGCTGAGATTGTCACCGCGTATCCACTTACTTGCATTGTATACATGACAGTCTGCACAAGCCATATTTAACTGACCACGTTTGGCATAGAAAAAGTTCTTACCTTTGTTATACCAGGCAATTGCTTTATCAGTTTTAGGCTCTGTGTTTATTTTTTGCCCACGGCCGTTATAAGCAATGTATGCAGAAACTGCTGCGATATTCCCCTTTTTCCATTTGAATGGTTTTTCGCCATTGTCAGTAAGGCACTTGTTGATATCGCCTTCCAAAGTGACAATGGTATCTTTCTTTTCATCATGGTAGGGGTATTTTGCACGAACTTTGCTCACATCGCCAAAGCAATCAGTGAAAGACTTACCATTAGCAAACTTTTTATTCCAAAGCTCCTCACCCTTGTCTATGGCAATTTCATAAGGGGGGAACTCTTCAATTTCTTCCCATTGTGAGCGAGCATCTTTATTAAAAGCATATATACCATTGATGTAGTCATCAAGATTATCATTAGGCATATTTTTCTTAAAATAGTTTCTAAAAGCTTCGCGATCTTCTGCGGGTGTTGCTGCTTGAGCAGAGATTGCTGGCGCAAGGCCAAGTACCAGTACTGCGACTGTTG
>JALWMR010000053.1 GCA_027083815.1 Thiotrichaceae bacterium
AAAAGACATCTTTACCTTCTATTAATGAGAGTGCGTTTTGCAAGGTTTCTTTTCCATATAGCTTTTTTAACGCTTTTCCATACTGGCTCATGCCATTTAACTGCATTAAGGTGTGAATGCACTGGTATGTTTTTAAGCGAGATGGGTCAATTTGCCTGAAATGAATTAGCCATTCACAACCTTCCATTACGCGCTCACTATCCTGTGCTTTAAGTGCCAGCAAGGTTATCAGTTCGGCTATTCTCAAGTCTTTAAAAATACTATCCTGATCGGCGGGCAAGCCAATCAAAGCGGCAACTGGTTGTTGATCGTCCAGATTCAACGCCTCTAACTGCTCAATAAGCTGTGCTGCTTCAGTGGCTGTTTTATTCGGTTTTAATATTGCTTCACGATAGGCAATCCCGGCATTATTATTCTCCCAGACCAGGTCATCGGCAGGATATATTTCTGACATGCCAGGCACTAATATGCGGCAGGCATAAACGCCCAGCTCTTCATGATCGCTGATATAAATGTCATTTCCTTCCTGATGGATGCGCTCACATAACCAGTTAAATTCATCCTCTGTTTTGTCAAAATCGGTATCCCAGTTGGTAAACTCATAATCGGGTGAATGCCGTAAAAACTCCCAGCTAATAATGCCGCTAGAGTCTATAAAATGTGTTTCCAGATTTTGCGGGCTGGCAATTTCATCCAGATCAAAACCTGCCGGAGCAAAGCCATCCAGAGCATCCAGCCCACGCCCCTGTAGTAGCTCGGTGAGGGCGCGCTCAAGTGCCACCTCAAATTTAGGGTGTGCGCCAAAGCTGGCATATACACCCTGATTATCTGGGTTAAGCAAGGTCACCACCATCACTGGGTAGCGACCACCCAGCGAGGCATCTTGTACTAATAGAGGATAACCGGCAGCTTGCAGTTCGTTAATGCCTGCCAGAATGCCTGGATAACGCTTAAGCACTTCCTCAGGCACATCGGGTAGAGAGATGCCCTCAGCAATAATTTTGAATTTTACATAGCGTTCGAAAATTTCAGATAGTGCTTGCACACGTGCTTCAAAGCGGGTGTTACCCGCAGACATACCATTGCTAACATATAAATTTCCAATGATATTAACCGGGAAATAAACTGTTTCGTTACTGCGTTGGCAGACATATGGCAAGGCACAAATGCCCCGCTGATGATTGGCTGAATTAATATCAATCAGCTTGCTTGCATCCAGCTCATCATCGGGATTGTAAAAGTCTATCAATTCCTGATTAAGTAGCCCTTCAGGCCATTCGTCTTCCTTTTCAACAGGAAACCACTTTTCGTTTTTGTAATGGACAATCTTGTTATTGGCAACTTCGCCCCCAAGGTAATAATCAGCCCAGAAATAATGTGTGGACAGGCGCTCAAAAAATTCCCCCAGCGCGCTGGCAAGTGCTGCTTTTTTTGATGCACCCTTACCGTTGGTAAAAAGCAATGGACAATCGCTATCCCTGATATGCACTGACCAAACATTCGCCACCGGATTTAACCAGGACTGTTCTATAATCGTAAAACCAAGTGATTGAAGCTTCTGTTGCATGGATGCGATTGAATCTTCCAGCGCAGCATCTTTTCCCAGGATATGTGTTTGTTGAGGCATAGTTTCTATTTTCCAGGCTTAAATGGATAAAAGATGAACAACTTTGCAAAGCTTGCATCTAAAGCTTATAGAATAGCAGTAATTAAGTTATGAACAATGATGTAATAACAATAGAAAAAAGAAACCTGCCCTTGTGGTTGGTGGTGCTACTGGTTAGCACGCTGATTGTGGTGCTCAGCTCTTTGGGATTATCTGCGTATAAAAAAATACAGCTTGAGTTACCAAGCCCAACACAGCAGGCCGAGCTTGATTCACTTAAGCAAAAGCTACTTCAGCAGTCTGATGTGATTGATACAAACTGGCTACACACATTAAACCCACTGATTAAAGATGTTGAGGGGCGACTGCTTTGGAGTACTGCCTTACAAAAAGGCATGGTATCGTTTAATAATTTGCCTAAAATAAACAATAATCAACGATTTCATTTAATTGTTTATGACCTTGATGATCCTTCCAATAAGCCCGTCTCAGCATTGACTATCAGGCAAGATTATACGGGTCGCTTTGAACAAAGCTTTGAGCCAGAAACAAGAATTAACGCACCTCTAAAATTTGAGTTGGTCCTTGAAGAAGAAGGCTCTGATAGCAGCTTGCCCTTGCTCCTCGCACAACCTTAGTATTCTTTCTGGGAAAATGGCCAGCCGGGTCGCAGGCGAGACAATGCCGGTGGAACAACGACTAGCCGAAGGATGGAGAAAAGCCAGAAAAAGGTGGGGGGTGTACTTCAGTAGTATGATAAATACTGATTTTTGTGTGTTTTCCATGATGATTACTCTTGTTGTAATTAAGGATAAAACATTCTTTATCATTATTTGCTAATATAGCGCCAACTTAATCAACCTATTTTTATAACCATGACCAATTCAAATACGAACAGCCCGAAAGCATCCGGTTTACAGTTTACAGAAGCAACCGAATCTCGTGATTTTCTAAAAAGCGAGTTAAATAAAAAGCAGGCGCAACTTGGGCAATTAAAAGCAGATTGTGATCCGCTAGAGCGTGCTCAACTGCAGTATGAAATCGCTGAAATCATGCTGGATGCCGGTGAAAACGGTATGCCGGAAGCCGCATGGGGGCTTGCCAAAGAAGCTTTCCAGATTTATATGGAACATGAAATGTATGAGCAAGCGGTACTTTGCACAGATGTGCTTTACCGCACAGAACTACCTGCTGCCGTAGTTGCCCTGGGGCACGGCATGTGGCTTTCAGTCACCTACCCGATAGACCCGGAGCTGAGCATTGTAATGATGAAAAACCTGATTGATGATACACCTGCAAAATCAGATGGTGCCGCCGTCGCTGCGGTAACCGCTCATTATATCGCTGACTTGCGACTTGAAGGCGAAAAACGCGACAGCGTTATGTTTCTCACAACCAATCTGATTGCAAAAGTCGCCGAACGTCACAGTAATGTCACCGATCAAGGTCAACTAAACTTCTGGATGGATAAACTAGAACTAAATGACCCGGAAAAATTTCTACCTAAACTATCACAAGTTATAGACGCCATAGTAGCCGGCGACTGGTGGTTTGATAGAGATGAGCTACGTGCCAGGCTGCCTGTTAATTAACAGGCTTCAAAAGAACCGTTGGGCAATCACCCGATAGGTTTCTACGCTTGTAAGCGTATCTATAAACGCCTTGTGGTCGGGTGTAAAAAACCAGGCGAGTAGTATCCCTGTTAGTATAACCAGGCTACTTATCTTTTCCTTTGGATCAAATAATTTCAGGGCAGTACCAAAAGAGCGTTTTAAGCGATGGCCCATAAAATCGACGCTATATAACTCATCCAGAACGAGGTGAAGTATAAAACCGGCAAACACAAACAGGGCTATAAACCAGGATAGAAACGCCGTTTTGGAAAATAAGTAGTAGCTCACAATAGAGGCTAGCAAGGTAAATAAAACGGCTGCTCCTATGGAATGGACTGAGCCACGATGCACCGTTAGATGTTGAAATAGCGCCCATACCGGATAACGAATGATAAGATAGATTCCTGCGCCTGCAACCCAGAGCTTTGCAATTGACAGTTGATTTTTTGCAGAAAAAACCCAGAGAAAGGCAATCACAATTCCCAATAGGGAGAATAAAATACGGCTGGGATAGGAGTAATGCAGGTCAACATCAGGCAAAATGCCACCAATTACCCCTGCAGTTGCTAAAAGGAGTGCATCTTTACCGTCCACAAACCCTACTTGCAGGCAAAGGGTTGCCAACATGCCCGATGCAACGGCTGATACGCCTAAATGTGTATTAAAATTTGCCATAAATAATGTCTGAAAGTACACCCCCCACCTTTTTTCACGTTTTCTCGGTCAAAGCCAGTTTTTTGGCCTTTTTTCTTTCTTTTCTGCGCATTCCCGCCAAATAAATGGTTGGAATTGTAAACAGGGTGAGTACGGATGAGAAACCAACGCCCCAAACAATAGCTGTCGCCACTGGCCCCCAGATGAGTGAATGACCACCCAGGCCTGTCGCGAGTGAAAATAGTCCGGCTATGGTTGTTAACGTGGTTATCATAATTGGTATGACACGTCGGCGCGATGCATAGATTATGGCATGAATCACGCTCATACCTGATTTTAAACGGTCGTTGGCAGCAGATATCAGCACTATGGCGGCATTTACCGCTATACCCGTTAAGGCAACAACGCCATAAAGGGTGTATAAACTCAGTGGGTTTTGGGTTAGTAGCAGCCCCAGTATAACGCCGGTAAATGCCAGTGGAACAGTTGTTAAAATTATCAGGGGCTGAAAATAGCTTTTAAATTGTGTGCCTAATATTAAATACATAATCCCCACACCAAACAATAGCAACTTTACAAGAGACTGAATGCTATCCTGAATATCATCAAGCTGACCGGTTAGGTCCAAATCAATTCCGGGAAATTGATCTTTTACCTTGTCCCAACCACCCAGCATCATTTTGTTGGCGGTAACGGTATCAAGTTGGCATATTGAGTAATCACGTTCATCACCATAAAGTGCTGGTCGCAAGCGACATGCCATAAAGTCTTCTTTTGTTTTTAGTTTTTCAATATTGGCTTCAAGTGTAATTGCCCGTTTAAAGTTATAGTGACGTATATTGCCCAGTGAAACACGTCGCTCTTGCTTCATTAACTGGTTCAGGGGAATGCTTGATACCCCATCTTTATTATTAACGGGCATTCTAAAATTTAGCAGATCACCAATATCCTGCGCGTTACCTTGTTCTGCTTTTACCCGTATCTGTAGTTTTTCTCCTTCATTTTGCATTTCGGCAACTACTTCACCATCTACCAGTAACCTGATAGTGCGGGTAATATCAAGGGGGTTTATTCCAGCCCGTCTGATGGCATCGTGATCCATTTTCAGGGTAAGTTCCATACGCCCTGGGTTGGCATCATCTGATATGTCTTTTATTCCTTTAATCTTTTTTAATATTGCGACTAAGGTATCCCGTGCTTTTTCGATTTGCTGATAATTATCACCACGAATTTTAACGCTAATCGGCTTACTGGTTGGTGGCCCGCCTGCCAGTTTTAGAAAGGAAATATTACTGGCGCCGATCACATGGGTGACGTCATATCGCATGTCATTAATGATGTCATTCACATCCCGAGAACCTGATGCTTTAGGTAGTAAGCTCACCACAATTTGACCATACTGGTCGCCAAACAATTGTTCCGTTTCGGTAAACATTAAACCGGCATAGGTGGCAACTGCGCGAGCATCTTTTTCCTTGAGGTGCTTTTTAACGAGCTTTTCTACCTGTAGCGCGGTTTTAAGCGTTTTTTCAAGCGGAGTTGAGGGTGGCATGGAGACATTTATATAAAAAATTCGCAGGTTATCCGAGGCGAAAAAATCTACTTTAACCATACCTGCTGCCAATGCACCGATAGCCGTTAAAAAGGCTAAAAAAATTGTTAGCAGGGTGAGCTTCGGCCAACGTAGTGCCTTTATAAGCAGCTTTGAATATTTTAGTTGAACCCAATGTATAAAGCCTTCCCGTTTCCTTTGTATCCATGACTTTTTACTAAAGTCCAGGTTTGCAGCATAAACATGTGAAGGCAGCATCCAGAATGCTTCGATCAAGCTAATCGACAAGGCGAGGGTCACCACAATAGGAACCACTTGCATAAATTTACCCAGGATTCCCGGAACTAATATCAAGGGCAAGAAAGCAGCGATTGTGGTGAATACGGCAGTGGTTACCGGAAGCGCCACTTCCGCCATCGCATCTTTTACTGCGCGCAGTGAGTTCATTCCTCGTTGCAGTCGGTAGTATATTGCTTCGACAACCACAACGGCATCATCCACTAACATGCCTAAAACAATAATGATGCCCAATAGCACCATGATATTCAGCGTTTGACCCATGGACGATAAAATCCAGAACGTGGCAGCCAAAATAAAGGGAATACCAATGGTAGTCAGTAGCGAAATATGTGTACCAAGAAATACCCACGAGACAAAAAGAACCAATAACAAACCAATTAAGGCGTTATTTTGCATGATGTCAATGGCTTGAGTTGTTGGTAAGGTTTGATCGTCCAGTAACCTCAATTCAACACCGCTGCTTTTTATCAGCTCATTTTGCTCGCCAACCCATTTGTTTAAGTTTTTAACCAGCTCAATAACATTGGCACTATCTTG
>JALWMR010000054.1 GCA_027083815.1 Thiotrichaceae bacterium
TGTTGAAATTCTTGACATGGGCGTCATTGGCGATACCAGGGAAGCAATTCGAGAGGCCTTTATCAGCGCCTCAGAAATGGCTGATGTGGTAATAACATCAGGCGGGGTTTCGGTTGGTGAGGCCGACTTTATTAAGCCCACCTTGAAGGAACTCGGCAATACCAACTTTTGGAAAATCAGCATGAAACCGGGGCGCCCATTAACCTTCGGGCAGCTAAATAAGGATATCGGTGGTGCCTGGTTTTTTGGCCTGCCGGGAAATCCAGTCGCGGTCATGGTGACTTTTTTACAATTTGTTAAACCAGCCATTACCTATCTAGCCTGCGGAAGCATTGAAAAACCGATTACGTTATCCGCCCACTGCACCAGCAAGTTATATAAACGCAGCGGACGAACCGAGTTTCAACGAGGCATCTTTGAACAAGCAGAAAGCGGACAGCTAATGGTAAAACGCACCGGCAAACAAGGCTCTGGAATACTCACCTCTATGAGTATTGCAAACTGCTTTATTCACCTGCCAGAGGACTCTGATGGAGCCGAAATTGGAGATATTGTTAAAATTTTGCCATTTTCTGGGTCGATCTGATTAAAAAATAGACCTATAAAGTACACCCCCCTACTTTTTATGCGTTTTAACGCACCCTTCGGGTAGTCGTTGCTACGCTCCAACATTGTCTCGCTACGCTCGGCTTGCCCTTCTGCCCGAATACGGCTCATTCACACTACGGGTTGTTATCGCTCTGCTAAAAAATCTTTGACCACCGCAAAGTTACTCTAATTACTTGTTTTCAGTATGATGTTCTGATGCATGTGTCAAGTACAATGCCAAACCTAATAAAGCAATTCCACCTGCGAAGTAAAGCAAGTCTTTGGCATCATTGAAGGTCATGCTGAGGGCATGTTCAAAGTATTTCACAATCAATATCATTAAAATAACTTTTGCTAGACGACTTTTTAAATCATCCAGATTTTTAATGACCAAAATTTTGGAAGAACTTTCCGATTCGCTTGCTTGTTCAATTTTGCTGATAAACAATTCGTACAACCCAAGTGCAAAGATGAGTAAAACGGTAGCGAGCAAATAACCATCAATAACTTCGACAACATGGGCGATTGAACTGGCGCGCAACTGAGCCCTTGCTTCTGCACCAAGTTCGGGTGACATATACTCACCTAAATGAGAAATCATCATCCAGGCATCGACCGATGCCATATAGAGAACAGCAACAGCGGAAGCTAGGCTGGCTAACACCGCCGCAAGCACCATTAAACGACTATTCCATAAAAAACTTTCAAACATTGATTCAATTATTTTCATTCTTCCTTCCATTTAACTAAATAATTAGGGTCAGAGTAAATTAATCATCACCATCAAGTACCTTCTTCTTCGGTCGCCCTGCTTTTCTAGGTGTTACACGTTTCTTTGTTAATGCCTCAATTTGCAATACAAATTTTTCATTGCCCAAAGCCAAACCCTTATTAACACTCTCTCTAATTTCTTTCAATTACTCAACACCAACATAGATGGGAAAAGGGTACCCTTTACGAGAATATTTTGGACGACCTTGTATAAATTTCCAATTATTTATACCCTAATAAACCCTCTATCTGCCCTCTAAACTTCTCACTACCAAGTGGTGTACCTGTTTGAGTCGTTTGACGTATCTCTGTAATTAAGTTATCACTTAATAACGTATTAAATAAAAGGACGTTTAGGCTCACCCGCTTCCCGCGGCTGTATTCGCATGGGAAACAAGGGTGTTATCGAGCTGTTTAAACAGGTGAGTGAAGGTTTACTTATTAAAATAATGAAGTAAAAAGTACACCCCCCCACTTTTTTGCCCTTTTGCCCAGATGCCCTTTTCTTGAAAGTAATCCAGCGCTTAGTTTCGTGCCTGCGCCAACTGCGTTTTAAGATACGCTCGGGCAAAGCGCTTGCCCAACTCTAATTGCCCTTCTGTATTGTAATGCAAATGGTCATTCCGTTTATCCAAATCATCTGTTCTTACCAGGCGGGTATTGCGAATACGAGTGACAGCGCTTTTTTGAGCTTGCTGCACAATTGCCGTGGCTGGAAAGAGTCTGGCAGGTGGGTTGACACTGCCCATTATAAACAGCGCATTTGGTGTATGAAGCTCATGCCTTAAGGCGGTTACGAAGCGGTTTAAATTACCCGCATATTGCCTGGCAGCAGTGGGATACTTGGCATCCGCTTCGCCTTGCATCCATAAAATGCCCGCGAGTTTAGTATCATCCTTAAATTGAATCTTTACTGTTTTTAAAAGCTTTTTAAACAAAGGGCCAGCGCTAGCATTGCGAGTAGTACTTGCCTTTGACGGGTTCCATTGTGGATCCCAGGCAAACAAGGAAGTACCACCTACCGCAAATTTAATTAACTTAATGGTATCGTGCGGGAAGTGCTTTGAAATTTCGTGGGCGAAGCCAAGTTCGGGGCCAAAGTGCCTAAATCGGTTTAACGGGGTTAGGTAACCATTATAATAATATTGCACGTTACCTGGTACACGCCGATAAGCGGGTGGTAACTTAGAAGCCGTGCCCTGACCCACCATGTTTGATTGACCGGCCAAAATAAAAAGAAGCTCTCTTGCTTGAAGACTTCCAGAAAGAAGGAATAACACAACTGCTATTAATAAGTTTGTTTTCAGGTGGGTATAAACAGACAATAATCGTTGTTGAGTAATAGACATATAAATGATTTATTTAGCACCTAAAAATAATATTTAACCGTATAGTACAACAAATTGATTTTTATTGACTACTATCTTTATTAGATTTAGTACTCACTTTTATACCCTTCACAACTAATTTCATACATAAGCCCGGATAAAACAATGCCGTATAAACTTTTGATAAGCCTGATCTCATTTTTTGTTATCAGCAACAGTTTTGCCACACCCAGCCAACAAATTCCGCAAAACTGCCAATCGAAACGAGTAAAATTACAAATTTTAGGCTCTCGCGGCCCCGAGTTATTAGATGGACAAGCCTCCACCGGCTACTTGATCTGGCTGGATAATAAAGCGCGTGTCATTGTGGATGCTGGACCGGGAAGTCTGCAACGCTTCAAGCAAAGCAAGGCTAATTTTGAAGATGTCGATTTGATCCTGTTTTCGCATTTTCATGTCGATCACAGCAATGACTTCCCGGCTTATATCAAAGGTGCTTTTTTTACCAATCGTAGCAAAGAGCTGGATGTGCTAGGGCCTACAGGAACAAAATTTGTAGCATCGGCAGAGCAGCTTGTACAGCGTGCCATTGGCAGCAATGGCGGCTTATACCCTTACCTGGGAGACTTTGCCGACCCAAAAGCCAGAAGTGCCTTTAAGATCAAGACAAAAAATATACAGTGGTCATATAAAGATCTAAATAGTAAAGAGATTTACAATAAAAATGGCATCAGGGTGACAACGGTATCAACACATCATGGTCCCTTTCCTTCGCAAGGCTATCGTGTGGAACTCGCCGGTTGTTCAATTAGCTTTACCGGTGATATGAGTGGCCGTCTCGGTGCCATGCCCGACCTAGCTAAAAACTCTGATATTCTGGTGGCACACAACGCCATACCCGAAGATGCAACCGGTGTACCCGCCCTGCTTCACATGACACCCAGCTATATTGGCAAAATGGCACAGCGGGCAAATGTAAAATTATTACTCCTCACCCACCTGATGAAGCGTAGCCTGAAAAGCAATAAACAAAATACCGCTTTGATTAAGAAATACTACAAAGGAAAAATGCTCTATCCAAGGGATTTGGATAGCTTTAACCCTTGATTTTTAGCGTTTTTAAAACACTTTGGAGTAAAAAGATAAGTAGAAAAGTACACCCCCCTACTTTTTTAGTGAACTCGCCGTTTCGTTTTTTGAAACGGACGATTCAATTATGTCGCTGTTTTTTAGCGACGCATGGCGTTTTAACGCACCCTTCGGGTAGTCGTCGCTGCGCTCCAACATTGTCTCGCTACGCTCGGCTTGCCCTTTTCTCCCGATTGGCTTGTTATTCAACCGCTAGCCGGGAGATATTACGATAACCATTGGGTAATAATTTTCCACGCTTGCCACGCTCGCCTTGATATTCTGTGATCTCGTTGCCTTGTATTACCTTATGTTTTTTGCCGGCATGAACGATTAGCTTAGAACCTTCTGGCAAGGCGATCATGGAGATGACTTTTTCTGAACCTGCTTTCAAAAGTTTTGGTGGTATATTGATGATTTTATTACCTTTTCCGCGTGGCAATTGAGGAAGTTCATTGGCATTAATAATTAACAGATAACCGGCTGAGGTGACCACTGCAATTTTATCGGTTTCCACATTCGTCACTCGGGAAGGCTTAATCAGTTGCGCTCCATTTTTGCCAAGGCTTACCTTTGCCTTGCCGGCTTTGGCGCGACTGAGCATGTCTTCAAATTGACAGATAAAGCCATAGCCAAAGTTGCTGCCTAACAAAAAGAGCTGGTCATTTTTACCCATCAGTACCGATTTGAAGGTAGCACCCTCGGCGGGTTTAAAGCGTCCGCTGAGCGGGTCGCCCTGGCCGCGTGCCGATGGCAGGGTGTGTGCCGCCAGGGTATAGCTGCGCCCTGTACTGTCAAGCAATACCACTTGCTGATTGGAGCGCCCTTGTGCCGCCGCCTGAAACTTGTCACCCTGCTTATAGCTGAGTGATTGCGGATCAATATCATGCCCTTTGGCGGCACGTATCCAGCCCATTTGAGAAAGCACTACGGTGACCGGCTCAGAGGGGATCAGCGCCGTTTCATCAAGCACCTGCGATGCCTCACGCTGTACAATAGGCGAGCGCCTGTCATCGCCGTATTTTTCAGCATCTTCCTTGAGTTCTTTGCGAATAAGTGAGGTGAGCTTATTGGGGTTATCCAGCAAACCTTGCAATTCATCACGCTCTTTTATCAGTTCTTCCTGCTCGGCACGGATTTGGAATTCTTCCAGTTTTGCCAGATTACGCAAACGTAAATTAAGTACAGCTTCTGCCTGTATATCACTGATATTAAAGGTTTCCATCAGGATAGGCTTGGGCTCATCATTCTCACGAATAATGCGAATCACCTCGTCAATATTGAGATGCGCTATCAACAGACCTTCTAAAATATGCAGGCGTTCCAGCACCTTGTTCAAGCGCCATTGAATACGCCGGGTGACGGTGCTGCGACGATATTCCAGCCACTCAGTCAGCACTGTTTTGAGGTTTTTAACCTGTGGCTTGCCGTCGATACCGATCATATTCATATTGACGCGGTAGTTACGTTCCAGATCGGTTGAGGCAAACAGGTGCGACATTAGCTGCTCAATATCAACCCGGTTTGAGCGCGGTGTTATTACCAGACGGGTGGGGTTTTCGTGATCGGACTCGTCACGCAGGTCTGCCACCATCGGCAGCTTTTTGGCGCGCATCTGGGTGGCAATTTGCTCCAGTATTTTTCCGCCCGATGCCTGAAAGGGTAGCGCCGTGATAATCACATCACCATTTTCTTTTTCCCACTTGGCACGCATTTTAATGCTGCCTTTTCCCGTTTCATATACGCTGCTAATCTCTTCTGGAGTGCTTATTATTTCAGCATCCGTTGGATAATCTGGCCCTTTGATAAAGGCACGTAACTCTTCAATGCTACTCGTTTTTTTCTTCAGCAGTTGCAGGCAGGCAGCGACCACTTCGCGTAAATTATGCGGTGGTATATCAGTTGCCATTCCCACCGCTATACCTGAACCACCATTCAGTAACACATTAGGCAAACGGGCAGGCAATAAAGAAGGTTCTTTCAGGGTTCCATCAAAATTATCTACCCAGTCAACCGTGCCCTGCCCCAGTTCCTGCAATAACACCTTGGCATAAGGTGTCAGGCGTGATTCGGTGTAGCGCATCGCCGCAAAGGATTTTGGGTCATCCTGCGAACCCCAGTTGCCCTGGCCATCAACCAGTGGATAACGGTACGAAAAGGGTTGTGCCATCAGCACCATTGCTTCATAACAGGCGCTATCACCGTGCGGATGAAATTTGCCGAGCACATCACCCACAGTACGGGCTGATTTTTTATGTTTGGAAGCTGCCGATAAACCCAGCTCGGACATGGCATAGACAATGCGCCTTTGAACTGGCTTTAGGCCATCGCCAATATTGGGCAGGGCACGATCCAGAATGACGTACATTGAATAATCAAGATAGGCTTTCTCGGTGTATTCCTCAAGAGGCATTGATTCGGTGGCATCATTAGCCCCACCGTCTCC
>JALWMR010000055.1 GCA_027083815.1 Thiotrichaceae bacterium
CTCTGAATATAATAGAAAGTACACCCCCCCACTTTTCTACGGTTTTCTCGGCTACGCCTCACCCTGCAGGTTGTTATCACTATGCTCTGACATTGCCTCGCCTATGGCCAGGCTTGCCCTCTCCTCAATTTCGTGCCGCAAAATCATTAATAATATTAATTAGAAAATAAAATTGCCTAAAGAGAAATGTCAGACTATCCTTAGTGGTAGCTATGCCCAATAGCTTCAGCTTAAACACGCACAGTAGTTTCTATGCCAAACTGATGCACTTAAAAAACGGGTGTCATTAAAACCGAAACACACTTCTTTCCCTTTTATTAACACCCTGATAATTATTTCAAGCGAAGGAGTTGTTATGAACGGATTAAAATATTCATTATCCAGCCTGTTTCTTTTAGGTTTTGTTGTTACCCCACAAACTTATGCAGAGGAGTCAATTCCGGTGCAAAATGCCTGCCCCAGAGATGGCTGTCTGGTTGAAATTATCAGTGCCGAGCCCGAAGAAAAAGAGCTTAAAATTAAATTTAAAGCAAACTATGCCCCCGACGTAGCACGTAATCATATTCACATTTACTGGGATAATTATACAGCGGACCAGGTCACAAAAGACGCTGCCAACCGTGGTGTTAAACAGGGCAATTGGCATCCTACCGGTGACTATCCCTTTTACATCACTCAAAGTGATGCTTCGGTTAGCGCACGAAAGAAATCAACACACTTATGTGTCACTGCCGCTGATAGAGATCATGTGGTTATCGACTCTAGTAAACAAATGTGCTTTGACGTTGCCGACAAGCTAAAACAATAAAGTCGCTGAAATAGTCATAGTACAAAAACAAATGACTAACACCCGCTATTTTCCAGAACAGCTTGGCCGCTATCACTATCGGGATCTTATTGGAGTTGGTGGATTTGCAGCCGTTATACGTTGCCACGATGAAGAGCTGGATTCGATAGTAACCATTAAAGTGTTGCTACAGAAATGGGCTGTTAATGAGGATATTAGCTCGCGTTTTTTACAAGAAGCCCGCCTTCTAAGACGGGTTCGCAGTGAATTTGTGGTTACCGTCCATGATATTGGCGAGCTTGAAGACGGTCGCCCTTATTTTGTTATGGAGTATGCAGATAAAGGTTCCCTGCAAAGCCGCCTGGATGGTTATGCGCCAAACAAATTTAATGATAATAGCAGCATAAAAACACTAATTGATACCCTGGCTAATGGTCTGGGTGCGCTACATCAGGCGGGCATTGTTCATCGGGATATAAAACCTGACAACATATTACTGCAGTCCTTAAATGGGATGACGCCAGCTTCTCGCAATGTTACCAAAATCCAGTCCGACCTGATTGAAGATGATGAAAAAATACTGATTGGTGACCTGGGCCTGGCAAAAGATACCTTATTGCACGTTGATAATCTGGAAACAGCCAATGCTACCATTGTCGGAGGCTCAGCAGGCTATCAAGCACCTGAACAAACCAGGGTCAATGGAAAGATAACAACGGCAACTGATATCTATGCTGCGACAGCTCTGTTTTGGCGTTTATTCAGTAACTTGCCTCCTCCAGATCACGCCAATATTGGCAACACCTTAAAAAACGTCAAAGCACCCTGGCGTGAGATCTTTGAAAAAGGCCTGGCACTTGATCCAATGGAACGCTATGGCTCCATTGAAGAGTGGCAACAGGAAATTAATCATGCCCTTATAGAAACCTCCGAAAACGATCTGGTTATTCCCCCACAAGGTTTTAGCAACCTGATGACCATTCCATGCCCATACAAGGGACTAGCCTCTTACCAGCCCGAAGATGCGACTTATTTTTGTGGGCGGGAATCGCTTGTCGATACGTTGATTAAAAGACTTAACAGGCAACCTATTTTGGTGGTTGGTGGCCCGTCGGGCAGTGGTAAATCTTCTTTAGTACGTGCCGGACTCATACCTGCTGTCAACAAGGGTGCGCTTCCAGGTAGTGAAAAATGGCGTATTCTACTGTTTACACCGGGAGTTGATCCTCTGGGTGAACTGCATTATCAGCTTTACAAGGGGGTTAAAGAGCCTGAGCATTCTCTGGAAGAATTGAGAAAAAATCCTGCCCTGGCCCGCCATCTGGGTGAAAATCAGGCACCTGTTTTATTGTGTATCGACCAATTTGAAGAGCTATTTACACTTTGCCAAAACAAGAAAGATCAACAGGTTTTTATTGAGGCGCTTTCTGCCTTTTTAGATCCGGCAGATACTCAGGCACATTTAGTGATAGCGGTACGCGCCGATTTTTATGCGAACTGCGCCATGTTTCCCTGGCTCGCCTCAAAAATTACCGATAATCAGGTGTTAGTTGGCCCAATGGCAAGAAATGAGTTACGGCAAGCCATTGAAAAACCGGCACAACATGCGGGCCTGGCACTCGAAAAAGGCCTTGTTGAAGCAATCCTTGACGAGACAAGCGATGATGCGGGATCACTTCCACTGGTGGCTCATGCACTGGTCGAAACATGGAGCAGACGTCGTCATAACACGCTTACTATTGAAGGTTTTCGTGCCACAGGCGGGGTTGCAGGTGCCATTGCACAAAGTGCAGATACCATCTATGACCATGACTTAAACAAAGTGCAACAAACAGCCATGCGGCGTTTATTATTGCAATTGGTAACACCGGGTGAAGGTGCCGCAGATACACGCCGGCGTATAACTTTAACTTCCTTGCACCTCGATGAACAGTCTGATTTGATGCATCAACTGGTTGATAAGTTAACAGATGCCCGCTTACTTACCGTGGATGATAATAGCGTTGAGATTGCACATGAGGCGCTCATCCGAACCTGGCCACGCTTTCGTACCTGGATAGATGAAGATCGCGAAAACATGCAACATCGCATGCGAATAGATCGTTCTGCCAGAGAATGGAAAAAAGCCGATTGCGATCCAGATTTGCTTTATCGTGGCACACCGCTAACCCTGGCAATGGAATGGCGACAGGATCATGCCAATACATTAAGCCATACAGGCAAAGAATTTCTGGATCAATCCTATAATACCCAGCAACAAGCTATCAACGAAGCACGCCTTAAAAAAGAGCGCGCCAATAGAATCCGTCGCTGGGCAATTGGTGCGTTAACCACACTAACCATTGTTGCCTTAATTGCCAGTTTTGTCGCTTTATCGGCATTACGCACTTCACAACAAAATGAAAAAAAAGCTGAAATGGCTTCACAGGAAAGCAACCAGCGATTTGTCCGGGCGCTAGCGACCTCCAGTGCGAATCTGGTGCAGGAAGATCCGCTAGCTGCTCTTATATTAGCCGCTGAAAGTAATGTGCGTAGCAATAAACCATCCATCGAAGCGCGCAGCCTGTTGGTTGATAGTCGTGAGTCACTGGCTAAAGCAACCGTTATTCCCTTTGGCAGCCCTATTCCCGTTGGGGATGCCTTATCCGCAACCATCAACCCACAGGGAAGCCTGATAGCCTCAGGAAACCGTAATGGTAATATCCAGCTTTGGGATCGCAAAACAGGTAAGTTAATCAATAATCTAAAACGCCATCAGGCAGGTGTACAAACCATGATGTTTAGCCCCGATAGCCAATGGTTGGCCAGTGGGGATCTCAGTGGGCATGTTTATCTCTGGGATGTGAGTGAAGCTGAGAAAAAACAAACACCCCAGGAAATTATTACCCTGAATGGGGAAGTTTGGGCAGTTGATTTTAGTCATGATGGCAAACAACTCGCGATTGCCAGTGAAGATGGTACAGCCCGACTCATTCACCTTGAATCACAAAATCATAACAAGGATACACTACTAACTGAGCTAACTGGCGGCTTAAATGCAATTAGCATTAACCCAAATGACAAGATTGTTGTTGCCGGGGGAGGAGGAGGCATTATTCAAGATTGGGATACCAAAACTGGCATGTCATTATGGAAAGTGACCATACCTTCCCTGGCTGCCATCCGGGAGCTTAAATTTTCACCTGATGGACATTTCCTGTCTTCCTGCAGTGATTATAATGTCGAACTGATTAACCCCAAAAGCGGAGAACTTTTAACCCCTAAACCCTTCACCAGGGCCTCTCAAAATATCTTGCGTTCACCACGTGGTTGTATTTTTACAAGCGATAACAAGAAACTCATCAGTGGTGCGAATGACGGCAAGATTCACTTATGGGAAATTGCATCTCAACGTGTTTCCTTTAGTACCCTGTTAGGACATAAAAGCGGTATAGAAGCGCTTGCCATGAACCAGGACGGTAAGCACCTGATTACTCTGGGACAAGATCATATGTTACGCCGCTGGCTTTACCAGCCGAAAGCGCCCATTACCCAACTATTAGCCCACCAAAAAGGGGGCGTTTCAGCGTTTGCCATGTTCCCTGATGGTTCAAAGCTGGCATCAGTGGGAAATCAGGGCGTGGTACATATCTGGTCGGTTAAGGATGGCCCCGGCCTGATAAGAACCTTAATACCCACAATACCAATAATACCGAAAAAAAAGTCTCCTTTGCAGTCAATCGCCATTAGCAAAAAAGGGGAGATGCTAGCAGCCGGTGACAAGGAAGGTAATATTATTCTTTGGCGCATCCATCAATCTGCCCCCCCCATTACCATAAAGGGGCATAAAGGTGATGTTTATAGCCTCAGTTTCAGTCCTGATGGTTCATTATTAGCATCAGGAGGTACCGATGGTCAGGTTCATTTATGGACAACAAAAGAGGGCAAAACCTATGGGAAACCCTATGGAAAAACAATGGGATCACATCTTGGCGGTGTCACTCGTCTTGCCTTCTCACCTGACGGAAAAGAGCTTGCCGTTGCCAGCATGAGTGGCCTTGTCAATTTCTGGAATACTGATAAGCAAACCAAAAAAGCCGAGCTTCAGGCTGATGATAATACAATTTGGAGTATTGCCTATAATCGTAACGGGAAACAGTTTGTTACCTCCAGTGACGATGAAATTGTGGTGATCCGTTCACGCGACACAATGAAAATATTGGGCGTATTATCTGGTCATGATTCAGGTGCAACCGATGCCAAGTTTAGCCCAGACGGTAAAACCCTAGTAACCTCAACACGTGACGGTAAAATACGACTTTGGGATACAGCAAGCATGACTCAAATCGGCTCACCTCTGGCACAACATAAAAAATCAATCTGGCAGCTAGCGTGGCTCAAAGATAGTCAGTATTTTATTAGTTCTGGCATGGATGGTGATATTCACCTTTGGAATATTCTCAGCATTCCCAAGGCCTGTGAATTAGCTAAAGATGCCTTCGATCAATCACAAATCGCACGTTACATTGGCAAAGATGCAACCCTGAAGGCCTGCCCATGAGCTACCCCATTATTGAAGTTCGTCAACCTGGCACTACCGTTTTATGGGTGATAGTCCATGACAGGCTGATTCTTGGCAGAGATTGTGATGGCCTGCTTCTGCGCGATGATCATACCTCACGCCAGCATATTGAACTTAAATTAGCCTCAAAAAACATCACCGTAACCGATTTAAACAGCACCAATGGAACCTTGCTAAATGGCATCAAACTTAATGGTACCAAACCCTTTTTAATGGATGATGTAATTATTATTGGCCATACCGAAATTCGGCTGGTATCACTTCATACCGATACATTGTCGAACAATAATAATCATGTTAATGTATCAACAAGCTCAGTCACCCTTCTTGCAGATGAGGTGGTTGCCGAAAAGCCGGAACTGTCAGCTTTTCAAAGCAAGGAAGGCACCGTTACTATTGTTTTTAGCGATATTGAATCATCGACCGAACTGGCAGCCAAACTGGGGGATCAACTCTGGTTATCTTTACTCAGAGAACATGACCGACTCTTTAAACAGCTAGTTAGCCAATACCACGGAGCCATTATAAAATCACAAGGTGATGGTTTTATGCTCAGCTTTCAAAGTGCCAGATCTGCGCTGCAGTGCGTAATTGCAATTCAAAAGGCAATCAACAAACAATTTGCCAAAACAACAGAAACAAGCATTAATATTCGCATTGGCATTCACACGGGTGAGGCAATCCATACACTTGATGGTGATTTATTTGGTCGACATGTTATCACTGCCGCCCGAATCTCTTGCCAGGCCAAAGGCGGTCAAATACTGGCATCATCATTGGTAAAACAACTTGCACAAGGCGCTGATATTCATTTTGGTGAGGCCAAAGAGATACCCATCAAGGGTTTGGAAACCATGATAGTACATGAAGTGTTCTGGAATCTG
>JALWMR010000056.1 GCA_027083815.1 Thiotrichaceae bacterium
GCAAAATAGACCGAAAAAGCGCAGTTTACTGGAGTAAATGAGCATTTTGAGGTCTATTTTAACGCAGTATCGTGCCGTATAAGTAGAATTTCAACAGCCTGCCAGGAAGCACCTTATCTTTTACGCTGCCACCTAACTCTATATCTCCACCGCTCATCCTTGCGCGGGTACAAACAACTATTATTCAGACTAAAATATTGCGATCAATAATTATTATACGCTGGATTTTATAATGAACACCAAGCAACTTTTACTTATGGCAACACCTTTTATGCTTTCTGCATGCGGTGGCGGCTCAAACAATACTGAAAGCATGACTGACAGATCAAGCCTGGAGCCTGTTCAAATCACTTCATCAAGCTGGCAAAACACACAGGCAAGGTTGAGCAATGATGCAACTATTACGGTAAAAACCTATCAGAGAAGAAAGGGAGGTACACGTACACAGCCTAATTTTGTTAGCTATCTGCGCACCACAATAAATGGTGTTTCTGGTAGTTCAGCTCATAAGCAGTTTCTGATTGATATTGATAATAATCCGGCAACCGGCTTTCACTTTGATAATGAACTTTGGTCCGCTAAAAGTGGCGTTGATTATTTGATAGAAGACGGAGAACTGTATAAATCAACAGCAAATGATTCTAGCTGGAGCTGGAAGTGGATAAAAACTGTCAGCAATACACAATCTGGAAACAGCAATAGAATTGATATCCAGCTCGGTCAACAGCATGATTTCGAACCATTATGTAATGACTTTAATATTGGCTATATTGAATTAGATGCAAACTGGACGGTGCAAGATTATTACCCAAAAGCCAACCACATGTCGAAACAAAGCGTTACCTTTTGTTCCATTTACAATGCACCACCAAAAATTACTTTGCTGGGCAATGGCCTGGAGTCACTGGTTTTTGAGCTTAATGACCCTCTTTATGCCGACCCCGGCGCAACGGCTTCTGACCCCGAAGATGGCGATATCACTTCAAAGATTAAAGTTAGTAGCAATGTTGATATTCATACAGTTGGAAACTACACCATTAACTATGAAGTTAAAGACTCTCAAGGCCTGGTCGCCAAAAAGACTCGTTCTATCAGAGTGGTTCAACCATCCCAGACGGGTATCACAGTTGATGGAAAAGTCGACGATTGGGTTAATATAAACCCCATTGTGGAATACCATCATAGGACTCAAAGTGGTCACTTTTCATCATCAGTTGGACATTATTTAAAAGCAACAAATACCGACAAAAACCTCTATTTAGTCGCTGACTCCTGGCAGTCTCATTCTGGTGCACCAGCATCGGCCAATGGCTCCACCATTGGCGAAAATTGGCAATATTTTATTGATTCTGATAATAACGACACGACAGGCTATTACGGATATAACTATTTAATTGAAAATGGTGAATTTTACCAATTTAAAGGCATAAATTCCCAGGAATGGGCATGGAAATATATCAAAACAAGGGATTTATCCTTTGCACGAGGCTTTAGACCTGACAGGCCCACCAAAGGTCGGGTTGAGCTTGCTGTTGCCAAATCATTATTTGCTAACCTTGCCAATACCATCAAAATCAGTTTTATATCACGAAATGCTGACTGGCAAGAGACTGCATCATTTGCTAATACATACAAGCTTAAAACCCACCAAGGTATAAACCATGCACCTAATGCAGTAGAAGATGCCTTTGACGCTAATTACAACACACCAGTTATAGTTAATGTTCTGGCCAATGATACTGACCCTGATAATGATGCCTTAAAAGTAATCAGCCTGATACAACCACCTGTTGGTACAGTAACTGATATGGGTAATGGTGATATAAAATTTGACCCACAAAATCATGTAGGCAGTATCTCTTTTAGCTATACCGTATCAGATGGAAAAGGCGGAACAGATACCACTGTGGTAACTGTTGCCACAGTAAACCCAAATGATACAGGTCACGAAGAGTGGCCGATAATAAAAAATGAAACGGTTACCACAAAAAAAGGACAATCAGTGATTATTGATGTATTAGCCAATGATAGTGACCCTGATGGTGATACATTACATTTAGATCAGGTCGATAGTACTGCACATGGCGAAACAGTTAAAGTCGATGGTAAGGTCAAATATACGCCCGATGCAGGATTCACAGGTACTGAGGTTTTTTGGTATGGCGTACATGATGGCTATGGACATAATGGAGCGGGCAAGGTAACCATCACGGTTACACCCTGATTGATAGCCATATACTATTACCTTAAATCACCCGGATATTTAGTATCCGGGTCAAACTATTCAGCCTTTTGCTGCTCCAGAAATTGTTTATAGCCTTCAATAAAGACATAGTTTTCAGCCGCTTTGGAAACATCATTTCCTTGTGATTCAATCTTGTTGAGTAAGCTCTCACCTTCGCTAAGAATATAGTTTAACTGATCAAGGTCAAATAGTTGAACAGCAAGGGCCAGATCATCTTTTTCTGCTGAAAGTAGTGTTGGAATGAGGTCTTTATCTTCAATGGGAGAGTCGGGGTCAAGTATATCAGCCACCAGCTTTGATTCTAAAAAAGCCATATTGGCATCTCGTGCCATCTCTTCCTGATCCAGCTCTTGCAAGGCATGTGCATCATCACCCGCCCCTGAGCGCACCGATTTCATGATAACGCCCAGCAGTTTTTTTATTGATTCTTTAACACGGGTCTGATCATCAGCGACTGTTACCGAGGCAGCATAAAGTTTATCTAGCTTGTCTTTTACCTCAAGAATAATTTCGCTATCTTCATTTGGTTTAAGGCTGGTTGCCTGCGTAATGACATCACGAAAATCAAGCATAAACTTTTGTAATAGCTCATGATCTTCTTTCTGAGCAACCATTAAACTATCGCTATTAACATCTGTTTTGCGCGCTTCAAACAATGGGTTTTGGTGGCGCCTAATCAAATGACGTTCGTGAGCACCGGGATTTTCACTGGGAACAAAGGTAAAGTCTTTCATTGAGAAATATTCTGCATCAAAAGTGTGGAGTCTACGATAGTTGTTGTGTTGTAGCCAACTTAATTATTTTTTGGCTTGCGAAAGTTTGTATCGGAATAATTCTGTTAATTTTAAAAGTACACCCCCCACCTTTTTGACCGTTTTATGCTGAATGGCGCCGCAGGGTGGCAATAGAGTAGCTCTATAAACGGTAGTCATATGCATATTTTTTATAACTGCGCTATACTGTGTCAAAAACAAAAGCTGAACTGATGATTTCAATGCAGATTCAGAAATAATTAATAAAATTCATTCTGGGCAATCAACACTATTAAAGGGGATATATCAATGAAGATCTTTTCAGATAATTTTGTAAAACTAGGACTTGGCGGTTCATTAGTTGTAATGGGCCTTACCAGCATGGCTAGTCTAGTCGCTAATGCTAATAATGTGCCTGTCAATACCGCTAAAACACAGCCAATTAGCTATACGGCAAGTGGGAAAACAGACAGGCAAACGGCAAAACTCTTTAAGCAGTTGATGAAGAACAACCCAAATATTCAGGTCACTGCACAAATTGTTAAAAAAGCCAGACCAACACATTCTTCTCAAGCCGGTATGGTATCGGTAAACTATACATTAAAGGGTAGCACTGATGTAAGAACAGCAAGCAAACTAATAGCCCTGTTTAAAAATAGTCGTCATATTGAAGTGGTCGCCAATATCAGCGGTAGTAAAAACAGCTTCACGTATCAGCTGAAATCCAAAAACAGACACTTTAAACCACAGTATATAAACCCGCAGTCATATTTTGCTATGCCCTTTTATTATACACCCCAAGGCTTTCAAACTGTTTTGATTCAGCCAGTGAGTCAGCCCATGATTTGGTACAGAATGCCTGCAGCCGATGTAAATAAAGTTTCACAGCATAAGTCAAATAGCGACCCTCGTTATACCTATCTGTAACTTTGCATCATAAATCAATAGCGCTCAATAGCCGTTAACAGGGAAGCTTAACTCATATCCCTGTTAATGGCTTCAATTACCTGCAAAGGCGTATCAGATTGGGTTATAGGCCGACCAACAACAATATAGCTGACCCCTGCCTTCTTTGCCTCTAAAGGTGTCATCACCCTGCTCTGATCGCCTGTAACCGTTCCAGACGGCCTAATTCCCGGTGTGACCAGAAGGAAGTCGTCTCCCATTAATTCACGAAGCATTCTGGCTTCCTGAGCAGAACAAACCACACCATCCAATGAAGCATTTTTTGTTAATTTTGCCAAATGTTTCACTTGTTCTTGAGCCGAGACATTGATATTAACTAGCTCAAGTTGTTCATCATCCATTGAGGTTAAAACAGTCACCGCAATTAACTTAATGTCTTTACCGGTCTCATCCAAAGCCTGCTTTGCCATGCTCATCATTTTGCTGCTTCCGCTGGCATGCACGTTCATCATCCATACGCCAAGATCGGCTGCACTACTACACGCTGAAGCAACGGTGTTTGGTATATCATGAAACTTTAAATCTAAAAAAACATCATATCCGTCATCTACCAGATTCCTGACAAAACCTGGCCCTGCGGCGACAAACAACTCAAAACCAACCTTTAATTTGCACATTGTGGGGTTTAGTGGCTTTATAAACTTGAGCGCCTGCTCTGCTGTGGGTAAATCAAGAGCAATAATTAATTTAGTTGTCATATTTTATATATTCACGTTATGTCTTTATATTCTATCGGTTCAGTTTTAAGTTTAGTACACTGACTACCGCTATTTAAGCATGATCGATGGTATCCCAATGATGGCAGGCAGGACAACGCCACAAGTAGTCATGCATCTTATATCCGCAATGTTCGCAGCGAAATGCCGGGACTCCCTGCAGATAATTTGATAGTGATTTGCTCATTAACATGAGGCCTTTTTCTTTATCAATCGTGCTTTTTTGAGTATTTATATAATCACTTGCTTTGTAAATTGATTCGATATTCAATTTGGTGTCTGATAATTCCAACTCAATTAATTTATCAATCGGTTCCAGCCCACCGTATTTTTTTGAATAATCCAGAATGGCTTCAAAAAGTGTTTTATCTTTTACTTTATTGTATTGTTTAATTAAACTTTTTTGCAAACGTGGTAGCGTATCTACTTCCTGAGCACAATTTTCCAGTTTGTCAAATAGCATGCCTAACAGTCTACTGTCATGGTTAATCACAGATAGATATTGTTTAAATGCTTTATGGTATTGTTTCTGGTGATAAGCAATATCACCTTCCAGACACATAATCCGCGTTGAGTTTTTATCCGCTGATTTAGCTTTTTCCATTAACTCTGCTACTTCATGGAGCTTACCTTGCGAAAGTGCCGCATCCGCCAACTCACAATAATAGTGGGTGATCAGTGAATTATAATTGGCGCTATCTTTACTCAGTCGCTTTTTTGAAGCGTTATTGCAGCGTGTCGCTTCTATCGCTTTGTGCCATTCCTGAGTTTGCTCATAAATAGTTCTTAAAGAATCACAAATTGACTCTTTAAGTATTTGCTTACTTAAGCTTTTATTATTCAATAACTCAGTAAAAACACTTTCTGCTCTATCAAGCATACCCGCAGCGAAGTAATCTTTTCCTAAAGAAAACATGGCCTTTTGTTTTTGCTCAGAATCTAAATTGCTTCGTCCTATCAAATTTTGATGTACACGAAGTGCCCGGTCAACTTCTCCGCGGTCACGAAACATATTCCCTAACAAATGATAGGTTTCTGCCGTATATTCATCAATATCAGGATAATTTAAAAAGACCTCCAGCGCCTTATCGGGTTCTTCATTTAAAAGGAAATTAACGCCTTTTACAAAATGGCCTGACAACTGCTTGTTTTTTTGTTCATTTTTGTCAAAGCTTTTACGCGCAGCTCTCCAGCCAGAATAAAAAGCCAGTGGCAGCAGCAAAAAAAGTAGCTCAACCATTTTATAGAGACCGACTGAGTTTTAGGGAACCGTTTTAAAAAGGCAGTATACTATTTAGTCTTGAATCGGGTACTTGTCTTTGGAGAGATTAATTCGTTCTCTTAATTCTTTTCCAGGTTTAAAATGAGGGACGTATTTAGCGGCCAAAAATACCTTTTCGCCTGTTTTAGGATTACGACCATTACGAGATGCCCTATGGTGCAAAGAGAAGCTGCCAAACCCGCGTATTTCAATCCTTTCGCCAGCAGTTAAGGTATCACTCATTTTCTCGAGTAACATTTTTACCGATAACTCAATATCTTTACT
>JALWMR010000057.1 GCA_027083815.1 Thiotrichaceae bacterium
TCTTTTATTTTACTTTTAATAATTACCAGCACATTATCCAATGCAGCGTATGCTGAGACAATAACCAATTCAGCAACTGCTAACTTTACCATTAACGGTGCCTCTTACCAGCTATCTGATAGTGTACAATTTACTAAAGATACGGTGGTTATACCGCCTGATGAAATTACCTTTACCAAACAAAGCAACCAGTCAAATGCACTGGTTGGTGACATTATTACTTTTACCCTATCGGCTAATAATACAAACAATAATGATATTAATAATGTAGTGGTAAACGATTTTTTACCAGCCGGTCTGAGTTATATTGCTGGATCAGCAAAGCTCAATAACAGCACAATTAATAGCAATCAAATAAACTATGCGGGAAATCAACTTACCCTAAACCTGGGAGCAATACCGGCTAATAGCACGTGGACAGTAAGCTATGATGTTAATGCAGACTCAGAAGGCATGCTCACCAATACCGCAACAATAACAGGTGACAACCTTGCTCCCGCAAGTTCAAGTGCAACAGTCACAGTAGTTACGCCAGTCATCGACCCCATCAACCCTATTCGTCTTACTAAAAGTGCCGAAAAAGATGCCATAAAGCTTGGCGAGAGTGTGATCTATAACTTAACAATCACAAATCCTAATAATCAAATTATCCCGAATGTAATTTTAAACGATGTATTACCTCAAGGCATGACCTTTGTTAATCATTCAGCTTCACTTAATGGTAATGCCGTAACTGGAGATACCTCAAATGGGTTAAGATTTAATCTAGGGGATATGCCTGCTCAGACAGCATGGGATTTCCAGTATCAAACAAAGCTTATCGACACCCATGATAAAACCAGTTTTACTAATAAAGCCTCTATTATCACAGATGAAGCCAGTGCAAATTCTAATGTAGCAAACGCTACCGTAGCACTCAGTGATTTTCAAATAAATTTGACTAAAATGGCTGATAAAACCAATGTTTATTTCGGTGATACTGTTTTATACACCATTACGGTTACTAATTCTGAAAATACCAACTTATCCAATATAACTATAACGGACAACTTACCCAGTGGGCTTATTTATTCCGCCAACTCTGCCAAAATTAATGGAGTAAGTGTTTCATCACCTGCTTTTCAGGTGGCGGGTAGATCGCTGCAATTCACCATAAACTCACTATTATCTGGTGCAACACAAACAATTAGTTATGAAGTTAAAGTGACCGGGCAGGCACCTTTGGGTAACGCCATTAACTCAGCTCAGGCAGCTGCAGATTTAGTTTCATCCAATACCGCTATTGCCAGCGTAAATGTTATTGGCCCTCTTCTTCCACTTGAATTAATTAAACAGGCAAATAAAACTCACGTGAAAATCGGAGAGCTTATTACCTATACACTAAGCATAAAAAACCCTAACCAAACAATACTGAAAAATACCGTACTTGAAGATCAACTCCCAAGTGGTCTGGTTTATATACCTGGCTCTGCAAAGATAAATAACAGCCCTATAGAGGCAGATACTTCTGATGGCCTATCCTTTGCCATAGGCGATATTACAGCTAATGCCAACTGGTCACTGACTTATCAGGCTAAACTTGAAAAAAGAAAGAGTAATGTATTAATTAATACTGCAATCCTATCAGCTGATAAAGCACAGGCAAATTCCAGAGTTGCCTCAGTAGTGGTAGATATCCTGAATGATTCAATTCAAATAGAAAAAACTGCCAACAAGAAAAGGGCCTATGCCGGAGACATCGTTATATATACTATCTCTGTCACTAATCCTGAGAACCATACCCAGGAAAATGTTGTCATCAATGATACCTTTCCCAAAGGATTTATTTACCAACAGGGCTCAGCAAACGTAAAGGGGAAAACAATACCTGATGCTCAAATAAAACTGGTAAATAATAAACTTTCTTTTTTAATAGGCACTTTAAAAAAGGGTCAAACTTTATCACTTAATTATCAGTTAAAAGTCTCTGGCAGTACTAAACCAGGTGCAGCAATCAATACTGCCCAGGCAAAAAGCGACTATGCTGAATCACCCGTTGTTAACTCAACGGTTAAAATAAGAACGCCTTCAACCATTGAATTTCTAAAGATTAATAGTAATGGCAAAGAATCTATCATTCCTCCTACTTCCTACAATGCAAATAAGGAAGGTGGGAAATCATGGCAGGAAATTAATGAAATTATTCTCCCTGACGGTACAACAACGACCTTACCAGATACTCAATCTATTAAAGAGGCTAAAGAATATAGTTTGCTGGACCCCATCATTATCGAAGTCACTGATCGTGACCAGAACCTTGATCCCAATAAATTAGATACCATTATTGTTACTATTGAGGTGCCCGGTACACGAGATAAAGAAGTTTTGCTCTTAACAGAAACTTCAGCAAACTCGGGAGTCTTCAGAGGCGTTATCTTACCTACAACTGACTCTGCCAATGTACAAAATGGACAATTATCATTAGCCACAGGGTCAAAAATAAACGTTACTTATCGTGACGATGAAGATAAAACAGATATAAGTGCAAAGGCAGCGCTCATTGTTCCTGAGTCTAAATTGTTATTAACAAAATCAGCAAACAAGCAAAAAGCAAGTATTGGAGAACAAGTCAAATACACACTAACGTTTAAAAATACTACGGCTTATAACATACCAAAGCTTAAACTTATCGATAAATTACCACCAGGATTCAGGCTGATAGGAACAACAATCAGGCTAAATGGAGAAGTACTTAAACAAGCATTACAACACTATTCATATAACGGCCGAAGTATCACATTTGAATTAGGCAAAATGCTACCAGGAGAACAATGGGAGCTAGAATACACAACCAGAATAAGTGCCGGTGTCCAAATAGGCACAGCTATCAACACGGCACAAATCAATACCAATAAATTTAAGTCAAATCTGGCATATGCTCGCATAAAAATTAAAGATGATCTGATGCGAACCCATAATATCCTCACTGGTCGTGTGTATATTGGTTGTAAAACCGGTAAAAATGCTCGTGTATTAAAAAATGCCCGGATTTTCATGGAGACTGGCCGCAGTATTTTATCTGACCAGGATGGCTTCTGGCATATGGAAGGCGTTACTCCGGGAAGCCATGTTTTACAGCTTGATGAAGAAAGTCTTTCTCCTGAATATGAACCTTTGGTTTGTGAAGAAAACACCCGTTTTGCCGGTGACGCAAAATCACGTTTTGTTGACTTACAAGCAGGCACATTATGGCGTGTTGACTTCTATGTAAAAGAAACAGCAAATAAATCGTCACAAAACAATACTAAGGACAAGGCAGGAAAAATAACCGCAATTGATCCGGTAAAATTATTTAATAAAAGCTATCTGGAATCAGCAAAAGAAGGTTTTGAAATTCTATGGCCACGGAATAATTATGTTCCAGCCATTGCATCTACACAAATATTTGTAAAAAGCTCACCAAGCCAGCGTGTAGAGGTTTATCTCAACGGTCAAAAAGTCAGCCCGTTAAACTATGACGGTAGTACCACTAATAAAAAACGAACGGTTACCGTCAGACGCTGGAAAGGTGTGGATATAGACATTAATCGCAAAAACAATACTTTGCTTGTGATATTAAAGACTAAATCAGGAAAAGAAATAGCTCGCAAAACACATAATATACACTTCTCTGGTGAGCCAGATTCAGTCGAATTTTTGGCTGATAAATCTACCCTGATCGCCGACGGGAAGACAGCTCCTGTCATTGCCATTAAAGTCAAAGATCAGGATGGCTTCCCCATGCGTGCTAATACGCATGGTTATTATACCTTGGTTGATAGTCGTTATAAGGTAAAAACCCAGGATAATGAAGACAAGCTTGACCTGAATGAAAATATTTCTGGCACTTATAAATACCAAATTGAAGAAGGAGGAATTGCTTATATCAAGCTAAATCCTACCACTCAATCTGGTGAAATTAAGCTAAAAATCAAACTCAGAAATAATAAAGAGAAAGTCATTACAAGCTGGTTAAAACCAAAACTTCGCAACTGGATCATGGTGGGCATTGCTGAAGGTACCCTTGCGCACAAGACATTAAGTGGCAATATGCAAACACTTAAAGATCTGGATAAAGCTGATAAAACCTTCAAAAGAGGCCGTGTTGCTTTCTTTGCCAAAGGGAGAGTAAAAGGTAAGTACCTATTAACAATTGCTTACGATACGCATAAGAAAAAACGTGATGGAGAAACAGCTCTGGAAAGACCAATTAACAATATTGATCCAGATGCCTGGTACACCATTTATGCAGATAACAGTAATAGCCAATACAATGCACCCAGTTCAAAAAAACTCTATTTGAAAATTGAAAATGATAATTTCTATGCTCTGTTTGGTGATTATCAAACAGGCCTTAGCGTTACCGATTTAACTAAATATGAGCGAGTGTTAACAGGAATAAAAAGCGAATATAATGGCAAGCAAGTTAAGTACACCGCCTTTATCAGTGAGACAAGTAATAAGCATCATCATGAAGAAATACCCGGTGATGGTACTTCCGGCCTTTATCACTTAAATAATAATATTTTGGTTAACAGTGAACGCATCAAAATTGAAACGCGAGACCGTTTTCATTCAGACAGAATACTGGAATCAAAAGAGCTAAGTCGTTATCAGGACTACACGATTGATTATGATGCAGGCAGTTTATTCTTTAAGTTCCCTATTAATGGGCGAGATCAAAACTTTAACCCGGTCTTTATTGTAATTGATTATGATAGTGAAACAGACAATACTGAAAAAGATCTGCTTGCAGGCGGTCGTGTAGCCGTTAAAAGTAAAGATGAAAAACTGGAAGTTGGACTAAGTACTATTGTTGTCAATAAAGCTAATAGTAAAAATGATTCCCTGGTTGGTCTTGATGCGCGTTATAAGCTGACACCCAACACAAAAATACACGCTGAAATAGCCCAATCTAAATCATCATCAAGCGATTACAATAAAACCAGTGCTGAAATCATCGAACTGGAAAAACAGATCGAAAACATGGAAGCCCGGCTCTATTATCGCAAGCAAGACAAAGGGTTTGGCTTAGGTTCAGAAGGCAGTACAAGAAGTATAGAAAGTGATACTCGTAAGATCGGGGCAGAGATCCGTTATAAGTTTGATAATGATACAGAGCTAAATGCCGAAATATCGCAACAGAAAAACTTGTCGAATAATAAACAAAGAAAACTGGCAAACTTGGCGATTATTAAACATTACAAACAATTTGAGCTTAATACTGGTATTCGACATACCCAGGAAAAGCTGGACGATAAAACAATCCGCACCAATAGCCTTATCCTCGGTGGAAAATATACCCGTAAAGACGGCAAAGTATCCGTAAGGGGAAATATTGAAAAAGGTTTTAATGGTGGAAATGGCTCTGAAATAAGCCCGGATCGTGCAACTGTTGGTGTCGATGTACGCCTAAACAAAGATGTTTCCTTATTTGCAGAACATGAAATAACAGACAATGGCAAAACAAAAACACAAACAAGCCGTGTTGGGCTTAGCAAGTCACTTTGGAAAGGTGCCAAAGCCAAAACAAGCTATTCACAGGAAAGAAATGATCAAGGGCAAAGAAACTATGCCACACTGGGACTAAGCCAGCGAATAAAGGTGACCGACAAAATAAGAGCTGACTTTAGTATTGACCGCGCCAAAACTATCGGCGGATCACAAACACAGTTCAATACAAATGAGCCTGCGATTGATGGGCCACTGCGAGATGACTATACTGCATTCTCTATTGGCTTAGGCAGTAATGACAAAGACCTGAGCTGGACTAGCCGCGCCGAGTACAGAAATGGCGATTTAGAAGATAAGATCAATTTTACAGCCAGCCTAATCCGTCATCTGAATGATGGCAAACAAATCAGTGGCAAGCTTTCTTACTATAACTCTGAAAAAAATAATGGTGAGGATAAAACACTAGCGAAGCTGAGCCTGGGTACGGCATGGCACCCAAAGGAAGAAGACTTCATATTCTTTAGTCGATTAGATCTCATTGACGAGGATTCAAACTCTGTACTGGATGACACTGAAATCCGAACACAAAAGATTGTGCATAATATGCACTATAACCGTAAAATAAATAAAAAGACTCAAATTAGCCTTCACCATGGTATTAAACGCATATTTGATAAAAATGAGTCCACTAATAATGACGCAACCATAGACACAGGCACCGTTGAACTTCGTAGAGATATAAGCAG
>JALWMR010000058.1 GCA_027083815.1 Thiotrichaceae bacterium
TGCGTCACAGGTAACTACGCAGGCTGTACTTTAAACGATATCCTTAATGATATTGATGGAACGGATGATTTTAAACCTGAAATTAAAGTACATATGACGGCAGATGACTTCCCTGATGACGGGCTGGTATCTAATGCTACGTTACGACAACGTGGTGCAACCAGCCGGCTTGTCGCACAAAAATCCTTTAGGGTTAAACTGGATAGTAAAGAAAACTTGTGGCGTGGCGAGCGCCGCATACAGCTTGTTAAGGCAATGTACGATTTCACCCGGGTAAGAAATAAGCTAAGTTATGATTTGTTTTCGGAAATTCCAAATTTACCCAGCATGCGCACCCAGTTTGTTCATTTCAAAATAAACAATCAGGGTAATAATGAAGACTATGGTTTTTATACGCATGTAGAACACTTTGGAAAAGAGTACCTGGTCAGACGCGGCTGGAACAAGGATTCCCGTGTGTACAAAGTGGAATTATTTAACTTTGATAATGATCCCGCTTTAGCCATTGATCCTGTAACAGGTAAACCAGTTGACAAAGATGCCTTTGAACGGGTTCTGGAAATAAAACGTGGCAAGAAGCATTTTTCACTCGCCCAGATGGTGAAGGATGTTAATGATCCAGCGGTGGACTTTAATACCCAGATAATGGGTAAATACTTTAACCGTGATAATTATTTAACCTGGTTTGCGGTTAACATTTTACTAAACAATGCCGACACAAATTTCCATAATTATTATCTTTATAACCCCAAAGAAAATGACCATTTCTATCTGGTTCCATGGGACTACGATCTTTCCTTTGGTCAAACGCTTGATGACCCGAATGAACCGATTGAAGATTTTCCTCGCTGGTGGTTTGGTGTGGGAAACTGGTGGGAAAGCAAATTACATAGACGTTTTTTAAGAGAGCCGGGTAATCTTGACTTGCTTAAAGCGGCAGTTCTTGAAATAAAGAACAAGTATCTAACACCTGAGAAAATCCGGGCAAAAACCGATGCTTACTATAATCTGGTTTTTCCAATTCTAACGCAACAAGCACCTGATTATACAAATGTTCCCGATTGGGATTATATCTATGTTCAAGGTAATACTGATCCAGAAAGGGTTGCCGATTTTAACCGTGTATTCTCAAATCTGGCTAATAATGTTAACTTTAACTATGCCCGCTTTATGGAGCGAGTTAATGACCCAATGCCGTTCTGGGTTGATGTTCCTGAGTTTTTGTCAAATCATAGAATACAGTTTCAATGGACAGAATCTGAAAGCCTGACGAATCAAGCCATAGTATATGAATTGCAAATAGCAACGGATAAAGAGTTCAAGCCTGGAACGATTATCCGCACAGTCCCAAATATTTCATCCTCAAGACATACGATCACCTGGGCGCATCCGAAAGGAACGTATTATTATCGGGTAATTGCCAGAGATGCGGCAAATCCGCAGCAACATTGGCAAGAAGCATCGAATGGTGATGGCTTTACTTATGACAGAAGCGGTCTTGAAATATACGGTGTGCAAAAAATGTATGTGAGCGAAGATGGCATCGGCAATCCTCCTCCGCCTCCACCACCCAGTGGCGTTATATCCAATCCAGTCTCATCAATCTCTGTCAATGGCGATACATCAGACTGGAATGGCTTAACCGCATTTCCCGCTGACCCTGATGATATTCCGAGTGGTTCAGTAAATGTTATTGATTGGCAGTCTGTGACAATGGCTCACTCTGATTCGCAAGTGTACCTCTTGTACAAAAACCATGGTGCAATTAGTAACCCGAATTATCTACCATGGGGTTGGTCCGCCTATATGGATACCGATAATAATCCGACTACCGGTTACCCATTCAGTGATACAGTTGGCGCAGATTATCTTGTGATGGGTTCTGGTTTATACCGATATAACGGCTCTGGAACAGACTGGAAATGGAAAAGAATACGCAGTGTTAGCAGCAAAATTAGCAACAATACTGTTGAAGTGGCATTTCCACGAAGCATGCTGGGTAACACCTCATCACTAAAGGTTGTATTTTACGGAGTGAATGAGGCGTATGGTGGTAATACAACTGACTATTACCCTAATGATGCAAATCACCCATTTTCCTATTCATTTGGTGGAACACCGCCGCCGAATGTTAATCACCCTCCTGTAGCGGTAGACAAAAGCTGGTCTTTAATGGTTAATACCACAATTAACCTGGCACTAGAAGCCTCTGATCCAGATGCAGGTGATACCTTGAGCATGAGCATAGTACAGCAACCGGCGCATGGTACCTTGGCCGTTTCAGGGGGTAGTTTGCACGTTAGCTACACACCTGATGCAAATTACACTGGCACAGACAGCTTCAGGTTCAAAGTAACAGACTCTCATCAGGCGAGCAGTAATATAGCGACTGTCAACTTAACCATTAACGCACAGCCGCCAGCAAGCAATGCCATATCTAATCCAGTCGTGGCGGGCGGAATATCCATTGATGGGCAACGCTCAGACTGGAATAGCCTAACCCTGTTTGAAGATGATGCTGATGATGTTAATACCAATTCCTCAAACCCGATTAACTGGCTTAGGGCTGGAATCGCGCACAATAGTACAACGGTCTACATGATGTTTGAAAACCATGGTCAGGTAGAGCCGTCGGCACAATCTGGTGTGTATATGGAGTGGGGCTGGTTGGTTCTGCTTGATACGGATAACAATGCAAATACCGGCTATACCTCATTAGGAGCAGTGGGCGCTGATTATATTATGCAGAATAATAGCATCTATAAATATGCCGGCTCAGGAAGTAACTGGAAGTGGATAAAGCAAGGCCCGGTCGATATGCGCTTTAGAAATAATATTGCTGAACTTAGTTTCCCCAGAAGTCTGGTTTCCTTGCATCAGGTTGTTAAGGTTGCTTTTTATGGACTCAATGAAGCCTGGGGTGGAAATACCAGTGATAACTACCCTGATAATGGTGCCTTTGAATATGACTTTGGCCCCGGACAATATGCAAATAGAGCATTACCGATGCCAGTACCAGAGGATTCAGTTGCTTATGCAAATAATAATGAGCCAACGCTACCAAAGGTGCAGCTAACTTCAGGCTCTTCAGATGAAGAAGCAGTAAGCTCTGGCGCTGGTGGTGGGAGTATGAGTTGGTTATTGTTACTGGTCATCAGCTTATTGACAGTAAGAAGACGGGTTGAAAGTAGTTAATCCTAAATACCTCAGTTAAGCGCTTCTTGGAAGTAATAAGTACATGATAAACTAAGGGTTAAAAAGGTCTGCATTTTGTAGACCTTTTTGTTAAGTAAAGACTGATTAAGGAGTACAGGTTTAATCAACCAGGGCTTTTAATACCTCAGCCTGATTAACGGGATGCGTTATTACTGCATGTAAAGGTAGAATATCATTCAGTTTATCGACATATTGCCTTTCCTCTTTATCAACAAAAACAATGACTTTTGTTGTAGGCGAATAGCGTTGTAAGGTATACAGCATAACATCCAGGTTACTGATATTTATTCCGGCATAATTATTGCCATAGCCATAAAAGAACTCAGCTGCAATAAAATCAGGTCGCATCTTTTTAATCTTGCTCATTAGCTTCCGCATAGATTTGAAGCACAACTCATTTATGTCTTGCTGCTTATAAAGCGCGCTTAAAATGGGGTAGGTAGGTGACTCAATTATGGAAAATAGTGTTTTATTTGTCATTAAATCAGGTGTTATTAGCTATTTTGTTAAGGAAGCCCTGATTAAGTCGATTAGAATTTAGCGCAGAAAAAATTGTCGCTATTTTTCACGAAGAGAGACGTAATAGTCATTCTATTGCGCCGATCTTCGTGGAAAATAGTGGCGGTTTTGACAAGCTAAAAATAATTAGACTTGATCAGGACTTCCTTAATAGAAGCGCTTAAAAAGGCTTTATTCAGGGCTATGTGTTCAATTGTTAAAGAAAAATGGGTAAAAAACCAGATAATTATAGCGTAAAAAGTACACCCCCCCACTTTTTATGCGTTTTGTTAAACGCACCCTGCGGGTAGTCGTCGCTACGCTCCAATATTGTCTCGTTTTCAGCTCGGCTTGGCATTTTCTCCAGTAAGCTGCGCTTTTTCGGTCTATTTTGCCTTGTCTTGCACTCGTCTAAGCGAATTTTAACAACCTGCTAGGTTATACAGCGGCATATTGATCTGCGTGCTTTATCCACCGCTCTATCAGTTTATTCGCTTTTTCGGGGTGGTCTTTCAGGAGTATTTGAGCTGCTTTTTGTACTGCTGGCAGTAATTGTTGGTCTTCGAGTAGCTTGGCAATTTTAAATTGCAATTCACCTGTTTGACGAGTGCCAAACACTTCGCCGGGGCCGCGTATTTCCAGATCAATTTGTGCGATTTCAAAACCATCATTTGAGTTACGCAGTGCTTCAAGTCGTCTTCGGGCATTTTGCGATAGTGGCGTTTGGTACATTAATACACAGCTACTGACTTTGCTTCCTCGTCCCACACGGCCGCGTAGTTGATGCAGTTGAGCCAAACCAAGGCGCTCTGCATTTTCAATAATCATCAATGTAGCATTGGGTACATCAACACCTACTTCGATGACGGTTGTGGCCACCAAAAGATGAATCTCTGCCGCTTTAAATTTAGCCATAATCGCTTCTTTTTCATCTGGCTTCATGCGCCCGTGAATCAGCCCGATGGATTGATTGGGTAATGCTTCTTTTAATAGCTCCCAGGTTTCTTCGGCATTTTGGCATTGTAGTGCAACCGATTCTTCAATCAGGGTGCACACCCAGTAAACCTGTGCTCCTTCATTGCATACCTTGTCAATGCGCTCCACAATCTCGGCGCGACGTGTATTGCTGATAACGACTGTTTTAACGGGGGTTCGACCGGGAGGTAATTCATCTATTACCGAGTAATCCATATCGGCATAAGTTGTCATTGCCAGGGTGCGGGGAATGGGTGTGGCGGTCATTACCAACTGGTGAGGATAGAGATCCTGGTGCTTGCCTTTTTCGCGTAGTGCCAGACGCTGATGTACGCCAAAACGGTGTTGCTCATCAATAATAATTAATCCAAGCTTCTTGAACTGTACATCATTTTGGAACAGTGCATGAGTACCAATGACCAGCTGATTGTGACCTAATGCGGTGTTCTCCAGGCCATCGCGTTTCATGGCGGCCTTTTGTTTGCCCGAAATTAGCGTTACGGATAAACCCATTGGCGTTAACCACTCAACAAAGCTTTTATAGTGCTGCTCCGCCAGAATTTCAGTGGGTGCCATAATGGCAACCTGATAACCTGCTTCAATTGCATTCAGTGCGGCCGCAGCCGCTACCAGTGTTTTTCCCGAACCAACATCGCCTTGCACCAGTCGGCTCATCGGCCAGGCATGTTGCAAATCCTGGTTGATTTCTTTAATCACCTTTTGCTGTGCGCCGGTGAGTTCGAAGCTTAGAGTAGTCATCAGTTTTTCAAATAATTCACCCTTTGCCATTAAGGCAATTCCCTGCGCTTTTTGCTGTTGCTCTCTGAGCTTACGCAGGCTGATATGATGCGCCAGTAGTTCTTCAAAAATTAAACGTTGCTGGGAGGGGTGGTTGCGTTCCAGCAATTGCCCGACTGACATATCAGGCGGGGGCTGGTGTAATGTTTTTAAAGCATCTTTTAGATCACCTAAGTGATGCGCTTGTGATACTGCCACCGGGATTAAGTCATCTAGCTCTTTTAGTTGCTTAAGTGCTTCGCCCACCAAACGTAACAGACTGCGTTGCTGCAATCCTTTCGTACTTGGGTAGATGGGGGTGAGTGATTCGGCCAGTGCGTCAATCTGACCCTCTTTTAGAATCTTGTATTCGGGATGCACCATTTCGCGGCCATTTTTACCGAGGCGTACTTCACCAAAGCATTGAACTTTAACACCACGACTGAGCATTTTTTGCTGTGCATTGCCAAAATGAAAAAACCTCAGCGTAATCATCCCGGATTGATCCGACAGGGTGCAGATCATCATGCGCCTGCCCCGGTAGACAATCTCCGAATGTTCAACCACGCCTTGAATCATCGCCTCCTGAGCATGATGAGTGCTGGCGATGGGGTAAATACGGGTTTTATCCTGGTAGCGCAAAGGCAGATGAAACAGTAAGTCCTGAACTTTTTCGATGCCGAGCTTCGACAGGTTTTCAGCCATTTTGGGGCCA
>JALWMR010000059.1:0-9337 GCA_027083815.1 Thiotrichaceae bacterium
ACACAGAGGGGCTTGATCTGAATAACAGTGTCAATGCACTTTAGAGGCTCACAAGCTTCCTCTGTGTCCTGATAAATCAGAAGCTATCTAATTTATCATCTTTTGAGAGATACAAGAGGCTCCTTAACTACGGCCCACTGAAGCTACGGATTCAGCTTAAAGTTTAAATAATATTCGCGCATTATCACTTGTAGCTTGAGCTACTTCTTCGACACTTATGTCACGTAAAAGGGCAACTGTTACGGCAACATTGGGTAAATAGGCTGGTTCATTGCGCTTACCTTGATGTTTACTATCGCTTTGATCGGGCGAATCAGTTTCTATTAACATAGTATCAAGTGGCAAGTTGCTTACTAGCTTTCTCAGTCGTGTGGCGCGAGTATAAGTGATTGGCCCTCCAAAACCTAAATAAAAGCCCAAATCAATAAATTGCTTCGCCTGTTGCTCACTGCCTGAGAAGCTATGCATAGAGCCTCGTAAATCAGGAAATCGGCGTAGATACTTTAATACGATATCCTGAGATTTACGTGCGTGAATAATAACCGGTAAATTCATTTGTCTAGCAATATCCAATTGGGCAACAAACAGTTTAATTTGTGCATCACGATCAGGGTTAGGAATGAAGAAATCAAGGCCTATTTCTGCCACTGCAACCGCTTTTTTCGATGTTAAAATTTTTTTTAAAGCTGCGATATCTTCATCTTTATGCTCATTCATAAACATTGGATGCAAACCATAAGCTGCGTGACATTTTGGTGAGCAATTTTCACAGGCAAGTTGGCTGATTAATGGCCAACGTTTTGCTGTGGTGCCTGAGATAACAATATCGCTAACATGATTTTTGGCGGCGCGATCAAGCACCTCTTTTCGATCATGATCAAACTCGGCGAAATCCAAATGGGTATGGCTGTCAATAAAGTTCATTGTGGCCTATGTTATATTCGTTTTTTACCGGACACAAATAGATAAAAAAACAATTGGCTTGCCTGGTGGCATGAACACCCCCCATTATTTATGGCCGGCGAGCTATTGTTTCTATTCAGGCATGTATGCTGGCTAAAGCGGCTATCAAGGCTTGTGCATCTTCTTCGTGATTGTAGAGATGCGGCGTTATGCGTAGCCAATCACCGCGTTGACTGATATAAATTTGTTTATCTGATAAGACTTTTAATAAATTATCTGGCAATCCGTCAGGATGTTGAATACCTAAATAGTGCGGTGAACGAAATGCCTTATTATAGCTGGTGAAACCCAGTGCCATTAAGCTCTCAAGTAGTTCACTTGCGTAGTGATTCAGCGAGGATTCAATATTAGCTTGCCCCCAATTATGGATTTGCTCAAGCGCACTGATAACAACCGGCAGTAATTGAAAATTGGAACGCTCACCCATATCAAAACGGGAGGCATCAGGGTTTAGGCTGTCAGTATAATCAACTAGACGGCTAAAGTTTTCTGCCCCCGGTCTGTTAATCCAGCCTTGTTCAAGGGGGTGGCCTGTTTGTTGGTATTTTGAATCAGCATAGAGAAAGCCCATGCTATACGGGCCAAGTAGCCATTTATAAGTGGCACATATTAAAAAATCAGGTTTAATAGTTTGCACATCAAGTGATACGACACCTAATGATTGAGTGACATCAAGCACTAGTGCACATCCTTTTTGACGAAGCATGTCTGCGATTTCATCCAGCTTTAATTGGCCACCATCAGCCCAATGAGTATGGGGTAAAACGACAATTTGAACCTGATCATCCAGTGCTTCTAGTACGGCACTTGTCCAGTCATTATCTGTGGGTCGAGAGACTGTTTTAATGCTGGCTCCCTGCTGACCGGCTTTTACACGCCAGGCATAGAGGTTCGAAGGAAACTCATCAGCCAACACCAGCACCTTTTGATCTTTCTGCAAAGGCAGGTTGATCGCTGCAATTGCTGTTCCGTAGGATACGGCAGGAATCAGCGCAATATCGTGAGTATTAGCATTGATTAGGCTGGAAAATAAGCTGCGTGCTTGATCAGGTTGTTTAAAAAAATCAGGGGGGGTTATTTTCCACGGACTTTCTTTGACCTTTATGCCATTTTGACCTGCTTTTGACGCCTGTTTTAGTAAGGGCGACATATAGGCGCAGTTTAAATAATGAATATCGTCCGGGATTTCAAAAAGATTACGTTGATTTTCAATTAAAGCCATTTTTTTGCATGAAATAACTAATAAATCAGCATAATACTAAGATTCATGCATAATAGAGAGCTTTATTGTATGTTTAAAAGTACACCCCCCACCTTTTTAGCTGTTTTCTCAGTTTTTCATTTCAGCGCCTTGTGTAAAGGAAAAAAATCAGGCTATTTGCAGGTCTACCCAGCCTGAGTCTGGATCATTTCCGTAACAGTCCAGATAAGCCCTTATACGATAGTGGTGATTGCAATGTTTTCCCTTATAGACAGGCTCATTATTCGGCGCTAGTTTTGCAACAGCATCCCACTTATAGGCTTCATTGGCCTCTAGCTCCATTTGCTGCGCTATTTGAATTTTTTGTTCAGAGGTAATGGTATGTCGTCTGATGATTTCTTTTTTTGAGGAATTTTTAGATTCATTAGCTGTTTGCTTATCAATATATTGATGTGGCACTTCAATATCCTCAACCCCTTGAATTTGCAAATACGCTCCTTCAATTTGTAGTTCTTCACCGGCGACCAGCACTTGTACTGTAATATTAAATGGAACACCACGAAGAGCAGGCTCAACATCCACGACAACATCTGCAGAACCACCTGTAACCAGGTTCTTAAGATTAATAATTGTATTTAAAAGACCCATTATTATCCTCCCAGCAGAATATGCTGGTTATAGAGATTATTTGCTTATTGAGTAAAACTAAGGTTTCTCCACGGGCTACTTGCTACAACCTTTCCATCTCCGGATTTTGATATGACCCTCCAGCGAATTGATTCGCCGGATTCCTTTGTCAGCCAGGGTGGCGCAATATAATGAGTTTTATTGTCTTTTAGGATAGCTGAGAGAACTGGTTTATTATTGCTTTTTATTTCAAGAAAATAGAGTTTGGTATTTGCTGTTGGTTTCCAACTGAACCTTACAGGCTGGCCTTTTCTCAGAACGACGTTATTTAATGGTGATAACAAGGCAACTCTTCCTCTTCCCTTGCTATTTGCCAGAGCATCACGTACATCAGCATCTGCGGCAACATAATAGCGCAATACGGGCATGGTAAATCCTGCAACTCCGCCAGATTGTGTAACGCCTGTTGTGGTGTTTGAGTTGCCTTCCTTATCGTAGGTTGCTTCAACTCTAAAGAGTAATTTGTAGGGGCCTTTCACTCGTGTTGGAATTTTGGTGACTTTTGGACCAGGTATAAATGCTCTTCCTGTTGGTGGCAAAAACACATTAAAGCGCTCTAGAAGCCGGTATCTTCTTTGTAATCCACGTTGCTCAATCGGTAAGCTGGCTTCGGTTAATAAATCATTTGCTGTTGGCTCTTCATCGCCCGGCTCCACGACTTCCCAGCGCCCCTTAAGGCGGCCTGATCCATTATAAGAAATGGTTGCACCAACACTTGGAGATAGTGTGTTTTGGACTATCAGGGTAACTGGCTTATCACCTTCTTCATCCCTGAATACCAAATCAACATTGGTTAATGCAAGCGGTACCCGAGCGCCACCACCGGCCATTCTGCAAGTAACGGCAACATATTGATCGCCTCCGACACCGGAGAATTTCCTAACATAGAAGAACGATGATTTCTTGCCAGCTTTGGCATCTTGATAGGCGCGTCTGGAAACAGATGATGGAATTGTCATAATATCAGTCAGGTTGCTTGCACCCCGTGTACCACTATTGCGAGCCAGATTCAGCTTTTTAGGCAAGAATCCAAAGAGTGTTCCCGGTACGCAGGGGTTTGTATTCGTTACAGTGTTGGCAGGAACGGTAATTTCACCACACCAAAATCCTTCTGATGATGTTTGCCCTGCTGTGCCCTGAAAGGTAAGAAATACAGTGGTTACACCATGTGATCTTACATTGACACCTGTTGGATTAACTCCTGTTAATGCAAAAGAACTTTCTATTGAAAAGGCCAGTGAGACTAGCGTTGCTATTATTGTGAATACCTTTCTACTAATTAAATACATATGGCCTCCTAAAAACTAAAGTTAATGCCGGCAAATACGGCTGAGTTGCTAGCGCTAGATTCAAACTCTTGTTCTGTATTTGAATTGCTAGCCCTTTCTTTGGCATATCGAATAAACATTTGTCCGGGTAGTTTTTTTCCACTTGGTACCGGGATTGAAAGTTGATAACTCAGCTTTACTTCATTGCTAATGCTCAAGCTTTTGGAAATGTCTATGTTATCTTTACTCCTGTTTTTTGAGTGACTGGCTGATAAAGTAAATTTGTCATTTAATTGCCAATCCAGATTAATCCCATAGGTGTTGTCATAGCGTTTGGTGCTTTGTTCAACATCACGGGTTCTTACACGCCCTGCCGACAGTGCCACTGTTATAGAATCCCTGGGTCGCAATGTTAGGCTAACCTGGTGGCCTAGTGTCTGGAAGTCAGCATTCTCTCTGCCAACTTGCCTGTTGTCCTGATCGGACCACTCTGTTTGATAGCCTAGCCCCCATTTGTCAAATTCCCATTCAAGGCTATTGGCCAGGATTAAATTGAGCTGGTCTGGTAAATGGCTATTATCATTAAAATCAGAATTTTCTGTTTTAGGGCTATTTAATGCATATTGGCTGACGCGCTGGGCGCTTAGGCTTAAGCTGGGTAATAGTTTGTTATAACGATTAGGGTCCCCGGCTTTGGTTACTCCAAATAACTCCTTTAATGAGGTGCTTATGGAAAGCTCGGATGTATTGGTTTGGGTGGTAAGAATAGAGGCAATGTTTTCAAGGTTGTCGCGTGACCTTGAGTGCTTTAGCTGAAAGTCCACTTTAGCAACTCGACCTGTTAGCCCAATTTCTTTAAGTCGCTCATCCGGGTTTGGAGATGCTGCCAATGATCGATATTCAGAGTCAACCTTGGCATACCTGATATTAACTGATAAGTCAGCAGTTATGTTATTACTTAGCTTTTTCTCTGTTAATAACTGATAACCAATTAGTGCATAATATGCATTATTGGTGGTTGGCTTTACATCTACGATTGCTTCGCCGTTAAACTCAGGCGTTTCTTCTGTGGGGTTGGTATATTTACTGCGCGCATAGGCTAAATCAGTTGTCAGTTTGCCTGACTTGCTATTGGTGGTGAGCCGTACGCCATAACCAGAACTATCCTCTGCTGTAGGAACTTGTCCTTCATCAAAGTTGCTTTCAGGAGTCCTTGTGCCTGTCAAATAAGAAACTTCAAGTTTGGCTCCTCCGGGGCGTTTTCTCAATAAATCAAAGCCTACAGTAAATGTAGATATCTTGCTTTTGTGAGTTGTAAAGCCAAGTATATGACTATAACCAGTAATTTCACGCCCACTTTGATGTGATAGCGCTACGCTCACCCGGTCAGTAAGTTGCCTATCTATGGTGATCCCTCGATTTGATAAGTTATCGACAAGTAGAGGATGGCTTCCTTGTGAAATATGACCTAGCTGGATTTTTGTTTTACCTTTAACAGCTGTTACAACATACTCACTGAGATCTACTTTGGGGGCGTCATTTTCTTTCTCATCAAAACGCAAGGCGGCTTCTCTATTGCTGGTGCTTACAATATTACTGCTTGAGCTTATTTGTAAGCCTCCGGTACGTTTATGTTCTGACTCAAAGGTAATGGATGAGTCAAAGTCAGTAAATGTTTTACGGTCGGGCTCTTCAGCATCTCCGGAGCGACTATCAGAGAGCTTTGAATTAATATTAACTTCAACAGAAGGGGTTACTTTTGATACGCTGAAACCATTTTTTGTCAGGACATTTAGCTCAACGTTCCCCAGTTCTTCCCAATTTGAAGAGCCTTTTGCTTTATCATAAACTTTTAGTTCATTACTACCAAAAGGCAATGCTAGTGCTGTTGCATCGTAAATATATGTGCCATCAGCTTGTCTGCTAAAGAAGGAGCTAACATCTGTACTGCCAATAAAAACAGCTAGCTCTTTAGGTTGGGGGTCAATTGATATTCTTATTGCCTGATCAGGTTTTATCCAGCCCCCACTATCACCTTCTGTAAGTAGTCTGACGTCAGCAATAGTGATGGATGGAGAGATGCTACCAGCTAACAAGAGCCCAATTACTATTGATGCTTTATTATTACTTCTCATTATTATTGACTCCCACAGTACAATTTCTTAAAAAATGTAAGGCTATCGAGTATTAAGCACAGAAGTAGAAATAAAAATGGTAAATTCAGGCTAGTACATAAGTACTATTGACATGAGATAAAAAAACTGGTGCTTTTTGCCAAGCTTAACTGGCACTACTTTTTTTCCGCTTAGTGGCTATAACTACTAATATAAGAGGCCTAATCAAATAACTAATTCTGAGAGATAAAATGTCGAATAATCTAAAACATATTATTAATGGTAAGAAAATAAGCGGTCATTCAAAAACCCTGTTTGATATTTTTAATCCAGCTACAGGTGAATTAATACGGCAGATGCAAGGTGCCAGCGCTGAAGATGTTAAGTTGGCTGTGGAATCAGCCAAAGAAGCTTTTCCTGCCTGGAGCAATGTGCCACCTTCCAAGCGTGCGCAGGTGATGTTTAATTATCGTGAATTGCTATTAACGCATGTAGATGAGCTTGCAACTTTGATTTCAGAAGAGCACGGTAAAACTTTAGCGGACGCAAAGGGAGAAGTGTTGCGTGGTGTGGAAGTGGTCGAATTTTGTACCGCAATTAATAATCATTTAAAGTCCGATTTTACCGCAAACGTATCAGATGGAATTGATAGTTATAATATGCGCCAGGCTATGGGCGTTTGTGCAGGCATCACACCTTTTAACTTTCCTGCCATGGTACCCATGTGGATGTACCCTGTCGCCATTGCATGTGGCAATACTTTTGTTTTAAAGCTTTCTGAAAAAGACCCAAGTTGTGGTTTACGCTTAACGGAGTTAATTGAAGAGGCAGGCTTACCTGCAGGTGTGCTGAATACTGTGGTTGGAGATAAAGAAGCGGTTGATGAGATACTACACAATCCAGATATCAGTGCAGTGAGCTTCGTTGGCTCTACGGCTGTAGGTGAATATATTTATCAAGAGGGAAGTAAGCATAATAAACGGGTGCAAGCACTATGCGGCGCTAAAAATCATATGATCGTGATGCCCGATGCCAGTATGGATCAAGCCTGTGATGCCATTATCGGTGCCGCCTATGGTTCTGCAGGGGAGCGCTGTATGGCTGTTTCCGTAGTTGTTACAATTGGCGATGAAACAGCAGATCGGCTTATTGAGCAGTTAGAACCCATGGTTAGAGCATTGAAAATTGGCAAGTTTGATGATGAAGGGGTTGAAATGGGCCCGGTGATCTCACAAGAAAGTAAAGACCGTATTCTTACTTATATTGAGCAAGGGCAGGCACAGGGGGCGGTTCTTAAAATAGATGGCCGTGGCGAGGTTGCAAGAGAAGGATATTTTGTAGGTGGCTGCGTGTTTGATAAGGTAACTCCAGATATGTCAATTTATACGGATGAAATATTTGGGCCTGTTTTATCTATTGTTCGAGTTGCTAGCTATGCCGAAGCACTTGAGCTGATAGATGCCCATGAATATGGAAACGGGGCTACTATTTTTACCCGCGATGGTGATACTGCACGGCACTTTGCCATGAATGTACAAGTCGGCATGGCTGGGATTAATGTGCCTATTCCTGTACCTGTTGCTATGCATAGTTTTGGTGGCTGGAAACGCTCCTTGTTTGGCAGCACTTCGATCCATGGTATGGAAGGTGTACGCTTTTATACTCGCTTAAAAACAGTGACAACTCGGTGGCCCTCAGGAATTCGAGAAGGAGCACAGTTTCATTTTGAAAGTGGGAAGGATGCCTCCTAGCAGCTTGTTGAAATTCGCTTAGACGAGTGCGAGACAAGGCAAAATCGACCGAAAAAGCACAGTTTACTGGAGTAAATGAGCATTTTGAGGTCTATTTTAACGCAGTATCGTGCCGTATAAGTAGAATTTCAACAGCCTGCTAGCTATTTATTAGAAGTAATTATCCGGTAGTGAGCTATAGTTTATTAATCTTCCAGGTTTGAAATCTTTATATGAGTGATATTTGCGTTAAGTTTGACAAAGTAAAAAAAAGTTATGATGGTAAAGTCTTTGTCGTAAAAGAGCTTAACCTTAATATTGCCCAGGGTGAATTTGTCACCATGCTTGGGCCATCAGGCTCTGGTAAAACAACCTGTCTTATGCTGCTTGCAGGTTTTGAAGATATAACCAGTGGCGAGATTTATATAAACGATAAGCCAATACGCCATACTACACCGCACAAACGTAATATTGGAATGGTGTTTCAAAACTATGCGCTGTTTCCGCATATGACCATTGCAGAAAATTTGGCTTACCCACTTAAATTTCGCAATATGAATAAATCTGAGATTAAAGATCAGGTTAATAAGTACCTTGGCCTGGTCGAGTTAACGACCTTTGCAGATCGTTATCCCAATCAACTATCCGGGGGGCAGAAGCAACGGGTAGCCTTAGCCAGAGCATTGGTCTATGAGCCTGAGCTAGTGCTTATGGATGAGCCTTTAGGTGCATTGGATAAAAATCTACGTGAGCAAATGCAATATGAGATAAAAAACTTGCATGAAATGCTTGGATTTACAGTAATCTATGTGACACATGACCAAACAGAAGCGCTTACCATGTCTGATCGGATTGCTGTTTTTGAGCAAGGGGTAATCCAACAAATATCTGATCCAAAAACACTTTATGAGCTACCCGATAACAAGTTTGTTGCTGAGTTTATTGGTGAAAACAATCATTTGAATGGGTCGGTTGTGAAAGGACAAACTATTGCTGATCAACAACTGTTACAGGTAAATGTGACTGAGGATGATAAGGTTACAGCCCTTGCTGTTCATTTGGATGATAATGATAAGGAAGTCTATCTATCTATCAGGCCTGAAAAGGTTATTTTAAACCCGGATAAAAACGATATAGCATGTGATAACGTCTTTGAAGGAGTAATTAAGCAAATTATTTATATTGGTGACCATCTGAGAATTTATATTTCTTTTTTAGGTGGTAGCGCTGAATTTATTATCAAACAACCCAACTCATTTAAAGAAGAAAACTTGGCGGAAGGTCAGGCTGTGACACTGGGTTGGTTGGCTAAAGATTGTCGAGCATTAAAAGTTACTTGAAAGAAGAAACTATAGTTTATCGACAGAACCGAAG
>JALWMR010000059.1:9347-62910 GCA_027083815.1 Thiotrichaceae bacterium
GATTATTGGTAGCTAGTTCGTTACTATCAGCCAGTGTTTTTGCCGGCGAACTAACCGTAGTATCATTTGGCGGCGCTTATGGCGCAGCTCAAAAGAAACATATGATTGACCCCTATGTTAAAGAATCTGGGACAAAAGTATTATTTGAAGATTATTCCGGAGGCGTGGCAGAGCTTAAAGCACAGGTAGAGTCTAAAAATGTGAAGTGGGACGTACTGGATATAGAATATATCGATGTTGAACGTGCCTGTTCAGAAGGTATGTTAGAGGTCTTTCCACAAGACATACTTCCAAAAGGGGATGATGGCACTCCTGCTAAAGAAGATTTTATACCCGCAGCATTAGGCAATGAATGTGCAGTTGGCAATATTGTTTGGTCAATTATATTTGCACATAAAAACGATTTAAAAACTAAACCAACTACCGTTGCCGATGTTTTTGACACCAAAAAGATTCCAGGTAAACGTGCTTTCAGAAAAAGGCCGCAGGTTAATCTGGAGTGGGCTTTAATGGCTGACGGTGTTGCCTTAAAAGATATCTATGATGTTCTCGGAACAGAAGAGGGTGTAAAGCGTGCATTTGCAAAATTAGATACCATCAAAAAGGATATTGTGTGGTTTGATTCCTGGTCTCAGGCGCCACAGCTATTGAATGATGGCGGTGCGGTTATTGTGCAATCTGCTAATGGACGTATATATAGCGCGATTAAGAAAGATAAGGCAAATTTTAATATAGTCTGGGATGGCCAGGTTTATGACTTAGACGGCTGGGCAATACCAAAAGGCTCCAAGAATAAGGATGAGGCGATCAAGTTTATTCAATTTGCGACTCGAACCAAGTCGCTTGCAGGTATGCAGGATGTTGCTTATGGTCCTACCCGTAAATCATCTATGGTGTTGATTGCAGAAGAAGTTAAACCACAATTGCCTTCGGCACACCTCGATCAAGGTATCAAGGCCAGTGCTGAATTTTGGGCAGACAATGGGTCTTCTTTGGGTGAAAAGTTTACCGCCTGGTTAATTAAGTAATCATTTGTGGGGAGCTTTGCTCCCCATCTTTATAAGATGGAAAATACACAAACAACAGATGATGATCTTTCCTTAACGAGTGAGCACACACGCAAATATAATCAGGCGATACGGCGAGAGAAGAATAAAGCATTGTTATTAGTGTTGCCCTTGTTTTTTTTCTTGCTGGTGTTTTTTATTACTCCCATCGGCTTTATGCTTTATCGCAGTTTTTATAATCCTACTGTTTCAAACCTCGTTCCAAAAACTATTGAAAAATTAGAGCAATGGAAAGATATTTCCAGGTTACCTAATGAAGAGACCTTTAAAACGCTCGCATATGAAATTAAAGGGCTGCAAAAAACACGAAAATCAGGAAAATTCGCCGAAGAAGTAAACCGTCGTTTACCTCAGACAGGCAGTGTTATTAAACGTACTGCCCGAAAAATAAAGAAAGTGGATCTTGATAAGGTTGCTAACTATCAGAAGCTACTAACGTCTATTCATAAGAAATGGGGCAGCCCAGCCATTTGGACCGGTATTCGATCTGCTGGCGATAAATTAACCATTAATTATTATGCTAACGCTTTGGATTATAAATTGCTGCCCACAGGTGAAATAGTTAAGCAGCCCGAAGAGCAGCGCGTCTATTTACCCATTTTGAAGCGAACCTTTTATATTGCTTTTATTATTACACTGCTTACTTTTATATTGGGATACCCGGTGGCTTACTATCTGTCGCTTATTCCCCTCAAAAAAGCCAGTGTGTTGTTAATTTTTGTGTTATTACCTTTCTGGACATCATTACTGGTTCGTACTACTGCGTGGATTGCGATACTGCAATCAAACGGTGTTATCAATAAAACACTACTATATTTTAATTTTATTGATAAACCTCTGGAGATAATTTACAACCAGTTCTCCACAATTTTAGCCATGACGCATATTCTACTGCCATTTATGATTCTTCCACTTTACAGTGTAATGAAGGGTATAGATCCATCCTATGTTCGAGCCTCACAGTCGTTAGGTGCAAACCCATTTATGTCATTTATCAAAGTTTATTTCCCTTTGAGTTTACCGGGCTTAAGTGCAGGTTCCCTATTGGTATTTATTATAGCGATTGGTTATTACATTACGCCGGCACTGATAGGTGGAGTTGATGGTCAACTGATAAGTAATCTGGTTGCCCATCATATGCGCAGTACCAACAACTGGGAGCTAGCTGCAGCACTTGGCTCTGTTTTACTGGTTTTAATCATGGTGCTTTACTGGGTATACGATCGCTTGGTCGGTGCCAGTAATATTAAGCTATAACAAATAAGGGCAATAGAATGCTACCCGTATATTACAGTCCTCTACGAAAATTCTGGCATTATGCTTTAAGGGTTATCGTTGCTCTGGTTTTGCTATTTTTGATTTTCCCCATTTTGGTTACTGTACCCCTATCTTTTAACTCGGAACCTTTTTTTACGTTTACCGAAGGTATGTTAAAGCTAGATCCAGAGGCCTATTCCACAAAGTGGTATGTTGAGTTTTTTACTGATAAGAAGTGGAATATTGCCCTGAAAAATAGTTTTTACTTTGCAATTATGTCAACCATATTGGCGACTATATTAGGTACCGTTGCAGCTGTAGGTTTGGCATCTGACAGAATGCCGTTTAAATCAGTGATAACAGCTATTTTAATTTCACCGATGATTGTTCCACTGGTTATCATTGCTGCGGGAATGTACTTTTTTTACTCGGTGATTGATATTGCTGGCACTGATTTTGGCATTATTGTGGCGCATGCCATGCTGGGCACGCCTTTTGTGGTCATAACGGTAACTGCAACGCTTGCTGGCTTTGATAAATCACTGCTTCGTGCCTCTAGTAGTCTTGGCGCAAATCCGGTGACTACTTTTTTAAAAGTAACCTTTCCATTGATTAGGCCGGGTGTTATATCAGGCGCCTTATTTGCATTTGTAACATCGTTTGATGAGGTGGTATTGATAATATTTCTGGCCGATCCAGATCAAAGAACCATACCGAGACAAATGTTTTCGGGTCTGAGGGAGCAAATAAACCCAACTATTTTGGCTGCCGCGTCATTATTGATATTAATATCGGTTATTTTGTTGTTTACGATAGAATTACTGCGCAGACGATCTGAAAATCAGGGGATATTCGATAGTTAAGCTATCAAAAGTGATTACTAGAAGTACACCCCCCGCCTTTTTAGCTGTTTTCTTCGTTAGGGCGCTATTTTCTGCTTCTATTTCTTTTTTTACTAGCAGTTTTTCGATGCTTTTTCTTTTTAGATTTTTTCACCTTAGAAAAATCTAGAGATCTGACTCTAGTTACTCGGGAAAGCATCTTGATGACACCTTGATGTCGTAGATGTCGTGCCAGGCCGAGTGCTGTTTTACCATCAGAATTACGAATATCGGGGTCGACCCCGGCAGAAATAAAATATTGGACGAGTTGCCAATGTCCATAACGCGCAGCAATATGTAAAGGCGTCCAGTTTTTATCAGTAGTTTGCGATGGGTCTAATCCATTTTTAACCAGGATCTTTGCAACATCAATCATGCCGTGAGCACTTGCTATGTGCAGCAGGGTAACACCTCGAGCACCTTTTTCGTTAATATCGGCACCATGTTCCAGTAAATCGAGAACCATTGATGCCCAGCCCCTGGATACTGCTATCCCCAAGGGGGTTTCACCTTTATAATTTTTGTAATTTGGACGTATTCCTGCTCTTAGAAGTTGTTTAACCCTTGCAACGCGGCCAGCCTTCATGTCCTCAAGTAATTCCTGTTCAAGAACAGGGTTGTTAACATATTTTCTTTTTATTGCCTTTTTTTGTGGCTTTGATTCTTTAGGTGCTACGGTGTTAGTGGTAGCTTTTGGCTTGTTGAGCCTGGAAGAGGTTTTAGGGTTTAGTAGCTGTTGAATGACATCTTGAGGTATTGGCTGACCTTCACTGTCTGTTAATACTGAATGCTGTTCCGCATGCACGTTGCTAAAAGACAATAGTAGTATCGAATATAAGGTAAGGCGATGAAGCTGTCTAAGCAAGGAAATATACCGGATCATTCTAGTCCCCTAAGTCTGATTCATTATTATCGTTGTATTCTATCAGAATAAAACAACTACTTGTTATTCTAGTTGCTTAAGGAGACTCTGAATAACCTAGATGAAATTCTGTAAGTCTCTAAGGCATCATATCCTAGGCGCACTTCGCAGGGAATGCTCATTACCTTCACAAGAAGTGCAACAACGGAGATGATGCCTTAGAGGCTTACCCTGCGGGGCTTAGCCAAATTCCCAGACTCTGCGTTATGTTCGCTTACAAGGCTCGTTGCACCATGCCACAGGCGTTCATTCTAAGCTCACATGCCTTGATTCTGGAAATTTGGCGTTGCCAGAATTCACCTAGGTTGTTCAGAGTCTCCTTAATAAAAAATGGGGTGGTACGTCACTCTAGCAGGCTGTTGAATTTCTACTTATACGGCGCGATACTGCTTTAAAAATAGACTTCAAAAGGCGCAATTATTGATAGTCTCGAAAAACACCAATCATTACGCCTTGTATTTCAACTTGCTCAGCGGGATAGTACATGGATTCCAATTGTGAGTTTGCTGGGCGAAGCTCAATTACGCCCGTATCTTTGGGATAATAATATTTTAGAGTTGCTTCATATTTATCAACTAGTGCAACAATGATATTTCCCTCTCTGGCGTAGCTTTGTTTTTGAATAACAACAAAATCTTCATCCCAGATGCCTGCTTCTATCATGGAGTCGCCCGCTATTTTTAGGACGTATCTATCAGGGCCACAAAAGAGTTGTGCCATATTTATGTTTTGTTGATCAGGAATTGCCTCAATAGGACAACCAGCTGCTATTCTGCCCATATAAGGTAAGCTTGCTTCATCCTCAAACGGTTCTGCAAGTTGATAAGCGGCTTTTCCGTCAGCCTCTTGAAGGTAATTATTATTAATTAAGGTTTGTATATGTTTGTGAACGGTGCTTCTACCAATACCGATTCTCTGGCCGATTTCTTCAAGCGTAGGCAGATAACCCATTTCCTGAGCAAGCTGCTGTATCGTTTGTAAGACCAACGCTTGTTTGGATGTTAACATAACTGGTTCTCCCTTTGTTTACTTATCTGTCTTTTATAGCGAACAAAAAGAAAACTATCAAGTGTTTCTTACTATTATTCCGTGTTTATCATCGTTATAAAAAAATACAATAGATATAAAAAATATGGCTATTACATTTTTTAATTGATTGGCAAGCCTGGCTATAATACTGATTATAAAGAAATAACTTGCGTATTATCAGGGTGGATTACTGATTTATTAGTGCTTTATATGATTTTTATCAGATAGAAGGTTGACGATAGTACTTAACAAAGCGGGCTTAATGTAATAGCATTATCTCACGGGTGTCCTCTGGGATATTTGTGAGAGTAAACGGGTTAGTCCCTTGAGCCTAATTACAAACTACGGGAGTTTGAAGAGGTTTTGTGAGCATGACTGCTACGGCGGTAAGCCTAATAAACCTTAGAAAGCACCCACTTGAACCTAACGGTTCAAGGTCGATGTTTACTTCACGGTATCTTTGGTAGGCACCCTTTTATTTTTATTGCCTGCCATTTCTTTATTTTCTCTTATTATTTTATTCTGCCCTAAAAGTCACACTCCTTGGGTATTTTTTGTACACTGGCTCGGGGATCAACCTTCTTGGTCCACTGTATCACTGGTGCATTGCTGCCAAACGGCTCATCATAGTTAATCCAGTAGACTTCTTTCGGCTTTTTTCTGGCAGTGTATTTTGCATCGTAACCTAAATAACGAACATATTCTGCGTGTCGACGCGCCCGATCTAAATCATCAAATGTGCCCAGTGCAATAGCATTTTTATAAGGCCCTGATTCTATTAGTCTATAATTTTTAATTTCATTTTGGCGCATATCTTTTATTATTTTTTCAGCCTCCTCGCGTGAAGGCAAAGATTGCAAGTAAACAAAGAAATTTAGTGTTTGCATGGTTTGCTGTTCTTTAATTTCAGTAGCCAAACCATAGTCATTAATTTTAGAGGCAATATAACGCGCCGTTTTTTCGCTATTAAAAGGGCCAAAGGTGTAACAGCTACTTTGTCGATTAGAGCCCTTGCTTTGATAGGCATCCTGGCTGGTTAGTGGCAACAGGGTCAAGCTGGGTATGCCTTTATCCACCAATGGCGGGGGTACATAGGTATTATTGCTAATGTACTGCGACCAGATAAAAAATAGGACATTGGCAATTAATAATATAAGGGCTAAGCTTTTCATTGTTGAGCGTTGTTATCCTTTTTGTGCTGTGCAATCGCTTGTAAACCTATCATAAGAAGGTTCGGATGGTAATCAAAATCGGACTCAAGATAAGATAGAATCATTTCAGCACCACCCCCGCATATTATGGATCGAACAGGCTGCTGGCTGGATATTTTAGCACTCTGTTTCATTTTGGTAGTGATATATTCAATGGCACCTGCAAGGCCGAGTAAGCTTGCGCTTGTAATGGCTTGAGTTGTTTCTGATGAAAAGAGCTCAGGCTGTGAGGCTTGATTAGTGCTGCTCCATTTCTCTAATAGTGCCGTATTTTTTAACAGACTTTCGCGACATAAGGAACTGCCGGGTAAAATCAGGCCACCCAAGTGTTGTCCATTGGCTGTAACGGCATCAATTGTTGTTGCTGTGCCGACATCTACGCTTATAAATGCGCTGTCAGGGTATAAATAACGTGCCCCCAGCATGGCGACAAAGCGATCTGCGCCGAGTTTTTCAGGCTCATTATAGGCATTTCTTAAGCCATTCTTTTCTCTTGTAGAAGTGATAAATTCAAGACGAATTGATTTCTTTTTACAAAAGGATTCAACAGCTTGTCTAAACGAATCATCAAGCACCGAAACAATAATTATTCCATCAATAGTGTTTTGATAAGGCGCTACAATATCTTCAAATATCTGTTGGGGCATTTCATCTTTATAAAAACGGCTCCGATGTGCAGACAGCTCACCCTCTTTCAGAGTTGCCCACTTTATGCTTGAGTTACCCGCATCCACTAGTAAGGTTTTCATTTATCTACCCATTTTTTTAGACGTATATCGGCCGTAGAGAAAAAAGTGAGCTGGCCATTAGCATCCACAATGCCAAGTTGTCCTTGCTTGTCTATGCCAGCAACTCTCCCAGTTATTTTATTGTTTTGATGCTCAAAGCTTACCCATTCGTTCTGTAAAATATCCCATATTTCCCATGACTTAGAAAACTGTGAAAAACTAAATTGCTTAAAGTGATTGAGATGATAATACAGTCTTTTTATCAGTGAGATAATGAGTGCTTCGCGTATATTGTTGGAAAATATTTTATCTGATTGAGATGCTTTCATAGCCTCTTCCAGGCTTGTGGCTGCCTGATTTATATTAGCTTTAGCGGATATGGGCAGGCTTATATTTAAGCCAATGCCAATAACCAGCTCACCCGACTGGTCGCGTGTTTCCAGTAATATGCCACCCAGCTTTTTTCTATTCCAGTAAATATCATTGGGCCATTTTATACCATGCTTTTTTAAACCAATTTCAGCCAGGGCTTCGCAGCATGCAATACCTACAATCAACCCAAGCAATGACCAATACTCTGAAATATTATCAAAGCACCAGTCTAGTGAAAAATAAAGATTGCCCGATGCGGGTGATATCCATTGGTTGCCTCGTCGCCCGCGCCCTGCATGTTGACTATCACTGATACAAATATCGCCACAGCATCCATTTTCTAATAAATAACTATTGGTTGAATCGACACAATCAAAATAGTGGATATGTCCACAATGAGTTAACTGCTGAATTTTTTGTATGTTTAAAGGCGTTAGAGATTTAGTCATTTGTTCCAGCTGATTCTGCGTATTGCGGTAGTTTTTTACGGCTAACAAAAAGAATGGCAATAAAGGCGCCACTCAAAGCAATCAGCCCGGATATTAAAAATGTCCATGTTGACCCTATTGAGTCCCAGGCGTGCCCACTCAATACATTACCTAGCGCGCCTCCCAGTCCAAAGCTTAAGCCGGCATACAGCGCTTGGCCACGGCTCTGCAATCGCCCCGGAAAGAGCATATGCGTTAAATGAATTGCCGAAGCGTGAAAAAGCCCAAAGCTGGCAGCATGTAATAACTGCGAAAAAATTAAAATAAGTAGATTATCAACCCATAAGGCAAGCATAAGCCAGCGAATTACCGTAACAAATAGTGCTAAGGAGAAAAGCCTGCAAGCCCCCACTCTTTTTAAAAGCCGATGGACAACGACAAACAAGGCGACTTCAGCCAGCACGCCAAGTGCCCACATCAAACCCGTTGTGATTCGAGAATAACCATGATCTTCAAGGTAAATACTAAAAAAAGTATAATACGCACCATGGCTCATTGACTGAAGCGCACAAGCAAGAAACAGGGCGATTACAATAGGGCTTTTGATTATCTCCGAAAAGTTAAAGTTCAAAGGACTATTCTGGGCACTATCAACCTTGTCTTGCACAAACAAGCTGCTTACGCCATTGGCAATTAATAAAGCAAGCATAATCAGTGGCAACAGGGCTATGCCCTGATTATCAATTAAAAAAGGTAGAAGAGAAACACTGGCAATAAAACCTATCGACCCCCATAGCCGGACATGACTGTAACGATCTGTATGCCCCACCAGATGATTTAAGGTCAGTGCTTCAAAAAGAGGCAGACTGGCATTCCAAAAAAAGCCAAAAATCATCATTACCAACACAAACCACCAGTAGCTTTGATAAACTAATACGCCAGCAAACGCGATAACAGTGACAAGCAGTGAAACCTGAATGATTATGAGCTTCTTTTGAATATGGTCTGATAACCAGCCGAGCAAAATAGGGGCAACTAACTTGCTGGCCATCACAATGGCCATTAAATTACCAATTTGAATTGAATTAAAGCCTAAGGATTTAAGGTAAGGCGACCAATAGGGCACAAAGGCCCCGAGTGCCGCAAAAAAGAAAAAATAAAATGACGATAAGCGTTGGTATAGGTGGGTTTTTGTATTCATTATTTAAATGCTACCTACCAATATCATCAAAAAGTGATTAAGGCCTGGCAGGCTGTTGAAATTCTACTTAGACGGCACGATACTGCGTTAAAATAGACCTCAAAATGCTCATTTACTCCAGTAAACTGTGCTTTTTCGGTCGATTTTGCCTTGTCTCGCACTCGCCTAAGTGAATTTCAACAACTTGCTATGAAGGACCTCTAATTAAACCCGAAAAGGGAGGGAATCTTATAACAGTTAAGTATTTATTGGCAAATACTCATGAAAAGTCAATTTATCAAGAAGAAATAGGGCGATAAAATAGTTAAAAGTACACCCCCCACCTTTTTTGCACTTTTGTTGAGAAAAAGGCAAAAAAGGTGGGGGGTGTACTTTTAATATTCTATAAGAGCCTGCTTGAGCTTCCAGGCATACATCAACTTGATGTAGATCAGGGTTTTATATGAATAAATGCGATAACTTACGCCTCAGACTTTGATAAATGAGGTGTTTCTTATGTGGGATTGGACTTTTCCAGCAATACTTGTATTGGGTTTAATTGTTGTAAGCTGGTTGATGTTTTTCAGCTTTGTTTTTAAGTTTGTGATTTAATCAGGCTATCTTTAATAATACCTTTTTCAAGCCCGAGTAGCTTCAAAGAAGCTGCTCGGGAGCTATCAAGCAGTCGGCATGTCATTGTTTCATCATTGAGCGCACGACCAATGGCTACACTGCCGATCATCATGGCAGTCGTTGCCAGAATATCTTCTTCACTAACTGCTGAATTATCCTTTAACTGGCTTAAAATGGCTTTGTTTATCAACTTGAACATTCGAGTATAGGTTGCGCGAATTTCTTTCTCATTATTGGCAATATCAGTCACCATAAAAGCCAACGGGCATGGGGCAATGTGCTGATAGACATGATCGATACTTAAATAGCCCGCTAATAAATCAATCGTCCATTCTTCCAGGGTCATATCCACAGGCTTACACTGATTAATTCTGCTTTGTTTGGCTCCAGCAATAATTGCCTTGGCATACACGGCTTTTTTATTTTTGAAATGGGCATAAAATGCTCCCCGGGTAAGACCGGCATGCTTCATTAAATCGTCAATGGATACCTGATCGAACCCATGCGTAGAGAAAAGTGTAATGGCGCTATTGAGTATCTTTTGGCGAGTTTCTTTCTTGTGTTCTTTTGAATAAGGCATGTTAATAGTATAAACCTGTCCTTAATATGTTGTTGAACATATATAGCGTTTCTTTATTCTCAGTGCTTTTTAAAGATGAGAATAGTCAATGAGTCAGAAAGCCTTAATGATTTTACCCATGATTGGTATGGTATTGCTAACGGTAATAGTGTCAGTTCGACTGATTCAGTTACGCTACCGGGCGGTATTCCAGGATGGTGTTAATCCAGCTTATTTTAAATTAAATAAAGGTGCCAAATTACCCGATTATTTGGTCAAGGTAACGCAACACTATGAGAACCTTTTTGAAACGCCTCTGTTATTTTACGTGGGTGTTCTTTTGGTTTTAGTATTAAATCAAGTTGATACGCTGTATATCATTTTAGCATGGGCTTTTTTATTTTCTCGAATAGCACACGCCTATATTCATACTGGGAATAATAAAATACGGCTGCGCCGCAATAGCTTTTTATTGAGTTATTTGGTTATTATCATTTTATGGATCCGTATTGCGGTTGATCTTGTTATGACTTAATTACCCTGTGTGGTTCGGTATAAAAGTAACTTCTGCCCTATACTCCACAGCCATGAATAAAGGAATTTTATTAATATTGGCTGGCTATATTGGCTGGGGTTTGTTTCCGCTTTATTGGGCCTTGCTAAAAGACGTTGGTGCCTACGAAGTATTAGCACATCGCATGTTATGGTCAGTTCCCGTTTTGTTACTGTTTGTGTCCCTTAAGTACTCATGGCGGAAGTCATTTTCTACAACAATTAAAAATCCAAAAGAGCTTGTCTGGTTATTACTAACAGCGCTATTAATTACTGTTAATTGGGGACTTTATATTGTTGCAGTTAATAGTGATCGGGTGGTAGAGGCGAGTATGGGATATTTTTTAAGCCCCCTGCTCAATGTTCTGGGTGGCTTTTTGGTCTTTAAAGAACAAATTTCACGGCTAAAGCAATTGGCTTTATTGTTTGCAACTATTGGCGTATTTTACTATATCTTAAGTGTCGATCATTTGCCGTGGCTTGGTTTAATTATTGGCTTTAGCTTCGCGGCTTATGGTGTTTTACGCAAGTATATACAGACAGAGGCGGTGCCCGGTTTATTGGTTGAAACCTTATTATTAATTCCTTTATCGCTGGGTTTTATTCTGTATCTGGCGATACATAAACAGGCCTCATTTTTAAATTCAGAAGGTTTAATCACATTCTGGTTAATTTTGGCCGGCTTAGTTACGGTTGTGCCGTTGGTGTTATTTACCAGTGGAGCACGTTTATTACCCATGACTACCACCGGAATTCTGTTTTATATAACGCCGACTATGCAGTTTCTGGTTGGCGTCGTTATCTTTAATGAAGCAATTAATCCACATCAACTGATTGGTTTTGTAGGCATCTGGATTGGCTTGGCACTGTATGCAATCGCTCTAATAAAAGACAATTAATTTGTAAGGAATTTCTAGCCACCGAAAGGTTCTCTGCTAGACTACAAAGACGATTAATAAACTTATATGGAGAAAAGAATGGCAACTTATAAATGTGAAATTTGTGGGATGAGTGTTAATGCAACCTGTGGCGAGTGTGATGCACCTTTGGAAAATGGTACTTTAACGCTGGAAGATGGAACAGAAGTACAAATTTCACAATGTCCAAATGGACACGGTAAAATCAAATCTCCTTTATGTTGTGGGCAAGATATGGCTTGTACAGCGGGCTAAACCCTCTATCAGAGAAATAAACTAATAAGCCTGTGCGAGATTAGCACAGGCTTATTTTATTTACTGTGTCAGCTTTTCATAAGCCGTCAGATTAACAAACGTATCGTAAAAAGCAGCTCCTTCCCCAATATCTGTTTTATTATTATCCAGAAGTGCATTGATTGTTTGACCCGTCGGGCTACTTTCCAACCAGGCTCCTTTGTGACTGTATAGGACGCCAGGCGCGACATCACCAGTGATATTAGCCTGGAGGATTACCTCGCCATTGATATTGGAGAGCTTCACTTTTTGTCCATGACTTATGGAAAGGTTTTCAGCATCCTGTGGATTTATATCAACCTTTTCAAGCTCAATTCGGCAGCCTCCAAAAGTAGAATTTGAACGGTGAAAATGAGCTGAAGTTACCAATATGAAGGGATAAGGTTTTGTTATATCTTTAAAACGGGGCAGCCCATAGCCATACTTTTTTTCCAAGGATTCATTGTACAATGTGACCTTATCGTTTTTATCGGATAACCAGATATGATCGGTAGCTAGCATACTCAAAGAGGCGTGAGTACTGATTTCACTAACCTTATTTACCTGGGTGTTTGTGCCAGAGAGGTCAAACGCTTGTTCTTGCAATTGCTCATCAGATTCCTTAAAGGCGGCTTCGTCAAAACCAAACCGTTTAGCGAGGCGGCGAAATATTTCGGTGTTAGGCAAAGACTCACCAACTGGAGGTATTGCAGCTTCTGTACGCTGTAGTTGAGTATATCCATAAGATGCGTATACATCACTGTGCTCAAAGTGGCTACAGGCAGGCAAAATCACATCGGCATATTTCATGCTGTCAGTCATGTTAATATCACTTCCGATAATGAATACATCTTTGTGCGACAGCGCCTCTATCATTTTATTTTGGTTTTGGTGCATGATGACCGGGTTATCGCGCTTCTCATCTGCATTACCCGAATCAATAATGGGGGTATCAAAATATTTCAAAGGATCTCCTTATGCGGGATTGATACAGATGTTAATACATTTATTTCTTCCTGGTAGTTGCCTTTTTTGCGGTGGTCTTCTTTTTTGTTGTCTTTTTTCTGGTAGTCTTCTTTTTTGCTACTTTCTTTTTAGGTAAGCGCTCCACCCATTTACCATCTTCATAATAAGCTGACCAGCCGGTAGCTTTACCGTCTTTATCAGTTCTTACATAATGTTCTTTGGTTTTGCGAGCGTAGCGCACGGCCGCCTTGTTGCCATCTGGATCTTCAATAGGTGCTTCAGCCAAATAATGGAATTTAGGTGAAATACGGTCTTTAAAGCGTCGCAATTCTTCTACTAGCGGGGCACGTGTTTCGCGTGACTTCGGGTAAGTACTTGCGGCCAAAAATAAGCCTGCTGCACCATCACGTAGAATGAAGTAAGCATCTGATTTTTCGCAGGGAAGTTCAGGTAAGTGAACAGGATCTTCACGTGGTGGGGCAACTTCGCCATTGCGAAGAATTTTTCGGGTATTACTGCATTCTTCATTGCTACACTTCATATACGGACCGAAACGCCCTGTTGTAAGGTGCATATCAGAATGGCATTTTTCACATTCAACAATCGGGCCATCATAGCCTTTTAGTTTGAACGTGCCTTTTTCGATTTCATAGCCGTCGCATTCAGGGTTTTCGCCACAAACGTGTAATTTGGTACTTTCATCAATGAAGTAGCTATCCATCGCTGCACTACACTTTGGGCAACGATGTTTAGCCATTAATGCTTCAGTTTCGGCATCTTCATTGTTTACATCAATGGATTCTTCTGCAGGAACGAGGTTAATGGTTTTCTTGCAACGCTCTTTAGGCGGTAAATTATAACCATCACAACCGAGGAAAACGCCTGTTGCTGCTGTACGAATACCCATATTTCGTGAGCAGTCAGGACATTTAATTTCTGTCATGACCATTTCATTGGTTTTCATTCCACCTTTATCTGGTGGTTCTTTGGCTTGTTCGAGCTGCTTTTTAAAGTCTTTATAGAAATCATCGAGCACGGCCTTCCAGTCGAGTTTTCCATCGGCAATTTCATCTAGCTCTTTTTCCATTTCAGCCGTGAAATCAAAATTCATCAGCTCTTCAAAGCTACCGATAAGACGTTTGGTTACTATTTCGCCCATTTTCTCGGCAAAGAAACGCCGTGATTCTACTTTTACATAGCCGCGATCTTGTATGGTAGAAATGATGGATGCATAAGTGGAAGGGCGACCAATGCCGCGTTTTTCCAGCTCTTTGACTAAAGAAGCTTCCGTATAACGGGGAGGCGGTTTGGTGAAATGTTGTTGTGGGTCGAGCTCAATCAGGCTGAGCGAATCACCCTCTTTTATATCGGGCAAGTCAGGTTTATCTTTTTTACTCAGTGGTGGTAATGCTTTTGTCCAGCCGGGGAAGCGCATGGTTCGACCTGATGCGCTAAGCTGGTATTGACCTGCCTGAACTGTGAGGCGGGTAGAGTCATACCGTGCTGGAACCATCTGACATGCCACAAACTGGCGCCAGATCAGCTCATAGAGCTTTTTGGCATCATCCCCCATATCTTTTAAGTCACTCATCATGACTTTTACATTGGATGGGCGAATCGCCTCGTGAGCCTCCTGCGCGCCACTTTTGGAGCCGTAAAAGTTTGGTGCTTTAGGCAGGTATTCCTTGCCATATTTTTTACCAATAAAACCACGCACACTTTCCAGGGCATCTTTACTCAAATTGGTTGAATCGGTACGCATATAGGTTATATAGCCCGCTTCATACAAACGCTGCGCCAAGCCCATAGTACGTTTTACACCATAACCAAAACGAGTGCTGGCGGCCTGTTGTAAAGTGGATGTTATAAAGGGTGCTTTGGGTTTGCTGCTAGTGGCGCGATCTTCGCGTTTGAGCAGGGAATAATCAGCTTGCTTTAGCTTATCAACAGCCGCCATTGCCTGCTGTTTATTAACGGGCTTGAATGGCTCACCGTTATCTTTAGTGACTTCAACTCGTAGAGGCTCGCCAGCCTGTGTTGCCAGATCAGCGTGAATATCCCAAAATTCAACCGGATTAAAGGCATTTATTTCATGTTCGCGATCTACAATCAAACGTACCGCAACCGATTGAACGCGACCCGCAGATAGTCCTCTTCCTATCTTTGCCCACAATAAGGGAGAAACCATAAAGCCGACAACTCGATCCAGAAAACGGCGAGCTTGTTGAGCATTGACCCGTTTAATATCAAGCTTGGAAGGCTCCTGGAAGGCCTCCTGAATAGCAGTTTTGGTAATTTCGTTAAAGGTGACTCGCTCAAAACGCTCATCATCACCGCCAATGACTTCTTTCAAGTGCCAGGCAATGGCTTCTCCCTCTCTATCCAAATCGGTCGCGAGATACACTTTGTCAGCTTTTGCTGCCAGCCTTTGTAATTCAGTAACGACTTTTTCCTTGCCAGGTAGAACTTCGTATTGTGCTTCCCAGCCATTTTCGGGGTTGATTCCCATGCGTCGTACTAAATTGTCGGTGTCACGCTTTTTCTTAAAGGCTTCTTTTTTCTTTTCGGACATTCCCTTGGTTAACTGAGCCAAAGTTGGGGCTTTCTTTTTGCCTTTGGTTTGTGCGCTACCACCCTTCGGAAGGTCGCGCACGTGACCCACACTGGATTTTACAATGTAATCTTTGCCGAGATATTTATTAATGGTTTTCGCTTTGGCTGGCGACTCGACGATAACTAATGATCTGCCCATAGCATACTATTTGGATAATATTGGTTTGATAAATTGCAGGCAACAATACACTGTAACCAGAAGAAGAGTAAAGAGGGAAAGTAAAAAGGCTGGTTATATCCCCATAATCAGCCTTTTTACATTAGGCTAGAGCATTGTACTATTTCATTTCATTCACTAAAGATACTTAATGGTAGACAGGCTCTTCTTCTCCCAGAGCTACGTCATCCATCCATACATATTCTGCTTCAGTGTCAGGCTGATTAAGTAGCAGCATGAGTATCACCCACTTTAGGCGGCTAATATCAAACTCTTTATCGCCAAGGGATAATACCCGGTCGATTGTGCGCTCAAACATTTCTGGGCTTAAAACACCTGAATGAGTCAGGCTTAACATATAGTCTTGTGATTCCTTGTCTAGCCAACGCATCTCGTATTTGGAAAAATGTCGAATTGATTTTGTCTTTGGTTCTGATAAATAAATAACATTATCGTCAGCTAAACTTTCAAGCCAGTCGAATGCCCTTGAAATGCGGGTGCGTGGAAAGCCAGCTTCCTTTAAATATCCTTGCAAAACGTCCCGGCTCTGTGAAACATCGTCGACATCTGAATAATTGTCGAACAGGTAAAAAAGTACATCCAATGTATTTTCTTTCATGTTATTGGGGTTCTCGCTATGTGAGCATAACTATTCCCTTTGGCTAATGAGTCAAGCCGAATCAAGCCAATAAGGGTTGGAAATAATTTGTACTCGTTTTTTTACAGGGGTATATAGGAGACGTATTTTATAGGAAAAGCACTTTTTTGTCACTCTGACGTCTATGAAAACAGATTACTGGTTCATTTTAAGCGTGTATAGGTGCCACCACCGCTAGATGTCACCTGGTTTTGTAATTCAAGTATAAGTAACATAGCCGCAATTGACTCTGGGCTAAAGCCCGTTCGTACAACAAGTTGGTCGATCGGTGTTGGGTCAAATCCCATTTTATCTAATAAGGTTTGATAATCACCCTGTAGTTTGGGATCTTTTTGCATAGAATCAGAAGCGTGTTCTTGCTTTGAAATGGTGATTATTTCTTGTTTATTAACAACAGTCATATCAATGACATTTGCCATTTCTTCCAGTATATCCTGAGCTGTTTCAACCAGCTTTGCGCCTTGTCGTATCAGTTGGTGGCAGCCTCGTGCCAAAGGGTTATGGATAGAGCCAGGAATAGCAAATACCTCTCGATTCTGCTCTCCAGCCAGACGTGCGGTTATTAAAGAACCACTTTGCAGTGCTGCTTCAACCACTAATGTTCCATGACTCAGGCCGCTAATGATTCGATTTCTACGTGGAAAGTTTTCCGCCTTTGGTTGTGTGCCTATTGGAAATTCACTGACGATGGCACCTTTTTCAACAATCTTATGTGCGAGGTCTCTGTGTTTCGCCGGGTAGACTCGGTCTATGCCAGTGGCAATAACCGCGATAGTTGGGCTATTAGAGTCGATAGCGCCCTGATGTGCATATCCATCGACACCTAAGGCCAGGCCGCTTGTGATGCACAAACCTGTTTTACCTAAGTGATGTGCAAAGTCATAACTAGCAGATTGCCCTCCCTGAGTTGGTTGGCGGCTTCCCACAATGGCAAGTTGAGGATCCTTTAGCAGGGAAGGGTTTCCGTGAATATATAAAAGGGGTGGCGGGTTACTGATTTGTTTTAAGAGTGGCGGGTATTCTTTGCAGTTCAGGGTGATGATATGATGGTTATCGGCGGCATTTAGCCATTCGGTATCCGCAAGAATGCTTTGGGATTGATTGTTTTTTGAATCAACAATCAGCCTGGCAATTTTATCAGAAACGCCCGCATTTTTTAGCGAAGAAATACTGGCATTTAATGCATCTAGCGGACTATCAAATTCTGAAAGGAGTGCTTGAAAGGTTTTTGGACCAACACCTGGAACTCGCGTAAGCGAGATCCAGGATTCTAACTCATTATGTATTGTCACAGGCGGATCTTGCAGGGCAAGTCATTTATTATGGGTTGCCTATCTTATACCCATTTTTAACCTCGTGCGAAGATTTTGTAAGCACCGCATAACTAATATCATTCAACACTTTATAAACAATAGCAGTAGCTGCTCTGGCAGGAGGAATACTCACTTTTGCATATTCTCTGGGCGTCCAGTTGCTCGTTTTAACCTTTGCTTGATAAGGGTCGCTGACAAACTTTGGAGGCGTATATACGCCTAGTGTATAACCAGGTTTGATGCCATTTCGAGCGCCTTGATTAATGGTAATAACCTGAGTTTGACCCGAAATCATCTTGGCATCGAATAAAGCAATGATCGATCCTCGAACCTTATGAGTCGGCGTAGTAATGGGAGCATTTAGTACGGCTTTATGATCTTCTTCAAAGAGTAAGCGGTCGCCGCGTTTTATCTCTCGAATAGACTCGGCAACGGTGGCGGTAGCCACCTCGGCATTGATGGCAGGTTGATCAACTTCAAGGAAACCATTATAGATAACTTCATAGCCATACTTTATGCCCGTTTCAGGGTCAGAAAGCATTTTGCCTGGGTGCACAACTGCATAACGTCCACCAGCATGTTTATCTGAGAGGTTTTTAACATACACCGTCATATTCTTCTCAATCAACATATTGGCAACACGGGCATCAACAATGTAAGGCGCATTATCAATGGTCTCTTTGTCTAAAACCTGCGGCCAAACAAGGAATGGAGATAGCGTAGATATTGGCTCACCACCGCCACGACGCTCAATGCGCATTTGTGGGATGAGTTTCTCTACAACAGAACCATCAGAAACTTTTATCCTGCGACGTCCGCCTTTATAAATATAAAGAACATCACCGGGATAGATGCGGTGAGGGTTTGCAAGCTTTTGATTTTCATCCCAGATTTCTGGCCAATAAGCGGGGTTATTCAAAAACATGTTTGAAATACCCCATAGAGTGTCCCCTTTTTTTACAACATAGCGCTTAGGCGCGTTATATTTAAAAACAGGCTTGGTAACCTGGCGAACCGTTTTGGGTGTATATCTTGCTTCTCTTAATGAGCTTGGGCTACCATAATAGCTATCAAAATTACTGTGTGTTGGTGAAGATAGACCGGAAGTAGATTGTGAAGAACCCATTGTGCTACAACCACTAACAAATGTTAATGCAAGCACAGAGACAAGTGTCAAATGTGATGTTTTAAACGACATGAAAGCCCTCGTTATTCTTGTTTGTTATTATTTTGATCGTTAATAGGTATAATAACGCAAGCCTTGAGCAAAAGGGCACTATTTTCGGACTTACGGTATAACCTCATATTGATTTAGAGAAAAAATACAGATGGCACAACTTGATATTTTAAAATTTCCCGATAAGCGTTTACGTACAAAGGCAGCACCTGTTAAAGAGGTGACGGAGGGAATACGTACATTTATAGATGATATGTTTGAAACTATGTACGCAGCACCCGGTATTGGTTTGGCAGCCACGCAGGTAAATGTTCATCAGCAAATTGTTGTGATAGATATATCCGAAGAAAAAAATCAGCCCTACTGTTTTATTAACCCGGTTATCACCAAATCGGATGGTGAAGAAGTTTGTGAGGAAGGCTGTTTGTCTGTGCCTGAATACTATGCTGAAGTAAAACGAGCTGATACCGTTACAGTGAAAGCTTTAGATAAAGAAGGGAAGGAGTTCGAGCTTGAAGCAGATGGGCTTTTAGCCGTTTGTATTCAGCATGAACTAGACCACCTTAAGGGGAAGTTATTCGTTGATTATTTATCACCTTTAAAACAACAGCGATTACGTAAAAAATTAGAAAAACGCGCCAAGCAGGCGGCTTCAGCATAGTTCTGTCATAGTTCTAGCACAGTTCTGGAAATCCATAATGAAAAAGTTAAGAATTATTTATGCAGGCACTCCTGAGTTTGCTGTTCCGGCATTGCAGTCTTTGATTGACTCACCCCATGAGGTTGTTGTTGTTTATACACAGCCTGACCGTCCGGCGGGCAGAGGAAGAAAAATACAATACGGACCTGTAAAGCAAATTGCCGTAGATGCTGGCATTCCAGTCGAACAACCCATAACGCTTAAGGATAAAGCGGCACAAGACACACTAGCTGCTTATAATGCCGATGTGATGATAGTTGCAGCCTATGGGCTGATTCTGCCGCAAGCTGTACTGGATCTACCCAGTTATGGCTGTTTAAATATCCACGGTTCTTTATTACCTCGTTGGCGCGGTGCGGCACCGATTCATCGTGCGATTCAGTCAGGTGATACAGAAACGGGCGTCACTATTATGCAAATGGCCGCAGGTCTGGATACCGGGGATATGCTGTTAAAGCTCAGCTGTCCGATAACAGAGAATGATACCAGTCAATCAATTCATGATAAATTAGCAAGCACCGGGGCAACAGCATTGCTTCAGGTGTTAGAGAGGTTACCAGCTGGTGAGATTAAAGCAGAACCGCAAGATGAGTCGCAAGCGACCTATGCACATAAGCTGAATAAGGCAGAAGCGGAAATTGACTGGAATCTGCCCGCATCACAAATTGATAGAAACATTCGCGCATTTAACCCATGGCCGGTAGCCTTCACACTCTATAACGGGAAGCCACTACGCCTGTTTATGTCACGCGTTGAAGATTTATCTTCAAATGAACCTGCAGGAACCATTATCAAGGAATCTCCAGAGGGAATCTATATTGTAACTGGCGACGGTGTGCTTTCGTTCTCGAAGCTTCAACTGCCAGGAAAAAAAGCTGTGGATGTCAAAGATTTTCTTAATGGTCGCTCATTACTTGATAAGAAACTGCCCTCATGAGGACTTCCTGGGTGCTATCCGGAGAAAAGGGCAAAAAAGGTGGGGGGTGTACTTTTTATACTATTAAACCCCTCTTTTGGAGGGTATAAACATGTCAAATCAGGCAAACCCCAGGACAATAGCCGCTAAAATACTGCAAAAAGTAATATATAAGGGTGAATCTTTATCTACGGCGCTTGCAGACAAAGAAAGTCCATTACTTAGTGATCTTTGTTATGGTTGTTTACGTTGGCACGAGCCACTAAGCTCTATACTTAATCAATTATTGAGCAAGCCTTTAAAAAACAAAGATAAAGACGTTGAATGCCTGATTCGTGTAGGTTTGTATCAGATTATTTATCAGAAAACGCCCGATCATGCCGCTGTTTCTGAAACGGTAGGTGCTTTAAAAGGCTTAAAAAAACCATGGGCCAAGAAACTGTTAAATGCCGTTTTGCGGGGTTTCTTACGAGAACAAAAAACACTGTTAGAAACAATAGATAAGCAGGAAACAAGCAAATATGCCTTTCCAGAATGGTTGCTGGATGAAATAAAACAAGCGTGGCCTGAAAACTGGAAAAATATTTTAGAACAATCGAATCAACGTGCGCCAATGACTTTGCGGGTGAACCTTACTCATCAGAGCAGGACAGATTATTTACAAAAACTGGAAAGGGCCGGGGTTGATGCCAGCAAAATAAAAGGTGTAGACACTGCCATTAAATTAAATAAGCCTTGCCCGGTCTATGACTTGCCAGGTTTTAAAAAAGGTGATGTATCGGTTCAAGATGGCGCGGCACAGTTAGCGGCTATCTTGCTTGACTGCAAAGATAATATGCGAGTATTAGATGCATGTGCAGCACCGGGAGGAAAAACCGGGCATATACTGGAAAGCGCTAAAAACCTGGATGTGACTGCGGTGGATAGTAGTGAGTCACGCTTAAACCGTGTCAATGAAAATTTGAACCGGCTTGGCTTAACAGCAAAGGTCATTGCTGCAGATGTGTTGGATACTGAAAAATATGCAGCGAATAGATTCTTTGATCGTATTTTATTGGATGCTCCATGTTCTGCAACAGGTGTGATACGCCGTCACCCCGATATAAAAGTGTTGCGTCGCAAATCTGATATTGCAGCTTTATGCTCGCTACAAGCAAAAATGCTGGATGCGTTGTGGGGCAAGCTTAAACCCAATGGAATTCTGCTTTATGCTACCTGCTCTATTTTGCCGGAAGAAAATGAACAGCAAATAAAAGCATTTTTAAAGCGCCACAGTGATGCAGTTATTCAAGGCATAAGCGATGCACAAGGGCTTGGCAGACAGATTTTCCCTGGCGAAAACTCAATGGATGGTTTTTATCTGGCTAAATTAATGAAAAGCGAAAAATAATAAAAAGTGGTAAAATGAAGCTATGTTTCTGAAAAGAAAAATTTATGCATTGGGTCTATTCCTGTTTTTATGTTTGCTGCCTCTTTATGTGGCGGCAGGTAATATTGATTTCAAAGATTTTAGAGTTATTGGTAAAGCGCCCAACTACTCAGTGCAAACCCGCGTAGAATTTAAACTGACTAATTATCTGAAACAAGCACTACTCAATGGCATTGCTCTAAATGCCCGTATTCAATTCCGACTTGGTGAGCATAGAAGCTGGTGGTTTAATAAAGATGTTCCACTACGCACCATCCACTATCAATTAAAGTATCACGCTTTAAGCCGGCATTATCTGTTATCGCGCAGTGATACAGGAGAAAACTGGAACTTCACTACCTTGCCAACTGCGCTCAGAAAGTTAAATGAGCTGAGAAGCTATAAGCTTCCTCCCATCAAAGAGCCTGTCAAAAATGGCCAGTATTATATATTTGCCATTGCAGATATGAGCCCCGCAACTCTTAGACTGCCCTTACGTATTCAATCTTTATTTAGTGATGAATATAAGCTGACGAGTGAAGGTGTATTATGGCCTTTACCTTAAGGAACGTCTTTTTTCAGGCTTTTCCTGTTGCAATTACTGCATTATTGTTGATTATCTCTCTGCTGCTTCTAAGCTTTTCAACAAAAAACCCCCAACAATCTGGCGTAATAAGCGAATGGTTAATTCCATTAAATATTGCCATATTGTTTATTTTAATCGCCTTAATCATATACAACGCTGTAAAAGCGTATAAATATCTCCGCTCAGGTCAGGCTGGTTCACGCTTTACCTTAAAGCTAATGTACGCATTTACCTTGTTAACTATTTTACCGGTGCTTATCGTTTCCTATTTCTCCATGAACTTTATTGGAGACCGCATTGATAACTGGTTCAATATTAAAATAGAAGGCGCCCTGGATGATTCATTAGACTTAGCTCGAAGCTCTCTGGATGTAAGAATGCGCCAGCACCTGTTTGATCTGGAGCGTGCCGCAACTGCGCTTTCTGGTATTGATGAGCTGGACTATGCCACCTTTATTGAAAATCAATTGCATGCAATGGGTGCCTATGAAATCGTATTACTGGGGAATAATAAGCGAATATTAGTTTATAGCGGCGATGACCTGGGAGAACTTTTACCCCATTTTCCAACGGATGATATTTTTCGAAAAATTGCCAGCCGTGGTTATATGTATCAACTCGAGCCTGTTGGCAAGGCCGGGCTTTTTTCTCGGGTGGCATTAACCCTGTCCCCCGGTGCCGGTCGTGAAACGCTAGTTTTGACTGCTCTTTTCCCGTTTTCTGAAAAAGAATTGGTATTGGCTGAGAATGTTCAATCCACCTATAACCAGTATCAGGAAATCAGCTTCAGGCGAGGTCAGGTAAAAAATAATTTTCGCATGACGTTATTGCTTATTATGTTGCTTTCAATATTATTTTCCATTTGGGCTGCTTTTCTCTATTCATTGCGTTTAACAAAGCCGGTAAGGACATTGCTGGAAGGCACCATGGCAGTAGCTTCTGGTGACTTGCAAAAAAAGTTACCGGTAGAGCAAAAAGATGACTTTAGCTTACTGGCTCGTTCTTTTAATACCATGACAACCCGTTTATCTGCGGCGCAAAGAGAGAATGAGAAAAGCCGTCAGCAGATGCAACGGCAACACGATTATCTGAATATTGTATTGGATAATTTAACATCAGGTGTTATCACCCTGGATGATGATTTTGTTATCCGGCGTGTTAATACGGCAGCGGAACAACTGCTGTTAACGTCGCTTAGAAAGCACGTGGGCAATACATTAAAAGAGATGTGCAAAGAAACGGAGGATCTGTATTCCTTTTATGAGGCAATTGTTCCTCAATTGCAAAAAACATCTGAAGAAAACAAGGAATGGCAATCAGAAGTCACCATGATAATCGGTGGCGTAAAACATACCCTGGTTTGCAGGGGCGCACTCTTGCCAGAGTTGCTAGATGGCACGCAAGGTTATGTTCTTGTTTTTGATGACATCAGTGAGGTCATTCAGGCTGAGCATGATGCAGCGTGGAGTGAAGTGGCAAGACGACTTGCTCATGAAATTAAAAACCCACTAACACCGATTCAACTTTCAGCCGAAAGGCTTCAGCGCCGCTTAAAGCCAAAGCTTGATGAAGAGTCGGCAGAACTTTTGGAGCGTATGAGTAGCACCATTATTAATCAAGTGGATACCATGAAGAAAATGGTAAATGCGTTTAGTGAATATGCACGGATACCTGAGTTAAAATTGAAGAAGCTCGAAATTAATAAGCTTATTCAAGAGGTGGTAGATCTCTATCGCATTAATCAGACGCAGATAAAAGTAGAGCTTAATCTGGAAGACTCTCCTATTATAGATGCTGATAGTGACAGGATAAGACAGCTATTGCACAATTTGATAAAAAATGCGCTTGAGGCAATGGAAAACAATGATAACGACTTCCCATCTGTTTTGACATTATCGTCTAAAATAGACAGGGAAAAGGGGCAGTTTATACTAACAGTTAGTGACACTGGCTCAGGGATTGATGAAGACTTGCTGCCTCACTTATTTGAGCCTTATAAAACAACAAAAATTAAAGGTACTGGTCTAGGCCTGGCTATTGTTAAAAGAATAGTTGAAGAACATGATGGATATGTGATTGCAACAAATAACCAAACTCGTGGCGCAAGTGTTAGTATTCATTTACCACTTTACGGGGTATAAGCAGCTTGTTGTAATCCCGACTTAAATTAGGAAAGGTTTTTATATGGCAGCACAATATATTCTTGTCGTTGATGATGAGCCTGATATTCGCCAACTTGTAGGTGAAATACTTGAAGACGAAGGCTATGAAGTGGCGGTTGCAGAAAATGCAGAGCAGGCTAAAGAACTTCGTCGCAAGAGACGTCCTGATCTTGTCTTGCTGGATATCTGGATGCCAGGCGAAGATGGAATTTCATTATTAAAAGGCTGGCAAAAAAGCGGAGCACTGTGCTGCCCGGTAATTATGATGTCAGGTCATGGCACCATCGAAACAGCTGTGGAGGCTACCCGTTTGGGAGCCTATGATTTTATCGAAAAGCCGCTATCCATAGCAAAAATGCTCCTTACGATTGAGAATGCCTTGCATTCTGAAAAACTGACTCAAGAGAATAAGGGCTTACGTGACCAGCTGACAGCACCTAAAGACCCGGTTGGTAGTAGCGAGGTAATGAAAAAACTTCGCGAGCAAGCCAAGTTAGTTGCCAAACATAATAAAGTCATTCTCATTTATGGTGAGTCAGGCGTTGGCAAAGAAGTTTTTGCCCGATATATTCATGCAAATAGTAATGGCGGGAGTAGACCCTTCATCAAGGCAACTGTTTCTTCTATTGATGCCCAAAATGTCTCCAGGGAGATTTTTGGTTGGGAGTCGGACGATAAGGTTCAATATGGCTTGCTGGACGAGGCGCACGGAGGCTGTTTGTATTTATCTGATATTGCAGCACTGCCAGAAGATGCACAAGTTCGGTTAGTAAGTGCGTTACGGGATGGATATTACACTCGTGTGGATGGGGCGGAGCATATTGAACTTGGGTTAACATTGATTGTTTCTTCGCAGCATGATCTGCGAGATGATGTAAAAGCAGGCGTGTTTAACAGTGAGCTTTATTTACAGTTAAACGTAGTTCCTTTAATGATACCAAGTTTAAGAGATCACCCCGAAGATGTGCCAGAGCTTCTAAGCTATTATGTCGATCAACTTACCGAGCACGATGGCTTGCCCTATAGGCACTTTTCTGTACCGGCGCAAAATTACCTGCGTAACCATAAATGGTTCGGCAATATACGGGAACTAAGAAACCTGGTGCAACGTCTGCTGATAATGGGTACAGATGCTGAAATAGATCAGGAAGAAGTAGAAGAATCATTAGGTGCGGAGGTTCCCGTTTTCACTCAGAGTGTTTCAGAGATACCAGACAGTCTTTTCGATCTACCGTTACGTCAGGCTCGCGAACAATTTGAGCATGACTACCTCGATTTTCAGCTTAAGCGGGTTGATGGAAATGTGAGTAAACTAGCAGAGACAGTACAAATGGAAAGGACTCACCTTTATCGAAAAATGCGCTCATTAAATATCGATCCTAAAAAATATGGTAAATAAACTCTTTGAGACCTTTGTATGAATATTGTCATATTGGGAGCAGGTCAGGTAGGAAGTTCTTTAGCAAGAAACCTTGCTAATGAAGACAATGATATAACCATCATTGATAATGATAAGTTGGCTCTTCGAGAGTTGCGAGAAAAGCTTGATGTGCATACACAGAAAGGCTATGCATCACACCCGGATATACTTGAGCAGGCAAAAGTAAACGATGCTGATATGCTCATTGCAGTAACCAATAGTGATGAAGTAAATATGGTTGCGTGCCAAATTGCCTATAGCCTGTTTCATACCCCAACCAAGATAGCGCGAGTTCGTGCCGCCGGTTATTTACAGCATCAGGAGCTTTTTCAAACGGATAAAATCCCTATTGATGTGCTGATAAGTCCCGAACAGCTCATTACAGACTATATTTATCGCCTGATTCAAAACCCTGGTACCTTGCAAGTTATTGAATTTGCCAATGGTAAAGTTCGTCTTGTTTCAGTTAAAGCTTTCCATGAAGGCCCTTTGGTTGGCCATCCTGTTGACGCTTTAAGTGAACACTTGCCAGAAGTAAAAGTACGTGTTGTAGCGATATTTCGAGATGATCGCGCCATCATTCCAAATGGTGACACTATTATAGAAGCAAATGATGAAATTTTCGTCATGGCCAGTCCTCAACATATACGTGCAGTTGTTAGTGAGCTAAGAAGTGTCGACAAGCCCTATAAGCGTATAATGATCGCCGGTGGTGGAAATGTAGGCAGACGCCTGGCCAAGGCATTGGAAGAGGGCCGTTATCAGGTAAAAATAATAGAAAAATCTGAAGAGATAGCAAATCAGCTGGCAGAAACATTAAATAAAGCAATTGTGCTGGAAGGAGATGCCGCCGATGAAGCATTGCTTTTAGAAGAAAATATCAGCGATATGGATATCTTTTGTGCCTTAACGAATGATGATGAGGCCAATATCTTATCAGCCATGCTAGCCAAACGATTGGGCGCCAGTAAAGTTATGTCGCTGATCAATCGCACTGGCTATGTCGATTTAATCGAAAGTGCCAATATTGACCATGCTATCTCCCCGCATGAGATAACCATTGGTGCGCTGCTTACGTATGTTCGTGGTGGCGATATCATATCAGTTCACTCATTACGCAAAGGTGCTGCTGAAGTCATTGAGGTGGTTGCCCATGGTGACTCTGCCAATTCGAGGGTTGTGGGCAGAAAACGTAAGGATTTAAAACTTCCACCGGGCGCAACTATAGGTGCTATTGTTCGTGGTGACGAGGTTATTATGCCGCATCATGATACCGTTATTGAAGAAAATGACCATGTGATACTTTTCCTCGCAGACAAGCGTTATATATCGGCTGTTGAGAAAATGTTCCAGGTCGGCGTTGGTTATATTTAAGGCTCAATCCTTATGCAAATATTGGTAATACAGCGGATTCTTGGTCTGCTTCTGGTTATCTTTAGTTTTACCATGTTACCACCTGCTCTAGTGGGATGGGTTTATAACGATGTGTCTGTTTCCCCCTTTATCAAAGCGTTTTTTCTGGTATTTATTGTTGGGGTGCTACTCTGGCTTCCAGTGAGAAAAAAGAAAAAAGAGCTACGACTTCGTGATGGTTTCTTAATTGTTGTCCTTTTCTGGACAGTGTTGGGCGTCTCCGGGGCTGCGCCTCTGCTCTTTTCTCAGGCGCTGCAAATATCCTTTGCTGATGCCGTATTTGAATCCATTTCCGGGTTAACAACGACAGGTGCTACTGTAATCATAGGGTTGGATGATTTGCCAAAATCAATCTTGTTCTATCGCCAGCAATTGCAGTGGTTAGGTGGTATGGGAATCATTGTTTTAGCGGTGGCCATTTTGCCCATTCTCGGTATTGGTGGAATACAGCTATATCGGGCAGAAGCACCCGGCCCGGTTAAGGATTCGAAACTGACCCCCCGAATTAAGGGGACGGCTAAATTACTCTGGATAATATATCTTGCCTTCACAGTTATATGTGCCGCAGCTTATTATCTGGCCGGTATGGATGCATTTGATGCTATATCACATAGTTTTTCAACAGTTGCCATTGGTGGGTTTTCCACCCACGATGCTAGTATTGGTTATTTTAACAGTCACGCTATAGAGCTGGTGGCGGTAATTTTTATGTTGTTATCAGGTGCCAATTTTAGTCTGCATTTTATGGCCTGGCGCTCAATGAGTCTAAAACCCTACCAGCATGATTCTGAGTTTCGACTGTATGGTTTATTAATGATTATTCTCACGGTCATTACGCTAAGCTACCTCTATTTCATGCATACTTATGGAACCTTCTCAGAGTCTTATTATCATGCCATGTTTCAAGTGGTATCTATTGCTACAACCACGGGCTATACCACAACGGACTATAGTCATTGGCCGGGTTTTCTTCCTATCCTGCTTCTATTTGCCAGTTTTGTGGGCGGTTGTGCCGGCTCTACGGGAGGTGGCATGAAGGTTATCCGGGTGTTGTTATTGATAAAACAGGGCTGGCGTGAAGTCACCCGACTAATACACCCAAATGCACGGATTAAAATCAAGATCAACAAAAAACCGGTCGATAGAAATGTTATTCAAGCCGTATGGGGCTTTTTCTCTATTTATGTGGGCATGTTTATTATTTTTATGTTGGCTTTAATGGCGGCGGGCATGGATCAAATAACCGCTTTTTCTGCCGTTGCAGCCACTTTGAATAACCTCGGCCCCGGTTTGGGGGACGTTGCCGCAAACTTTGAGAAAGTAAATGATTTCTCAAAGTGGTTGTTATGTCTGGCGATGCTAATGGGGCGCCTTGAAATATTTACATTACTGGTTGTATTAAGCCCAGGATTTTGGAGAAAATGAGCCGGGATCGGGATAATAAATCAAAAAAATGGGATGAGGCTTATCAAGCTGCTGATATAGCCAGTGCTACTCCTGCCAGTGTGTTGAACGATTATTCTTTTTTATTACCACAAGGCGGTGATGCCCTGGATCTTGCGTGTGGCAGGGCGGGTAATGCGCTATTTCTGGCAAGCCTGCCAGATCATGACTTTATGGTAGATGCGGTGGATTATTCGCACAATGTGATTGATGCACTCACAAGCTATGTTAATCGACAACAATTACCGATAAACCCCATTCTGCGAGATATTGAAAAAGATGGCTTATCGCAGGGCGGTGCCAGCTATGCAGGAAAAAAATACAAGGCAGCAAAGAAATACGACGTGATTACTGTGAGCTATTTTCTAAACAGAAGCTTATTTCCGCAAATCATAAATGCCTTAAAGCCAGATGGTTTACTTTTCTACCAGACCTGGTCACAAGAAAAGGTGGATAATAGTGGCCCCAGCAATCCTGATTTTCGTCTAAAAAATGGCGAATTATTATCATTATGCGCAGGAATGATGCCACTTTTGTATAAAGAATTCGGCAATATCGGCAATATAGATCAAGGTTTAAGAAATGAGGCTTTGATTATCGCTAAAAAGTAAGCTTTTACTGATACAAAGGGAGAAAACAGCTAAAAAGTGGGGGGGTGTACTTTATGAGATCATATTTAGAATATTATAAAGTACACCCCCCCACTTTTTATGGCTTTTCTCGTAGGCTGCCAGGCTAAACCACCGTTATTTCTCAACAATATCAGTATTTGAAATCACCACAGCCGTTCCGCCACTGGCCTGAAACTTGGCTAGCTCTGAATGCATCTCTAAAAAGACATCCAAAAAATTACCACCGCGCGTTGGGTCAAGAATTGAGCTGTGATTACCTTTTGTAAACGTTACCAGTTTTGGCTTGCCAATGGATACCGGGTTAACCGGGTCGGCAGCTTTGCTAGCATCCACTAGAGCACTAAGAATATCGGTACTGGAGTTAGGCACTGTGCCATCGCCGTTAACCTTGATTAGATGTAAGGGGTGGGTGGCTGCTGCATCCATGGCAAAGTTTACCGGATCGGCAGAATCGACCGCCCATTGTGAAGCATATAAAAATTGCTCATAAGCAGCACCTGTTACGCCTTGCGCGGCAAGAGCACCTTTTATAATTGGGCCGTAGGCGGCAGAATCTCTTAATATCGTACTAATGCTCGCGCCTGTTGTCACCAGTGAAGAGGGCATTGATTTGTCTTCTACACCCAGATAGGTCGTACCAATAATACCCCCAAGGGAATGAGCAATAAATCCAACCTTATCGGCATTGATTGCCGGAATATTCGGCATTTGGCTAATGCTGCTTAAGCTGCGGCGCAATACCAGCAGGTTAGAAACGCCCTGGCGAATATTATCACGTGATGTGAGCAGGCTTTGCAGGTTGATAAAATTCTCGCCTGAACTGTCAATAATTCCATCTCCACCATCTTTGAGTGCGTTATTGGTATTATCCAGAAAATCAATGTCAAAGGTAGGCTCTACATCGTTGGGAAAAGGAGTGTTTTTTGCATGAAAGGGGTTGGATGGGTCGGTAATACCGTGCAGTGGCAAATCAATTGCAATTACCGCAAAACCGGCTTGTGCCATAGGGTCAGCATAGCCCAACACGTCGGTACGAAGCCGTGTGATTCCGTGTTGATAGATTACAATAGGCCAGCCACCTTCTGGCATGCTCTGCCCGGAGTTTGCATTGGGAACAGTCATCATTACCGGAATGGTGAGGGTTTGAGTGGCGACTGGTGTAGTGTTATAGCGGGTTAAAGCCGCGCCATTTTTACCCTTCCAGTGACCTGTTCTCGGTGCTCGCGGGTTGCTGGCACTGGGGGTTTCAAGGTAATAAGGAATATCCAGTGTGCCAATATAAATATCTGCAATGCCAGGTAAGGCTGGTAGCGCATCATGGGTCGTTTTGCCAGTAGGAACAAGCAGCATTTTACCCGCTTTGGCATTGGCAGCGACAGCATTGAGCACAGCGGTTGTTGATTGCGTGGTGAATGACCAGCTTAAAATAATCTCATTTTTGGCAACGCTATCCTGTGATGCTGCAACATCTTCCATAAAGTTAATCAATACACGCAGGTCTTCCAGTGCAGCAAAATCGCCACCGGTTAAAGGCACATTGCTTCTGGCAAGTGTGTAGGCTGCTGGCGCCTGTGCTGGCTTGCCATCCTTGCCTTTTATTTTATTGGTTAATACCACCATATAAGCGGTGCTTTCTTTAAGTGGGATTTTAGGCACAAGCGCCAGTGTTTTACCCTCTTCGCCGGTGGCGGCGGCTGCAATTTCAGCACTGCTTAGTTCTCTTATAGCACTGGCAACAGCAGGCCCTTGTTTTTGCACTTCAAAAATATGTATTGAATCGCCTACCTTAAGACTGGCTTGATCCAGCGACATGCCAAAATCAGCCGTAAAAGGAATCGTGGTTGAAAAGCCATCCAGTTCGTTTATAGCGGCTTTAACCGGATTATTGTCGGGGTTGGGTATATTTAAGGTGCCATCTTTAGAGCCTTTGAAAAGGAGATCATTGGTGGATGGAATCTTGCCATTGGCCGGATCAAAAACAGGCCCGTGTGGTGGTGTTGCCTGCGTTGTCGATTGCAGTGGTTGGCTAAAATCATAATTAGCTTTATCCCCACCACATGCAGTCAACAGCACTGCTGTTGTTAGCGATGCCAGGAGTATTTGAGCTTTTGGTAAAATGCGCATTTGATGAGTTCTCCTTAAAATGTGTAGTTCATTTGAACAGTCATAATATCGACTTTGCTCTCATAAAGGCCTCTGACGGAGTAGCCTGTTTCTCCTGCGTTATCGATGGGTGTTTCATCCAAAAATAAGTGCGAATATCCCAAATCGAGACTCATCTTTTTATTGACCTTGTATCCCGCACCAAAAGACAACCAGGTACGGTCATTACCCGGAATGCGCGGCGTACGGTAATGTGCTGATGGAATAGGCTCTTTATCCAGTGCAACACCGGTTCGCAGGGTCAATTTATCACTGTATTTGTAATTGGCACCAAGGGATACGCGAGTCACATCATCCCAATTTTCGGGTACGCGGCTAACCTCAACATCGGAACCTCTTTCAGTTACGCGTAATTCTTTGAAAGAACTCCAGCCCGTCCAGGTAATATCGCCCAGTAATTCAAATCGGCTATTTACTTTATGCGCGAGCGAGAAAGATATGGACTCGGGCAAATCAACTTTTGCCTCAATATCCCTGTTTGTAAATTTATTGGTAAAAGCCATTGCGGGTTGTAACGCCGGGTCAACATCAAACTTGGCTTTACCTTTAAGTGTCTCGGATATTTTTGAGCGGTAACTTACCCCAATGCGGGTTTTATCTGTGGGTTGATAAAGCAAACCAACATTAAAGCCATAACCGATACCATCGCCAGAGACTACGGCCTGGGTATCATTCTGATATTGTGCCGCTTTGGGGTAACTTGCATTACAATGATCCAGCAAGGCCGTTGAATTTGATCGAGTGGCAACAGCGATAGCGACTTTCCGGCAGGCAGCGGCAGAATCTATCGAACTACCCAGTTTAACATCGATATACTGGGCACTTAGCCCAGCACCCAAACTTAATTTGTCATTTGCCTTCCACGAAATTGAAGGGTTGATATTAACCGTTTTAAGATCAGTAAGCGTCGCCTGATAACGACCAACCCAGTCTTTTTCATATTCAGTTTTTGACCCAAAAGGACCATTGATAGACAGCCCGAAATTGAGGTGCTCATTGATAGGGCGTAAATAATAAAAGGTCGGAACAGGAGAGCTAATGGTTTCATCGACATTTTTTTTACCATTGATACTGGCTGCGCCTAACGATGCCGGCGGTTTACTGCCTTTATCCTTAAACCTGGTATTGGCGACAATCAGGTTCAGCGCCGAAGTCAACTGGGATTTACCGCCATTTTGATCAGTCAGATAGCTCATGCCAGCTGGATTAAACCAGGCAGTAGAAGCATCCTCAGATACGGCAGCAGCGCCAGCATACGCTTTACCCATACCAGAGGCCGAGTTTTCAATAATAGCGAATCCTGCTGAAGAAGCAGATGTAGAAGCAAACAAAGCACTCAAAAGTAGAGCGATAGTGGACAATCGAGTCGGCAACATAGGCCGTAAAATAGTGCGCATATACGTTTCCTTTGGTGGTACTTTTAATTATATGCCTCTGATTATAGAACATTTTTAGCAAGGTACTACATATCGCATAATATTTTTTTCGTTTGGGTTTTGTTTGCGGAGATTGCCTCATAAAGCACATCGCGGTATGGTTCGCCCTATGAATGATAGCAATGAGATTGAAGACGAATCCTATCCTGAAATGATTGCTGCCGTAGACCTTGGTTCCAACAGCTTTCATTTGATTGTAGCACGCGTTGATGAGCATGGTAACTTCTCCATGATCGATCAGATGAAGGAAATGGTTCGCTTGCGTGGCGGTCTGGATGCCAATAATAATATGGATGAAGCCGTTGCAGAGCGCGCCCTGGAGTGCTTGCAACGCTTTGGTGACCGGATTCGACATTTAGAGCCACGCGCCGTTCGCGCTGCTGGCACCAACACCTTGAGAACAATGAATAGCTCAGCCGCTTTTTTGCGTAAGGCAAACAAGGCGCTGGGACATCGTATTGAAATTATCCCAGGGCACGAGGAGGCGCGTCTGGTTTATCTGGGCGTTTCTCACACCCTCTCGGACGATAAAGGCAAGCAACTTGTTGTTGATATTGGTGGCGGTAGTACCGAATTTATTATCGGTGAAAAATTTGAGCCGCAGCAGATGGAAAGCATTAATATTGGCTCGGTTAGTGTCACTAAACGCTTCTTTCCAGATGGCGACCTTGGTATTGAAAAATGGCAAAATGCCAATACGGCTCTACGCCTCGAATTGATGCCAATTCAAAAAGCATACTCATCAAACAACTGGAAGCGGGCCATTGGCTCATCAGGCACCATCAAGGCAACCCGCAATATCATTGTTGAGCTGGGGCTGGGAAATTATGGCATCAGCATGATGGCCTTGTATGAATTACGTGATCGTATGATTGCCATGCAAAGCATCGACAAGATTGAATTTCCCGGCTTAAAAGAGGAACGTGCACCAGTTTATGCCGGCGGCCTGGCCGTTTTAATTGCGCTGTTTGAATCATTAAAGATTGATGAAATGAAGGTGTCTGATGGCGCCTTACGCGAAGGTTTGTTGTATGACATGCTGGGTCGAATCCAGCATGAAGATGTACGCGACCGCAGCGTTCAGGATTTAATGAAACGCTTTAATATTGATATGGCACATGCGGCGCGAGTCAAACAAACCGCTTTGCATTGCTTCAAACAAGTACGAAAAGACTGGAACCTGCCCAAAAAACGCCGCCACACACTAGGCTGGTCAGCAGACTTACACGAGCTTGGCCTAAGCATCACCCATGATAAGCATCATTTGCGAGGTGCTTATATCCTTGAATATGCCGACATCCCCGGCTTTGCCAAACGCCGCCAGCAATGGCTTTCCGTGCTGGTTGAAACACATCGCAAAAAACTGGAGGCAGAAGCCTTTGAGGTTTTACCTGATGATGAGCGGCAAAATATTATTTATTTAAGCGTCTTATTGCGCCTTTCGGTGCTGCTACACCGCTCTCGCATGGATCAGGAAATACTACCAACCGTCGAAGGCAGTCTGGATAGTCTGCATATCTCCTGTTCAAAAGATATAAAAGACCAGGCTCTAATGGAAGCTGACCTGCTACAGGAAAAAGCCTGGTTGAATAAAATTGGCTTTAAATTATTCTTCTAAGGCTAACCTGATTGACCAAGAAAAGGGAAAGTCTACTGGAAACGGGATACTAGCGGAGTGTAGCGGCAACTACATGTAGGTTGTGTCTACAAAATGGCAAAAAAGGTGGGGGGTGTACTTTTTATTCTTATTTTATCTACCTGATTGCCCGTTTTATCGACAAAATATGACTTTATAGGCTGTAATTGGTTAATATTTGCTCAATTCATAAAAAATAACGGGCAAATAAATGAAAAAAATAGCAATTGTTATTGCTGATCTTGATTTGGGAGGCGGACAACGTGTTGCCATTAATCTAGCACAGGCCCTGGCAAAAAATAATGAGGTTTCTATCGTTATTTTTCAGGATGATGAGATTCATTATGAAACGCCGGGTGACTTGATTCATCTTGATTGTCCACAAAAAACATCTGTACCGGGAAAGGTTTATAATGTTTTTAAGCGCGCTCGTAAATTACGCAAATTAATCAAGGAAAAACAGTTTGATGCGGTTTACGGATTTATGGAGACGGCCAACTTCCCGACGGCTATGGCCTTTCCTGATGCAGCGCTTTCGGTACATTGCAATCCTCGTGAGTTAAGTTTTTTTGAGACCTTTCTGGCAAAAATAACCTATCCACGGGTTAACAATGTGATTGCCGTTTCTGAAGATGTGGCGGGCATATTACGATCTGATTTTGGATTGAAAAATGTCTCCAGAATTTATAACCCGGTCGATGCGGAGGATGTGGCAGCTCAGGTAGATAAGCCACATGAGCATCCCAAACCCTATATTCTTGCTCTGGGACGCTTCCATGAGGTAAAGCGCTATGACTTATTGATTGATGCCTATGCCAAAACCGAGATGAAACAGGATTGTGATTTGCTCATTGTGGGCGACGGTGAATTGCGCCCCGAACTGGAAAAACAAGTGGCTGATTTGGGTTTAACGGAAAAGATTTATTTTGAAGGCACTCAAAGCAACCCCTTCCCTTATTTGGCGGGTGCTAAATTTTTAACCTTATCAAGCCGTACCGAAGCCTTTCCCATGGTGTTAATCGAGGCGCTAGCACTGCAATGCCCTGTTGTTGCCACGGACTGCCCCACAGGGCCTCGTGAAATTGTTCGTCATGGCGAAAACGGTTTGTTGGTCGAGAATGAAAATGTGGATGCATTAAGTGAAGCGATGGACAAACTCTACTATGACGATGCGCTATTAGCTACGTTTAGAAATAATGCCCTTGATTCTATCAAGCATTTATCCGGTGAGGTTATTGCCGGGGAGTGGTTAGCTCTTTAGCTTTATTAGTGCTACATTCCTGATGGTAATAAGTAGAAGTAACAAGCAAATGGAGCCAGTATGAAACACCCTATTCACCTTTTTTTATTCCTGATTTCTCTAAGCGTAATAGCTGTAACGGTAGGCGTTAACGCATCAGATAAAGAAAAAGAAAAGCGCTGGGCAGATCAAATCAGTGATTCATTGCTGGATGGTGAGGCTGTTCAGCTTAATAATGGTACTTCTGATTTTTTATCCATATTCACTGAGGCAGAAAACCCTGGCGACGTAGGCGTGATAGTGATTCATGGTATTGGTATTCACCCAGACTGGCCTACGGTGATTCAGCCCCTGCGCGTTCAGCTGGCAGAAAAAGGCTGGAATACTCTGTCTTTGCAAATGCCTGTTTTACCTAATGATGCCAGCGGCAAAGATTATGAGCCATTGATGAAAGAAGTACCTGCCAGAATTGATGCCGGTATCCGCTACCTGTTTAAACAGGGCGCAAAAAAGGTTGTGATTGTGGCGCATAGCCTGGGGGCGCAAATGACTAGCTATTATCTGGCGCATAAAAAAGTGTATCAGGATGCACAAACCCAAACGCCCATTATTGCTTTTATTGGTATCGGCATGGGCGAAGGTAATGTGCCTTTTTTAAAGCAAATAAAAATACCCGTGTTTGATTTATACGGTGAAAAAGATTTGCCAGGCGTATTAGGTTCTGTAAAAAAACGCGCTGAAGCTGCTGCAAGCAATAAAAACTACCAACAGAAGAAGGTTGCTGGTGCAAACCATTTTTTTGAAAATCAAGATGACGATTTAGTTAAGGCGGTGACTCAGGCATTGGAGAAATATAAATAAGGATGTCGGTAGCAATTCATAAAAAGACCGGCTCAATTACAGACTCTTGTAATTATTAATAACAGTGGTTATTACATCATTTTTTTCACGATGACGTACTTTAACCGGCATATATCCTAATTCTTTTGCCAGCCAAAAAATGGTTTCACGCTTATTGCTTGAGCGAACTACTTTAACTTTAATAGTGTTAGTAAAGGTGCCGGCTCTGGTTTTAAGCGTTTCATTACCTATTTTTTGGAAGGTGTATTGTGTCTTTTTACCCCGACTGATAACTGGATAATTTAAGCGCGCTTTGTTTTTCGCAATATCACGAGCCAGTGAGAGTTCTAATGAAGCTTTATCCTGTGTGTTAGGTGATATTGTTAGATTAAATGGCTTATTTTTGTAGCTTCCCGTTGCTCTATTGCCAGAAAACTGAATTTTATCAATCTTGCCTCCACCTCTTTTTGATTGGTTAAACAGGTAGGTGGATGGCTTTATGTTCTCTCCTGAAAATTGCCCATCACTGTTTTCAGTTATTTTAATTCCTGTTATCAATGCTGCTAAACCTGTTGCCTTAGTATACTTATGGTAAGAATAGCGATTTCCGTTATATTTAAGTGTCGTATTAAGGTATCCAAGTTTCATACTACCCTTGGCAACACTATAATTTGCCTGAAATGCCTTTGGCAGAGCCATCGACAATTGCGTTGATAACAGCAATAAAGCGCCCAGCAATATTGGGGTAAGATTTTTCACTGATTTGATTTTATTCATAGTGGTTGTTCTCAATTAGCATAACAGTAGAGACAAATCGCGATACTAATAGTTCATTGCAGCATAAATCACTGGCATAAACCCAGGCATTAAAAAAGAGCGCTGAATCTTGCTCAAACGCTCTTTTTTAATTTTTTACAGTCATTAGTTTCTATAAGAGACCTTTGCACGAAAGATATGACGGATAAAAACTGCTTAAATTCCCCTGTTTTTTCGTATATTTTCGGTCAATAGCCCTGCTATTACCCTCAAATCTACAAAAAATCAGGAAAATTACGCTAATTCTTCTCTTGCCATACTCTCATGCAAAGGTCTCTATAAATATAGTTGGTCTAGCCAAGCTCACCCTCATAGTCAGCAATACCTGGATTATCACTAACATTTACCAATTTAGGGCGGTTGATCCTGGGCAGTTTTAGAATGTCATCCTTGCCTTTGGTAGCTAAAATATAATCGCGAACCACATCCCACATTAGTCTTCCGTCCGGGGTACGATTAACCGTTGCCCAGCCTGCCAGTTTGTATTTTTTATCAGGTTCTATTTTTTCTCCATTATCCAGATGTGCATCAGTAATACGCTCATACAATTTTTTGCTTGGGTCAATTGTGTAATTAAGGCCACCTACACGAACCATATCACCACCTGATTGCAAGTAAGGGTCTGGATCAAATAAGTTATCTGCAATTTGCTCAAGTGTTTCAAGCAAATCTTTACCGGTAATCTCGCTGCTATACGTTTCAGCGTAGGTCATTGAACATTGTGTCATAACATCCTCCATGGTAATCCAGTCACCTTTCAAGGTAGTGGTACCCCAACGAACACCAGCGGAGAATGAAATATCTGCTTTGTATTCATGGCGAAGTGCATTACATAACACTTGATCCCAAGTTCCCATAAAGTTGCCACGGCGATACAGGGTGCGATCCGCAATAGCTAACTTTTCAGTTAAAATCTCATCATAGGTTTTACCGACGCGGGCCTTGTTAAACTTGTATTTCTCGTTACGCGCTTCATTGATTTTCTCATCATATTTCTTGCTACGCATTTGAGAAAGGTAGGCTTCCATCTCTTTATCCGCTGGCAACCAGTTTGTAATTACCGGTTTCATCGAATAATGCATATTGACTTTTCCATCGGAAATATCAAAATCCATAATGCCAACAAACTTGCCGTTAGAACCGGCGTTAGTAACCAGACAACGGTTTCCACCTTTGCTTTTTACCTCTATCGGTTTAGGCATGCCATCATGAGTATGACCGCCGAAGATGGCATCAATCCCTGCGACATTTTCACCCATTTTAACATCAACATCCATGCCATTATGTGAAAGCATTACGACTGCATCTGGTTTTTCATCTGCACGAATTTTCTTTACCAGGTTCGCCATATCCTCTTCTCGAAGACCAAAAGACCAGTCAGGAAAGAACTCTGGGGGATTTGCATTTGCAGTACGCGGAAAGGCCTGACCAACAACGGCAATTCGCTTGTTACCCACTTTTTTCATAACATAAGGCTGAAAAGCATAGCCGGCATCTTCATCATAAAGGCCTCGTCCGTCAAATTTCTCAACTAACTCAGCATAATTATCATCCATCAGGGAGTCTTCTTTTACGCGAACATTTTGACCAATGAAATCACCCTTAAATAGTGACACATTACTTAACACCTCTTGTTCTTTATAGGTGAATTCCCAATGACCAATCATTACATTCACACCTAATATATTTGAAGCCTCAACCATATCGACACCACGTGTCCAAAGTGAGGTGCCCGAGCCTTGCCAGAGGTCGCCACCATCAAGTGTAATGGTGTTTTCAACACCTCCGGCTTGCTCACGAAGCATATCAAGAAGTGTTTTTACATGCGCATAGCCACCTGTTTTTCCGTATTTTCGGGCGGCATTATAAAAATCCAGATAGGTGTATGCGTAAGCTTCTGGTCCATCAAGAGGTAGATCCATTTTCTCCAGTAATTTTTTACCCACAATATGCGGAGGACGGCCTCGTGCAGGCCCTACACCAAGGTTTACATTTGGCTCACGAAAATAAACAGGCAACAGCTGACCGTGTACATCTGTTGTATGAAGAATACGCGCTTGACCTTTTTTAGGGACGCTATAAAAATCTTTTGGCATAGTTGCTTGCCCGGCTTGAGCATTCTGCATAAGCCAAGCCAATGATCCAGTACCGGCGGATCCCATTGCTAAAACTTTTAAAAAGGTACGTTTGTCCATAGTGGGCATTATTTTTTCTCCTAGGTGTAACGTGTTTCTAAAACACTTTCTTTGTACATTTTAATTTGTATATTTTAAGGATGCCTAGACTACTGCATCTTTATTAGGTTTATCAATCAGATTCTGTGTTATTTCAGTAAATCTGAGCTTAGTCTAGTTTAATTCGCCGTTTAGACTTGAATTATTTTACTTAGGCTTGATAATAGTGGCTTGATAACCTGCTGGAGAAGCAATCTCGTGAGTATAGTGACATTAACAGACGATTCTTTTGAAAATGATGTAATTAAAAGCAGTACGCCAGTACTGGTTGATTATTGGGCAGAATGGTGTGGTCCATGTAAATCCATTGCTCCGATTTTAGAGGAAATTGCAACAGAGTATGAAGGCAAGGTTATTGTTGGCAAACTCAATATAGATGATAATGGCGATACACCACCAAAATATGGAATTCGCGGTATCCCCACCCTCATGCTTTTTAAGGATGGCGAGGTTGAGGCGACTAAAGTTGGAGCCTTAAATAAGTCACAACTGACCGCCTTTCTTGATCAAAATATCTAAAGACACAAGAATTAGTCCACGCTTACCTGAAAGGCTGGACTAATTCTTTTTGCCGTGATACCGTATATTACCTTAGTCTCAACACGTTTTTTATAAAAGCTGCGTTGGGCGCCGTTTCAGGCAAAGACTCAAACTACCTGACAAATTCCAACTCTTATATTCAACGTTCGATTCTCATTCTGAAGCATCTATTACCACTATCCAAGACTTACTTAAATATCTATTACGAAACCATAAAAACCTATGAATCTCTCTGAACTAAAACAAAAATCACCTAACGAAATTATTAAAATAGCAAAAGATATGGGCGTAGACGGCATGTCTCGCGCACGTAAGCAAGATGTTATCTTTGCTATTTTAAAAGCTGCCGCTAAAGAAGGTGAAGATATCTATGGCGACGGTGTCCTGGAAATACTTCAAGATGGCTTCGGCTTCCTAAGGTCAAGTGATAGCAATTATGTTGCCGGCGCTGATGATATTTATGTTTCTCCCAGTCAAATTAGGCGATTTGGTTTAAGGACAGGTGACACCGTAGCAGGCAAAATACGTACACCAAAAGACAATGAACGTTATTTTGCACTGTTGAAAGTTGATACGATCAACACCGAACCACCTGAAAATGCCCGTAATAAAATATTATTTGAAAATCTGACACCATTACACCCTGATGAGCGCATGCGTATGGAACGCGGCAATGGCAGCACCGAAGATATTACTGCCCGTGTTATTGATATTGTGGCGCCAATTGGTAAAGGTCAGCGCGGTTTGATTATCGCCCCACCCAAAGCGGGTAAGACCATGATGTTACAGAACATCGCCCAAAGTATTGCCACCAATCAGCCAGACGCTCACTTAATTGTACTCCTCATAGATGAGCGCCCGGAAGAAGTTACTGAAATGTCACGAATGGTTAAAGGTGAAGTTGTTTCTTCTACTTTTGATGAGCCAGCCACAAGACATGTCCAGGTTGCTGAAATGGTTATTGAAAAAGCAAAACGTCTGGTTGAACATAAGAAAGATGTGATTATCCTACTCGACTCAATCACGCGCCTGGCACGTGCGTATAACACAGTAGTACCCTCCTCAGGCAAGGTATTAACCGGTGGTGTCGATGCCAACGCCTTACATCGTCCCAAGCGTTTCTTTGGTGCGGCCCGAAACCTTGAAGAGGGTGGCAGCCTAACTATTTTAGCAACAGCCCTGATTGATACCGGCTCCAAAATGGACGAAGTTATTTACGAAGAATTTAAAGGAACAGGCAACTCTGAAATACACCTTGACCGTAAAATATCCGAAAAGCGTGTCTACCCGGCCATTAATGTTAATCGCTCTGGAACGCGCCGTGAAGAATTACTGGTTGATGAAGATGAGCTACAGTCACTATGGATTCTTCGCAAGTTCTTGCATCCAATGGATGAGGTTGAAGCAATGGAGTTCTTATTTGATAAATTACAGAAAACAAAAACAAATGAAGAATTTTTTAACTCAATGAAAGGTTAATTATTAGACCAATTACTAAGGAGACACTGATTAAGTCCTGTAAAATTTATTGGCTTAATCAGTGTCTCCTTAAGCCCTGCTATAACTTACTTATAGTAGGGCTTTTTTTTTAGTTGTCAATTGACTACAATGATTCACTTCAAATAAGGGGAATGCAGCAATGTCAGCAGAACTGGAATTACGTTGGTTAAAAACAGACAGTGTTAGAGGTGCGGTAAGGCGTTTTGCCGAGTTTTGCAAAGAAGATATCAAGGAACAATCTGATAAAGAAGATTTTGATTTGGATAAATATCAGGATGCCATCAAACTTATTATCAAAAAACTGGATAAGTCTATTTCAGTAGAGGAACTCTTCCATGCTGATTAAATCGCTAAAAGCTGAAAACTTTCGCAAATATCATAATCTGGAAGTCACTGATATTCCCAAACGCGGTGTCATTAGCATTGCCGGTTCAAATGAATCTGGAAAGACTAGCATCGGAGAAGCCATATGCTTTGCTCTTTACGGCCGAACCTTTTTTCTTGACGAAAAAAGCCTGGACAAAATAATCTGCTGGGGAAAGGATGTTGCCGAAGTAGAGCTAGAGTTTGAAACAGATAACGGCAATACCTATAAACTAAAACGCACCATCACTCGTCTGGGTGGTCTTGATGTATCGCTGAAAAGGCTTTCTGATGAAAATTCAGAAGAGGATCAGGAAAAAAATACTATTCTTGGTGAAAAGCGTGTCAAAGAAGCTCTGTCTAAAATTCTTGGCTTTAATTACGATGCCTTTGCCAACTCGTTTTATCTGGTGCAGCGCGAGCTAACTTCACCTGACCCACAAAGCGATGCGATAAAACAAATGGCAGGCATTGGTGACTATGCAAAAATCACCACACAGTTAGAAGCTTCAAATGTTGAAAATAAAGCAAAACTAGATGAGATAACGCCAGAAATTGAAACCACCCAGGCTGCACTTGATGAGATAGGTCTGGATGAAACATGGTTGCCAGAATTGGTAGATGCTGAGCAAACGCTAGGAGCTGAACAAAAAGATCGCGAGGAACTCGTTGGCCATCTTAACGATAATGAACAACTGTATGCAGAAAATTCCAGCACTTATTACAAAGCTAGAAACAGACGTGGCCTGTTTGGTTTTTTAAGTGTGTTATTTTTGCCTCTTTCACTTCTTCTATGGCTATTCTGGGTTGCTACTAAATTCTTTCCAGATAAATTAGAACCAATAATGAGTAATCTGGGTGCAGGGATTCAAGCATCGCTTAATCAATTTTCTCATACCTGGTTGCTACCTGCAGCAATTGTCAGTGTTGTGATTTATTTAATCAGTTTTATTTTAAAGAAAAAAGCTAATATACAAATGGCAAATCTTGATGGTGAGGCGGCTACATTTGCTTCAACACTTCAAAATGGTCATCGCTATGTAACAACACAGGTAGAGACGCTTCTGCCTGAGCGCGTTGTGCAGCAGATGTATGAAAAAAACAAGGAAAAATCCACCTTGCTTGTTATTCCACCTAGAGAGCAATTTACCAACCTCACACAACTAGTTGAGGATACACCGGGGTATAAAGCCAAGCCTGAAGAACTTACAGCTGCTGTTTTACGTTTGACTGATGCTCTAAAAAAGCAGGATTCTGATATCGTTGGTTTAAACAATGACCTAATAAAAGATATAGACATAGAGAAGGAACGCTCTGATAAAGCGGGGAAACTACGTTCATCCTTAAAAACCTTACAAAGTGTTGTTAACAAATGTCAGTACAATATTGATGTTCAAAATATATCTATTGGTATGCTTCAACGGGCAGCCGATGATTCAATTACACTCTTTAACAACAATATAGCTGATATTTCTGCCCGGACGTTGCCCAAATTTACCGAGGGTCGTTATAGTGAAATACGCATTGCCGAAGATTTAAGCGTGCAGGTTTACTCTGATGAAAAGAAAGGCTATATGGACTTTGATGAAATATCATCAGGTACACAACGACAAATTATGCTCGCGTTGCGCATGGCAATGTCGGAAGAGTTATCCAAAAATACGGGCAACGAGCAACAATTTATCTTCCTCGATGAGCCCTTTGCTTTCTTCGATCAGGCAAGGACTAAATCAACCTTAAAGGCCTTGCCCGAGGTAAGCGATGTAATAACTCAGGTATGGATTGTAGCGCAAGAATTCCCCGCTGATGCAGAAATCGACAAGGTGATTAATTGCCCATCTGAGGAAGCCGAGTTATTGGTTTAACTTTTTTTGGTGTAAGCCATCTTAATAAGTGCCAGACGAGACAATGTTAGAGTGGAGCTATAACTGCCCGTAGGGCGATAAAAACCGGAAAAAGGTGGGGGGTGTACTTTCTAAGTATCAAAATACACCTCATTCCTTACTTATTTATTTAACGTCAATCATCTGTATCGTACCATCGGGCAACGTTTCTGCAATCTGGCCTTTTGGTTCTTCAAGAAAGAAGATAATCAGTACAAAAACAAAGGCGGAAATAATCCCAATAAATAAAAAGAACTGATCGTAACTGACAAGTGAATTAACGGTTAAAAAGATAACAGCTCCCACATTACCAAAAGCACCTGCCATACCGGCTATTTGCCCTGTCATGCGACGCTGAATTAATGGCACCATGGCATATACAGCACCCGAACCCGCTTTTGAAAAGATACCACCAATAATAGTCACGGCAACCACAATCCAGATAGACCATTCTTTAGTAACAAAACCAAGTGCCAGAAAGCTTACGGTAATACCTGCAAAAACAATCATCAACGTTTTCTTGCGCCCCATTTTATCACTGATCCAGCCGCCACCGGGTCGTGCAAACAAGTTGATAACCGGATAGATTCCTGCCATTAACGCCGCTGTTACTTTGGGCAAACCAAACCATTCAACATAAAACATGGCAAGCATGGAGACAACTGCCAGCTCTGTACCAAATGTCACCAGATAGGCCCAATCAAGAATTGCAACCTGCTTGAATTTATAGCGCTGCATAGTGGGCACGGGGTCTTTTAAAATATGTGAATTTACATGCCAAATTTTCCAGACCTGCAATAAGTATACAGCCGCCAGAATCGCGTAGATAATATAAGCAGTGGTACTGCCAATCAAACCCATATTGGCGGGTGATAGCTTCCATGTAAGGACTGCTAATGCCAAAAATAGCGGGATATTCATTAGCATATAAAGAACAAGATCAAAGCCACTGGTGACTTCCATGGCTCCTGTTTTCTTGGGCTTGAAATAAGTAGAACCTTTTGGCGTATTGCGCGCTACCATATAATAGAAAACACCATAAGCAATAGCCGCGATACTGGCAAAGGTAATTGCATAACGCCAGCCATCCTCACCACCAAAATTGGCAGCAATAAAGGGGAGTGTTAAGGCAGCACCCGCTGATCCAAAATTACCCCAGCCACCATAAATACCTTGCGCAAGACCAGTCTGACGCGCCGGAAACCACTCACCAATCATGCGAATACCAACGACAAAACCCGCACCAATAAAGCCTGATAATAAACGCAATAGAGCAAGCTGCTCATAGGAGTTAGCCCAGGAAAAGGCAATGCTAATAATACCACCAAGAATCAGAATAGCACTGAACATAATCCGAGGCCCATATTTATCAACCAACATCCCTACTACAATACGTGACGGAATAGTCATCGCCACATTCAAAATCAATAATACCTTAGCCTGTTGATCACTTAAGGCCAGAGATTCTTTTATAAAGGGCATTAGAGGGCCAAGGCCGAGCCACACAACAAAGGTCATAAAAAAGGCAAACCAGGTAATATGCAATATGCGTATATTGGGTTTACTAAAGTCAAAAATATTGAGACGATCCGGTGAGGATGACATGTTGTTGCTCCGCTTTAATTAATTGCTCTGAATTAATTAAAGCAAAGCAAATAGCATGCCAATAAATATCCATAAAAACTTTGTGTTTAATCTTATTAATATCTTCTCTAGCACTATGTTGGTGCAAGCAGAGAGAAAAGTGCCAAAAAGTGGGGGGGTGTACTTTTTAATTCCCTTAGAGGTGCAATATTTCTTTCAGTTTAATAGTTAATAATAGACACTGCTGTGTTTTACCATGAATAACCCACACTAGCGGTCACTGTTCTTGCTGAGAGGTTATTAATATCAGTAGAAACCGATAAGCCCATTGAGAAGCGTGGATCACCAATATTAACGCGTTGGCTAATTGAATAACCAATTCCAGCATACGTGCTATTGCTACTCCCATCATTAGTAGGGGAGGATGAATCTCTTACATATGCTCTAATATTTTGACTATATGAATTCTGTTTTTTTATCTGGTAGTGGGCTTTACCCAATAATCTTTTGTTTGCATTATAAAAGTAGATGTATCCAGACATTAACTTAGTCGCATTAAAAGAAACAGAGCGATATTCACCTGCTCGTTTAAACTTGACCATTTTTCCAATTCTGGAAAAAAGCGCATTTTCATTATCCCATTTCATATAGATAATTGATTTTTGTGGGACAAATATCCGTAAAGTCAAGATACCAATTTTGCGATTAAAAGGGATATACCCAGTCACGCTTTCTGGAGCAATAATTTGTTGAGCTATTTGATAGCGACGATTACCAATGCTTCTATCAGCGGTGCTAGCGTAAGCAATTTGTGTTTGTGTGCCACTGACATGTGTTATTTCAAAGCTGTATATTGGGCTTATTGTAAATAATAAAAATAAATAAATAGTTATCCTTTTAAGCATCACTCACTCCTTTGAATATCATCAGTTTTGAGCCTCCCTGATAAACTGCAGGGAGGCTAGCGAATAAACTTCTATTGATTAAGGGATTGAAACAGCTGCATTAAGCGTGAAAGGAACATCATATGTAAATGGCGTTGCCATACTCACTTGAGACTGTGTTGTCATTGTTAATGTAAGGGATAAAGTACCGGTATTATTAACAATTGAAACATTAGAAAAGCCACCATTTAGCACCAGGCTATCGAATGTTAATGCTGTTGAAGCAGGGAATGTGGGTGGCGCCAGACTGATAGAGGCTACGGCATCAGCACAGCTTGAATCGGTTACGCCAAAGTCATATGCAAGGTTAACGACATGCGTAATTGTTGTTCCTGGTGCTAATACACCATGTGCCTTAACGAGATCAGCTGCTGTAATAGTGATGACATCATCAGCATATTCACCTGCATTAACAATACAACCGCTTCCCGTGATATTGTCTGACAAGGGTGTAGCCGTAGCTATATTTGAAGAAAGGGCTAAAGAAAAAATAGCACCTGAGAGTAAAATACTGGGTAAGATTTTTTTCGTAAACATTGTTAAACACTCCTGTGTATGTGATTAATTAAAATGGTTTCAAACATAAGGTGCTGAAACAGTCGTTAGATCAGCTAACCTTGGAAACACATTCTAGGGAGTGTCAGAAAAAAAAGAATAGGTTGAATGTCTACAGAGCCCATGCTGTACGTCATGTGTACTTTGGCTTTAGGTGAAATGTCTTATCCATCTAAAAGATTGATAAGAGCAGATAAGACATATGTCTTATGGATTTTTTCTTGCGAAAAAATATCAAAATAAAATTGGCTAGGTATTAGGCAACATGCCTTTGTCCACAATAAAATCAATCACCGCATCCACGTTTTCGCCGTCTTTCAGGTTGGTAAACAGATAAGGTTTGTCGCCACGCATTCGTTTGGTGTCTTTGTCCATCACTTCAAGTGAGGCACCAACCATAGGAGCCAAATCGGTTTTATTAATAATTAATAAGTCAGATTTGGTAATGCCAGGGCCGCCTTTGCGAGGGATTTTATCGCCCGCTGCAACATCAATGACGTAAATGGTAAGATCAGATAGTTCAGGGCTAAAGGTTGCGCTTAGGTTATCACCGCCGCTTTCAATAATTACAAAATCCAGGTCAGGAAAGCGCGCGCACATCGTATCAACGGCGGATAAGTTGATTGATGCATCTTCACGAATGGCGGTATGCGGACAGCCGCCTGTTTCTACGCCCATAATACGTTCAGCATCCAGCGCATTGTGGCGTAGTAAAAATTCGGCATCTTCCCGGGTGTAAATATCATTGGTAACAACCGCCATATTGTATTTGTCTTGCATGTGTTTGCACAGCTGACGCAACAAGGCTGTTTTGCCAGAGCCTACCGGGCCGCCCACACCAACTCGTAATACATCTTTATTGCTCATATTGTTATTCTCTAACTTCTAAATAATCGTGAATATTGTGTTTCATGCTGGGCGCTTAAAATCGCCATCATTGGCAGGCTTGCGCCTATATCTTCATCCTTAAGCGCGAGTCCTTGTGCAACAATCTGTGGTAGTTCTGGCAATAGCTCGGCCATCAGCTTCTGTCCATCGGTTTGACCGAGGGGAACCAGCTTAATACCTGCGGCAATCTGATTTTCAAGCCAAGACCAGATAAAACCATTGGCAGCTTGTTCACAGGGGATTCTCCATTTGCAGGCGGCAAGTGTAAACAGTGTAATAAAACATAAGCCTTTATTAGCCTGCTGATGCAAAGTAACTGCCTCGGAAAACCCTAAATCTTTCAAGAGACGTGTCAAAGCAAGCCCCATGTGATGATCCTCTTCACGTAACTCATGCGTTTCGCGTTGGGCACGTAAATTTTGGTTCCAGAATAAGACTTGCTCTAAGTTGTCTGTCTTCCAGGCTTGATAAAGTCGTGAAAAAATTGGCAAATCTACTTGCTTCAGGCTAAGCCTTAAGGCATCCAGCAACCACTGTTGCAAAGTACTTTTGTCAGTCACCAGTTTGGTTTCAATTGCGGACTCCAGCCCTTGCGAATAGGCAAATGCACCTACCGGAAGTGTCGGGCTGCATAGCTGCAAAAGCTTAAGCAGGCTTAGTGAGTCAGTCATGTGCGTGTCCATGACTATGTGAGTGAGAATGATGATGGCTGCTACCCCCATATGCCCCCGGCTCTGGCTCAAAAGGCGCTTCTTCGAAAATTACCTCCAGCCCCAAACCACGCACCATATCATCCAGTACATGATCGTGCTGGTAGCGTAACAAGCCTGTTTCAATTTGTAGTGGCACATGACGATTGCCTAAGTGATAACAGGCTTTTGCCAATAATAAAGGATCATTACATTTGACCACAGATACCGTTTCGGTTGCCGCTATTATTTCAACAATCAAGCCGCCATCCTCACTGATTATCAGGTCACCATCATGAAATGTTGTACCTTTCTCAAAAAATAGCCCTGCCTCTTGTCCGTTTTCCAGGGTAACCTTTAAGCGGCTTTTTTCTCGCTGGTCTTTATCTAGTGTCAGCGTTGTTCCAGGCTTTTTTTTGCTCGTCAGTTTTCTTTCAAATCGGATCAAAACAAAAAATACCTCTGTGCCAATGGCAATATTTCGGCTGGCTCACAGCTTAACAATTCGCCATCGGCGCGAACCTCATAGGTTTGAGAGTCTACATCAATTTTAGGCAAATAATTATTGTGTATTAAATCGGTTTTCTTGATTGAACGGCACCCTTTTACTACGCCAATCAGGCTATTTAAACCAAGCTGCTCAGGTATTCCAGCTTTAATCCCGGCGGCTGATAAGAAGGTCATGCGGGTGGCTTCACGCGCACCACCGAAGGCACCGAACATGGGGCGATAATGTACCGGTTGCGGTGTTGGAATAGATGCATTTGGATCACCCATTGGGGCGGCAGCAATCATGCCACCCTTCATAATCAGACTAGGTTTTGCACCAAAAAATGCCGGTTTCCATAAAACAATATCGGCCAGTTTGCCGACCTCAAGCGAGCCGACTTCACGCGATAGTCCATGCGAAAGAGCGGGATTTATGGTGTATTTAGCAATATAACGCTTAATACGATTATTATCGTTCTGCTTGGTATCGCCTTTTAAGCTACCACGTTGCACTTTCATTTTATGTGCGGTTTGCCAGGTTCTGGTAATCACTTCGCCCACACGTCCCATTGCTTGAGAGTCAGATGAAATCATTGAAAATGCACCAAGATCGTGCAGAATATCCTCGGCAGCAATGGTTTCGCGGCGGATTCGAGATTCGGCAAAGGCAACATCTTCGGCGATGCCCGGATCAAGGTGATGACACACCATTAACATATCCAGATGTTCATCGACTGTATTAACCGTATACGGTCGAGTCGGATTGGTAGAGGATGGCAAAACATTCAACTCACCACAGGCCTTGATAATATCAGGCGCGTGTCCACCACCCGCGCCCTCTGTATGAAAGGTGTGAATGGTGCGGTCTTTAAAGGCGGCGATAGTGTCTTCAACAAAACCTGACTCATTAAGTGTGTCGGTATGAATGGCCACCTGCACATCATGCTCTTCAGCAACGCTCAGGCAGTTGTCGATTGAGGCAGGCGTTGTTCCCCAATCTTCGTGAAGCTTTAAGCCTATTGCGCCCGCCTCAACTTGTTCATGTAAACCTTCTGGCAGGCTGGCATTCCCTTTTCCAAAAAAGCCCAGGTTCATGGGGAAGACTTCTGCCGCTTGTAACATGCGATGGATATTCCAGGGGCCCGGCGTACAGGTGGTGGCATTAGTGCCTGTCGCCGGGCCTGTGCCTCCGCCAAGCATCGTTGTAACACCAGACATGAGCGCTTCTTCAATTTGTTGCGGACAAATAAAGTGTATATGAGCATCAATGCCGCCTGCCGTAACGATGTGCCCCTCACCGGCAATCGCTTCTGTACCTGGGCCAATAATTATATCAACATTGGGTTGTACATCCGGGTTGCCCGCTTTTCCTATGCCTGAAATACGACCATTTTTAATGCCAATATCTGCTTTAACAATGCCCCAATGATCCACAATCAGCGCATTGGTTATCACCGTGTCGGCAACTTCAGGAGATATGCGCTGGCTTTGTCCCATACCATCGCGTATCACTTTTCCCCCGCCAAATTTAACTTCATCGCCATAGGTGGTGAAGTCTTTTTCTACTTCCAGCCACAGTTCGGTATCACCTAAGCGCAGGCGGTCACCTGTCGTTGGGCCGTACATTTCTGCATAGGCTTGTCGTGAAATTTTGTTCATTTTTTAGCTCCTCCCAAATCACCCATGACATTCCCTCTAAAGCCATAGACTTTGCGATCCCCGGCATATTTCACCAGGGTAATGGTGCGCGTTTGACCTGGTTCAAAGCGTACTGCTGTACCAGCAGGAATATTTAGCCTATAGCCTTTTGTTTTGTCTCTATCAAACTGTAACGCGGGGTTAGTCTCATAAAAATGATAGTGTGAGCCAATCTGGATAGGGCGATCACCGCTATTGGCAACGGTAATTTCTAGTGTTTCTCGCCCTTCATTGAGGGCAATGTCTGCGCTCTGGGCAACAATCATTTCGCCGGGAATAATGCTCATGATAATGACTCCTAAATGATTGGGTTATGAACCGTGACCAGCTTGGTTCCATCGGGAAAGGTCGCTTCGACTTGTACATCGTGTATCATTTCGGGGATTCCCTCCATGACATCATCACGTGTTAGCAAGGTTTGCCCATAACTCATTAATTCAGCGACGGTTTTACCATCACGTGCGCCTTCCATAATAGCAGCGCTAATATAAGCAATTGCTTCGGGGTGATTGAGTTTCACACCTCGGTCTTTACGGCGTTCAGCCAGTAAAGCGGCAGTAAAAAGGAGTAGTTTATCTTTTTCTCTGGGTGTTAAGTCCATTTTTGATTCTAATTCCTTGTTAAATAGAGGTTAAAAAGTACACCCCCCACCTTTTTATGGCTTTTCAAGCCACCCTGCGGGTAGTTGTCGCACAGCTCCAACATTGTCTCGCTTCGCTCGGCTTGCCCTTTTCTCAGGTAGACCAAATTCTCGGTGAGCAGGTATCATAGCCTAATGAATATTTACGTAAAATCATCCAAATCTTTTTCAGTACAGCAGAAACATTCTCTGAATATTGCCCCAAACAACGAGCAATTAAAATATCATCCATCAAGGTAATGCCAATCGTGACATTATCTGTCAAGTCGTCTATTGCATGACGTACCCTGTCACGTAAATTGGCATCAATGTTTGTTGCAATAAAGGTTCCAAAGCAACTATGCTGCTTCAGGCTTACAGGACTTGATAGCGCATTGTTATCACCAATGGTGAGTCCATCCAGCAACAGGGGAATACCTTCACGATATAACTCAAAGCGGTTTTTTACCATTCCGTTTTTAAAAACTTCTTGTGCGGCAGGGCGACCGTAACAGTTTATTTCCCAACCCATAAAACGGGCATTTTCTTCCAGCTCAATTCGTGTAGTGAGTTGAGAGTGGCTATTGTCAAAAAAAATATTTTCCTGAGGTAGCCATTCAAGCGTACAGTCATTGGCAACCTGTAGCGTTTGGATTTGTTTGGCCTGCTTGCCCAGCAGTTTCGGGCTGCCGCTTCGATAAAACTTGGTTGCCCCGGGGGTAGTAATTAATACATTGGCCTTTTCTACCAGGCTTACTTTAATGCTGAGCTCATCACCCCCCACCACGCCACCGGGTGGATGCAGTAGGTATAAGTGACAAATATCACCTTCTGGGTAAAACGGGCGTTGAACTGTCAACGGCCCTTGCTGGCTACGCTTGGCAAGTACTGTTTTACTTGTTGTTGCTTTAAAGCCAAGGTTTAAATATGCTTTCCAACCCAAATTAGCATCAGGATATGTCACTGGTCTAACAATTATTTTTCATCGTTTTTAATGCGTACTTTTTTTGCTTTTGGTAAGCACTTAAATAGATAAAGCCCTGCCAACATTAAAGCGATATAAATACCCACACTGGCCAGAATATGCAGACCAATATGTGTCATTGAATACTGCGTCAAACCGGTGTGTGCCAAAGCAGTGGTACTAAAAACTACGCTCAATAAAATGCTTATGGATAAGGTTTTGAATAGTTTTTTCATATTATCTCTCTTTGATTATTGCTAACATAAGTCAGTGTAGCAGGTCTTAAACCGTTAAAAACTTTTGTACCAATTTTTCATTTAGCTCTGGCATCTCACCAGTCGCAACATTTTTGCCTCGTTCCATCAAGCAAAAATAATCACCAACCCGCCGTGCAAATGGTAGTTTTTGCTCAACAAGCAGGATGGTAATTCCCATCTCGGTACTAAGTTTGATAATAATATCACCAATCTGGTGCACAATATTGGGTTGAATACCTTCGGTTGGTTCATCAAGAATCAACATTTCCGGATCAATAACCAGGGCGCGTCCTATCGCTAGTTGTTGTTGCTGACCACCTGAAAGGTCGCCACCACGCCGGTTTATCATATCCTTTAGGACAGGAAATAAGTCAAAAATAAAGTCAGGTGTTTTCTTTACGCCATCCTTACGGGCAAACAAGCCGAGTTCCAAATTTTCACCAACGGTGAGTTGTGGAAAAATTTGACGACCCTGTGGCACATAACCCAAACCCATGCCGGCGCGCTTTTCGGCAATTTGATTTTGAATTTCTTCGCCATTAAACACGATTGTACCACTACGAACTTCCTGCAATCCCATAATGCATTGCAACAGGGTTGTTTTTCCGACCCCATTACGGCCCATCAGACAGGTGCATTTACCTTTTATCAC
>JALWMR010000060.1 GCA_027083815.1 Thiotrichaceae bacterium
TTCGGCTATTTTTTCTTTGAGTTGTTGCTCTTTCGATAGTCTTTTCTTTTCGTTTTCCAGCTTGTGTTGTGCGGCCTTGGCTGCAATGATTTGTTGTTTCTTTTTTTCTGCTTGTTCTTTAGCTTGCGTTTGTTTCGCTTTTTGCTGTGCCTTTGCAGCATCAGCCTCTTCATTGATTTCTTTTTGAGGAGTATTGCGGGGTAGTTCCAGTGCTTCTGCTGAAATCAGAGTAACAGGCAAGCCTGCCTTGGCGAGGTCGGGCTTGTCACTCCAGTTAAAACTAACCACAAACAGGGCAACGATAATGACGTGAAATAACACGGCCATTGTGACTGCTCCAGGATGTTTTAAAAACACTTTAATCATGTTAGTTTTTTGCTTCGGGTTCTGCCATTAAGCCAATATTCCTGGCTCCAGCTTTTTGAGCGGCAACCATGATCTTCATAATCTGCCTATAGGCAACATTGCTATCGGCGCGAATGTAAACGGGCCGCTTGCTCTTCTCTAGTTGACCTGCAAGCTGCTGTGTTAGTTCAGATTCACTTAATTCAGATAAAACGTCGCTGCCGTTTTCAAGTGTTATGTCTCCCGCCTCTGTCAGTGAAATAAACAACGGGCCTTCTGCCCCGTTCGACTCCAGCGTGCTGGCATTCGCATCTGGCAAATCAATTTGCACGCCCGTTTGCATCATGGGTGCGGTCACCATAAAAATCACTAGCAGTACCAGCATCACATCAATATAGGGGACAACATTCATCTCGGCCATAACACGGCGCTTGCCTCTACGAGAATGGGCAGCCATTATGCCTCACCTTTTTTTATCAAGACCTGGCGCTCCAACAACGTCATAAATTCTTCGCGGAAGTTTTCATAACGTACGGCGATGCGATCAACTTTATCGGCAAAACGGTTATAAGCGATCACTGCAGGTATCGCGGCAAATAGGCCAATAGCTGTTGCAATTAACGCCTCTGCAATACCTGGGGCAACAACGGCTAAAGTTGCTTGTTGCATTTGGCTCAGCGAAAGGAAGGAATTCATAATACCCCAAACAGTACCAAACAGACCAACATAAGGGCTGGTTGACCCAACCGTTGCCAAAAATGACAGGTTTTGTTCAAGCTTGTCCATTTCGCGTGCTTCGGCCACGCGCATGGCTCGTTGAGCAGTATCAATAATGGGTAATTGCCGTGGCGTAGAACCTTTATTCATTCGGGCATACTCGTGATAGCCATTAAAGAAAATCGCCGCTAAACCTTCACGATCATCACGTTGAGCAAGATCGCTATATAGCTTATTAAGTGAGATACCGCTCCAAAAGCGATCTTCGAAGGTATCCAGCTTTTTCTGTGCTCTTTTTAACTGACTGTTTTTAATGAACATTAAGGTCCAGGATGCCAGGGACGCCAATACCAGAATGGCCATAACCATTTTTACAATCAGGCTTGCATCCATAATCAGCTTGAGAATGGTTTGATCAATTGACACTTTGTATTGTCTCCAATATTGTTTTTGGTAGGCGCTTTGCCCTGAATTTTATTGAGTCGACAGAAACCACCGTTACCGTCCCCTTGGCAAGGACGATACAGCTCCCATCCTCCTCAATACGATCACCTGTTTTTGGCATACGCATTACCTTTTGTTCAAAGAGAATACTTGTTTTGCCCATTTCTATGATGCTTGCAGAGACAAAAAGTTCGTCATTGAATCGGGCGGGCAATAAATACTCACAGTTTAGGGCGCGTACAACGAATACTAATTGCTCTTCTTTTGCCAGTTCATCCAGTTCGTAGCCTAGCTGTCGCAGCCACTCGGTGCGTGCCCGTTCAAAAAAATTAATATAGTTCGAATGATAAACAACACCGCCGGCATCGGTATCTTCATAGTAAACCCGAACAGGCAGAATAAACGTATTGTGAGTTGAACATTGCGTAGATGACATAGGCGGTTTTCAGCTGCTTAAATGTTAGCCAATGCTACCACACTGTGCCCACAGGAATCACACTTGTGATAGACATTTTTGTATCATGCTTTCCGCCTGCGAAGCATAGACACCACCAAATAAATTGTAGTGATTTAAAATGTGATAGAGATTGTACAAGGTTTTTCTGCTTTTATAGCCACTATCAATGGGGTAGTGGTGGTGATAAGCATCATAGAATTGCTGGTTAAAACCACCAAATAATTCAGTCATTGCCAAATCAGTTTCGCGATCACCATAATAGCTCGCAGGATCAAAAATAACGGGGTTTCCCTGCTCATCACTAGCACAATTACCACTCCATAAATCACCATGTAATAAAGATGCCTTTGGCCGATAATTGCTAAAAAATAAAGGAAGTTTCTCTGCAAGTAACAAGCCCATATCAAAAGCTTTGCTGGAGTAGCCTTTTGATTTTGCGAGATTTAGCTGAAAAAGGAGGCGCTCTTTTTTATAAAAAGATAGCCAGCTAGCATGTGGTGTGTTGGATTGTGGTGTTGCACCAATAGTATTATCAATCGACCAGCCAAAGGGTTTTTCGCCCAAATGATGATGCTGGTGGAGTGCCGCAAGTTGCTTACCAGTTTGTGCCTGATTAATACATCCACCTAATGGAATAAATTCGAGCACCAAATAACTCCATTCTGCTGAACTGCCAAAACAATAAGCTTGTGGAACGCTAATAGCACCCGTTGCCTTTAGCTCGTTCACAGCGGCGGCTTCTGCCTCAAACATGGAGACAAGTGACGCTTTATTGGTTTTTACAAACCATAAATGACCTTTCCTGTCAGTGACCTTCCAACCTTGATTTATACAGCCTCCTGATACGGGTATTTGTTGGCTAAAAACTATCGTTTCATTCAATGTATTACTTAGATTTTTGCTTATCTCATTCCAGTTACCGTTCATCAGAGAAACTCTCTTTATTTTACAGAATATGATTTAATGCTCATTGCCTAGGAAATTTAGGCACTTTACCAATTAATGCTCTGATAATACTAAAAATTATAAGTAATAGGCAGGTCGGCAGATCATGATGTATCCAAATCTAACAAAAAGAAACTCTGGTTTTACCTTAGTTGAAATGATGGTGGTTGTTTCCATTGCTGCAATTCTTATTTCTATTGCGGTACCTAGTTATAGTGCGCTAATAAAAAGTAATCGACTTAGTAGCGGAACCAATGAGTTTATCTCAGCCCTGCTACTTGCCAGAAGTGAAGCATTAAAGCGAAGCACCAGTGTTTCGGTATGCGCGTCTACGGATCAAGCTAGTTGTACCAGCGGCACCGATTTTTCAAAAGGATGGCTTATATTCACAGACTGCGATGCAGATGGTTCTATTGATACCGCGACGGCAACATGTCCTGATATTGATGGCGATGGAAACAAGGAAAAAGAAGAAATAATAAAAGTTCATGATTCTTTAAACGGCTTATCCATAGAAGATAGTGGTTCTCCAAAGAAAAACTTTGTAAGTTACACTTTTGCTGGGCGAAGTGCTGCCATAACATTTGATATTAAAGCAAAAGGCTCAACTAGCGCAGATAAACAGATAAAAACCAGCATGACAGGACGGGTCAGAAGCTGTGATGGTATTTGTCCATAGCTTATATAAGCTGTTTGGAGATTTCTTTGTAATCAAAAAGTACACCCCCCAACTTTTTTGCCTTTTTCTCTACTTAGACGTTTAACAATTTACTTGAGTAGCTCTCTTTATGGTTGTAGCCGCTTAATCTCCCAACCATTATCCTTTCGGGTATATTCAAACCGATCATGTAGCCGGTTTACGCCACCTTGCCAAAATTCTATTATTTCAGGCACGACACGGTAACCGCCCCAATGATCCGGTAAGGGTATCCCACCCTTTGAAAACTTGTTTTTCATTTTCTGTAACTGGCTTTCTAAAATTTGACGTGACGTGATGGGCGAGCTTTGCGCCGATGCCCATGCGCCTATCTGGCTGCCTTTAGGTCGCGTTAAAAAATATTTTAGTGATTCTGCCGTGCTGATTTTTTCTGCTTGACCGTTAATTTCAATTTGTCGCTCTAACGTTGTCCAGGGAAAAAGCAAAGAAACATTGGGGTTTTCAGAGATCTCCTTTGCTTTTTGACTACTGTAATTGGTAAAAAAAACAAAGCCTTTCTCATCAAATAATTTAAGTAAAACGGTACGCTGACTTGGCTTACCAGCAGCAGAAACGGTGGCAAGACTCATCGCGCTGGCATCGGGAACATCTGCCTTCATTGCTTGTTTAAACCATTTTTCGAATTGAATAAAGGGTGAATTATCCAGGTCTTCTCTACTTAAGCCACCTTGATTATATTCACGTCTATAGTCACTAATATCCATTTTGCTAACCTGCCATTTCTTCCAGTTCTTCCCAACGCTCATATTTGCTTTTAAGTGTGGCATTAATTGTTTGCAGTTCATCAGTGACAGCACTGGTTGCTTTATGATCCTGCTTAAAAAAGTTGGGATCAGCCATTTGCGCTTCCAGTTCGGCTACCTTGTTTTCCAGTTCTTCTATTTCAGCCGGTAAATTTTTTAGCTCATGCTGTTCATTAAAGCTTAGTTTTTTATTATTTTTTCCCTTTTTCTCTTTTTTTGAAGCAGTATTTTCGTTTTTATTTTTTTGCTTTGGCGTACATTTTGGCGCATTAATGGCAGGCTTTTGTCGGATCCAGTCATCATAGCTGCCAAAGTATTCACTAATTTTTCCATTACCTTCAAACACAAAACAACTGGTGACCAGGTTGTTGATAAAGGCACGATCATGGCTAACAATTAGAACCGTGCCTGTGTAGTTAAGCAAAAGTTCTTCCAACAGTTCCAGAGTATCAACATCCAGATCATTGGTTGGCTCATCCAGCACTAATACATTGGCGGGTTTAATAAACAGTTTGGCAAGTAATAAACGATTGCGCTCACCACCCGATAAAGCTTTTACCGGTGAGTTAGCGCGATCTGGCGTAAACAAAAAATCTTGTAAATAGCTGATAACATGCTTTTCTTTGCCATTGATGCTAACTTTATCGGCTCCACGATCAAGATTGTCTTTAACGGAACGGTCTTCATCAAGCTGGCTGCGTAGTTGATCAAAATAAGCAACTTGAAGATTTGTCCCCTCAATAACTTTGCCGCTATCAGGTTTTAACTCGCCCAATAATATTTTAAGCAGGGTAGTTTTGCCTACACCATTCGGGCCGATTAAGCCTATTTTATCACCACGTTGTACCAGTGTGGAAAAGTCATCAACCAGCACCCGTCCATTAGGCAGGGTATAACGGATATGTTCTACTTCAACAACGCGCTTACCGGTGCGCTCACCAACATCAACCTGAATTTTTGCTGAGCCTTGTTGTTCACGGCGCTGACCGCGCTCTTTTCGCATTTTCTCTAGCGCTCTAACTCGGCCTTCGTTGCGGGTACGACGTGCTTTTATGCCTTGACGAATCCAGACTTCTTCTTGTGCCAGTTTTTTATCGAAGCGAGCGTTTTCAAGCTCTTCTGCATGTAGCATTTCTTCTTTGCGACGCAAGAAATTATCATAATCACCCGGCCAGCTGGTGGCATTTCCCCGGTCAATTTCAATAATGCGTGTTGCCAAACGACGCAGAAAAGAGCGGTCATGTGTTATAAATACGAGCGAGCCTTTAAAGCCAAGCAAAAACTCTTCTAGCCAGATAATGGCTTCTATATCCAGATGGTTGGTCGGCTCATCAAGAAGCAAAACATCGGGCTCTTGCACCAATGCGCGCGCCAATAATACGCGACGCTTTATGCCACCAGAGAGTTTGCCAAAATCTGTATCGGGGTTTAACTCAAGCCGTGAAATGACTGTATCTATGGTGTTTTGAAAATGCCATCCATTGCAGGCTTCCAGCTCGTGCTGAATTTTTTCCATGCGCTTCATCCACGCTTCAGAACCAATATCGTCTTCTTCATTAAGCGCGTGAAACTGCGATAAAAGCTTGCCTGTTTCAGCCAGGCCAGAAGCAACTACCTCATAAACGCTTCCTGACATATCTTGAGGCACTTCTTGCTCCAGTTGCGCAATAACAGCGCCACCTTCAACAATAATTTCGCCTGAATCAGCCTTGATTTCACGGTTAAGCACTTTCATTAGGGTTGATTTGCCCGCACCGTTTCTGCCGATTAAACAAATGCGCTCATTAGGCTCAATGGTTAGGCTAAGATTATCTAATAACGGCGGACCGCCAAAGCTGACTTGAATATTTTTTAACTGGATTAATGGCATAAGATTAAGCGCGAATGATTTTGCCGCTGATACTATCACGGATTACACTGGGTTTTGCAGAATTACCAAGCTTTCCGAGTAATACCGCATCCACGCCATGATTATTGTTATTTGTGGAAAACTGACGAAGAACTTCATCATGGCTTTTTGCCGGCTCTTTTCCCGACAGGTTTGCACTGGTTGATACGATAGCGGAACCAAGTGTTTCACACATTCCTCTGGCAACAGGATGCCTGGTAACTCGAACAGCCAGACCATCATTGTCTCCCCTTAACCAATAAGGTGTAGATTCCAGTGCGGGGAAAATATAGGTAGTAGCAGATGCTTTAGTCAAAGCCAGTTGCGACTTATTGACAGGCTTTAGATATTTTTCAACCTGAGAAAAATCAGCAGCAATTAAAATCAGGCCTTTCTTTACTGAGCGCCTTTTTATCGCTAACAAACGGCACACTGCTTCCTCATCATCAGGGTTACAGCCCAAACCATAAACAGCTTCTGTTGGATAAGCCCATACGCCGCTGTTCTCAAAAAAAAGCTGTAGATCTTTGGGCTCTTTGGTTACTAACATGACAAAACCGCAAAAAAGTGGGGGGGTGTACTTTTTAAGTACTATTTAAGGAGAAGCTGATTAATAAGAGCAAAAGAAAAAATACCTGAACGACACTTAACCGCATATTAAGCCTTTTTAAGAAAAGCACTTACCAGAACAATACGAGTGCTATTTACACGTCCTTCAATATGCCTGGGATTATCCGTCAGGGAAATATTTTTGACGACCGTGCCTCGCTTGGCAGTAAAATTTGCGCCCTTGACAACCAGATCTTTTATAAGCGTTACCGTATCACCTGCATTTAAAATTGCGCCATTACTGTCAAGTGTAGGCTCAACATCTGCTTCATCTTCGCTTGAATCTGCTTCAGCCCAGGCTTTAACATCATCTTCCAGGTACAGCATTTCAAGTAAATCTTGCGGCCATCCCTGTTCTTTTATTGAATTCAGAATACGCCATGCCATAACTTGCACCCCTGGTACGGGTGTCCACATACTTTCATTTAAGCAGCGCCAATGATTGGGATCACTATTTTCTGTATAAATATTGTCCAGGCATGTTGCACAGAGCAAAATATTTTTATCCTGGTCACTGGCAGATTCGGGGGATTGTGGTACTTCATAGACTTGTAAGGTATCTGTTGCGGAACACAATTCACATTTTGATTCACTGCGCTCGCCTAAAGCTGATTCTAAATTCATTCGTTTAAATAGCCGTTAACGTTAAAGACGTGTGAAGTATACGGTTTAGCCCAGTAAAAAGAAATCTCTACTGCTTAGGGCGCCATATTATTGATTCAAGCGCCCAATCTTGTAGAACATCGGCTGGGGGGATTTTATTGATTTTTGAGGTGCCTTTGCCACTGCTAAAAATATATAATATGTTTGGCGTTTTGGGCGCGTAACAAAGAACTTTACCCGCCATATCTTGCGTCCCTAACTGGCACTCTTCTTTCTGTCCATAGGTATATATATCGCTGTACAAGGTGCCTAGTGGGTGGCCAAGGCTATTTGTAATGATATTGTCTTCGACAATTATCGAATATATATTTTTCTGGGAACCATCAGGTATAATTGTTAAGAGTGTTTTAACACCTTCTGAAACACGAATAACCGGGTAGGGATGCCCTGATTGATAATTTACTTCTTCAACGACATTATAATCATTAAAAGCTAATGTCATCTGATGCATATTAAAGGATGTTGTTGCATTAATTGGCCCGACACCATTAGCCGAAAGAACGATTGACTTATCCTCCTCCTTGTCAGGCTTGTTCTTATCATCCTCACCACATCCAAATAGTACTAAAACCATAAGGCACATGGTAACGATTGTTAAAGGTACCCTATTTGATTGTTTTCTTAGCTGCAAATACATAATAATTTTTTATCCTAGTATGTGATTCTCCTCTTCGAATTCTCTCATAAAGAAATCACAAGAACAAACTCAGGGCACTTTAATTGATTCTAAAACTCACATAGCGAACAAATTACTCTAAATCATGTCAATTAGTGGAATAAAAGACCATTCCTTTAAATAAATACTTAAAAAAATGCTTTATTAGTAAATAATCATTTGCTAATATTCGCGCACTTTATAAAACATGCCTTTATTTTAGGCTCTGCCAGGACAGATTAGTACAATGTACACAATAACTTTAAAGGGACTTAAACTTGCATTATTAATGTTGTTGTTTACTTCATTTGCAAGCGCTTCTCCAAAAAGTAGAAATATAGAGCCACATCAGGCCAAGCAATTAGAAGTGCTCTATCAGGCTTACTTGCAACGCAAAGCCGCCCAAACAACTTCATCTTCTTCAAGAAAACCGAGATTGATTAAAGCATCTTTTAAACCATCTTCTCTTGAAGATAATTCTAGCTACTCAAACAGATTAAAAGTGACTGCCACAGCTTATACTTCGCACGTTGGTCAAACAGATAGCACTCCCAATATTGCTGCATGGGGTGATCGTCTTCGCCCGGGAATGAAAGCAATTGCAGTATCTCGTGATTTGCTTAAGGTATATGGTTTGAAACGTGGTCAAAAAGTTAGAATCAAAGGCCTAAAAGGTGAATACCTTGTTTTGGATAAAATGAATAAACGCTGGCGCAAGAAAATTGATATCTATATGGGAATGAACAAGCGCAAGGCTTTGAAATGGGGTCGCCGAAAAGTAGATATTATGTGGAACTAGCCTTTCAAACAAAGAATAAACTGTTCTTAAAGTACCTGCTTATTGCAGGTATTTTTTTGCCTGTTCCACATCTATAAGGATCTGTTCTTTTAAATCATCAAAACTATCAAACTTCTTTTCTTCCCTAATAAATTTTACCGGCTCTACACAAACGGTTTTTCCATAAACATCTTTGTTAAAATCAAATAAATGAGTTTCCAAACGATTTTCTACGCCTTGTACTGTTGGACGGGTTCCCAAATTAGCCACACCATCTAGTGGCAACTTTTCCAGCCCATGTACTTTTACTGCATAAACACCCTTTGCAGGAGCAATATGATTTAACAGGCGCATATTAAGCGTAGGAAAGCCAATCGTTCTGCCGCGTTTATCGCCGTGCCTGACGCGACCGGATAGTTGATAAGTAAAGCCCAGAAGTCTGTTTGCCTCCTGTATTTTCCCCGTTTCCAGCAGTTTGCGAATTCGGGTGCTGCTAACCCGCTCTCCATCTAGCTCACAGGTATCAGTATCGCTAACCTCCATACCTCTTTGAGCGCCCATAGTTTTTAACAGCTGAAAGTCCCCCTTACGCTTATGACCAAACCGAAAGTCATCCCCTACGGCCAAATATTGGACACCAAGCTTATCCAGTAATATATCCTCTACAAATGTTTCTGCTTCCATGTTCGCAAAGCTTTCATTAAAACTTAAACAAACATACTGATCCACGCCGAGAGAGTTTAACAGACGAATTTTATCCCTCATTGGATAAATCCGTGCAGGCGGGTTGGGCATAAAATATTCAGCAGGAAGAGGCTCAAAACTAATAACGGTTGAAGGCAAATCTAATTCAAGCGCTTTGTCTTTAAGCTTGGTAATAATTTTTTGATGCCCTAAATGCAAGCCGTCAAAATTACCAATGGTTGCAACACAAGCTTCATCAGCCTTTGTTTTTGATGAATTTAGTCCACGAATTAATTTCATTCGCAGAGTTTAACCTAAACCAGAGAAATTTTGCTGACGTAATGCCTCATAAGTCACAATAGCCACTGTATTTGAGAGATTAAGGCTTCGACTATCCGCAAGCATCGGCAAGCGCAGTTTTTGTCCTACATTTAAAGTATCTAGCACGGTGTCTGGCAGCCCTCGCGTTTCAGGGCCAAAAAGCAATACATCATCTGGCTTGTACACTGCTTGAGCATAATTTTGTGTGCCTTTGGTTGTAAGAGCAAAAAGTTTTCTGCCCTTCATACTTTCTAAAAACTTCGGGTAATTATCATGCTCTACAATTGTTGCCATATCCCGATAGTCCATACCGGCACGTCGCAGTTTTTTTTCATCCAGATCAAAGCCTATCGGGTGGATTAAGTGCAGGCGACAGCCAGTGTTTGCACATAAGCGCATAATATTGCCCGTATTGGGTGGTATTTCTGGTTCATATAAGGCTATTTCAAACATTGGCATATATTAACTGATTATTTTAGCCTTTGTAGCTGCAAGTTAAGCTTGACAACCAATAACGAAAACGCTCTAATAGCGCCCTCGCTCAATGGCCCGATAGCTCAGTCGGTAGAGCAGAGGATTGAAAATCCTCGTGTCGGTGGTTCGATTCCACCTCGGGCCACCATTCTTTACTTTACACTTCTTACACATCCCCGTATCACTCATTCATCTACACCGAACAACTGTGCTGTAGTTACTACAAAAAAATACTGCAACTAAGTTGTATTAGTGCGTGTATAGAAAACAAACACTATTTAATGAGTTATAAAATGAGTCAAAATAATCAGGAAAAAGAAGAAAGTAATAATACAAATGAAGAAGGCCATTAATAAAATTAAGCAGGGTGAGATCTTAAAAATAATCAGTACTGCTTATGTGCTTCCAGAATTATTGGCTGCAGCCAGACAAATTGGTTCAAAAGTAAGCTATAACCAGGAAAACGAACTATTTATTGTTAAATAACATTCTAAAAATAATATAAAAAGGTACACCCCCCACCTTTTTACGGCTTTTCTCAGTTTATCCTTCTAATAAGTGATTTATAAGTGATTAAATACGGAGTAAAAAGAGCTACCAGTATTGCTCTGCCGAAACGTGGCCGGGCTTATGATTTAGATGGCGTTCCATGCCTCGCTCTTTCAATATCGCTTTAGTATCTTTTAGCATACCGCTATTGCCACAGAGCATTACGTGTGAGTCATATTTGTTAATACTTAGACCTGCTCTTTCCTCTATTTCACCATTTTCAATTAAAGCGGGAATTCGTCCTTTCAGTGCACCATCATGTTCTTCACGGCTAACCACAGGAATAAACTGAAATTGCTCAGGATGTTCTTCTACGAAACGATTGATTAAGTCAGAATAACAAAACTCTTTGGCATAAGGAACAGCATGAACAAGTACGATTTTTTCAAAGCGTTCCCACGCTTCATCTGTTTTAAGCATAGATAAAAATGGGCCAACGCCTGTGCCTGTCGACATCATCCAGAGTGTCTTTACATCGGGCACTTGCGATAACACAAAAAAGCCCACACAAGGCTGGGCAATTTCAAAGGTATCTCCGGGTTCAAGCGCAGCTAAGCCATTAGATACTTTACCGCCGGGAACAATATTAAAATACACTTCGGCTGGCATTTCTCCCGGTGCATTGATGAGGGAATAGGGGTTAGCAAACTTTTTAAGTTCGCCATCATCATCCATTGCTTCAATCTGCAAGCGAGCGAATTGACCTGCTTTAAAAGGCATAAGCTCAGCATCGAATATCAGCGCAAAATGCCGATCCGTTAAAGGACGGTTTTCAATAACCGATGCTGGAACCCAATTCGTTGCCATATTTTCCTGGTTTTATTCCGGTACAAAATTATCAATATCAGATGCGCCTTCACCCAATAGAAACTTCTCCATTTCCTCTTCTAAAAACTTGCGATCTTTAGGGTTAATCGGGGATAGACGATACTCATTCATCAACATGGTTTGATGGTCAACCCAGCTTTGCCAGGCCTCTTTTGATATATTGTCATAAATTTTTTGCCCAAGTTCACCAGGGTAAGTCAACATATCCAGACCTTCTGCTTCTTTACCCAGCTTTACGCAATTAACCATTCGTGCCATTTGATTGTTCCTTTTTTAAACGATTCAATAATTGTTGAACAGGCGCTGCAAGACCGCCTTCGAAATTTGTTTCTGTGTTATACCAGAGCCTATCACTACTCTCAGCTACTGCCAATTTAATGGGGGTTTCGCAAGGTATTTTCAAGACGCTGATTTTATGTGCTTCGATATGTAGCTTAAAATGACTAAACGTATGGCTAAACCTTGTATACGACGTTGCGTCATTTAACTCTGCACCCACATTTATTGTTAACCATTCTTGTGCCGCTGTTATATTTTCAAACTGGGGAAAGCACCATAAGCCCCCCCAAATTCCCACGGGTGGGCGTTTTTCCATGAATATGTGGCTTGTGTCCTGACTGTCATTTTTTTGGATTAACAACATTACCGTATGGCGTTCAGGTAATACTTTTTTGGGTTTTCGTTGAGGAAAAGTACTCTGTTCACCCTGAATATGTGCCAGACAATCTGCTCTTAACGGGCACACCTGGCATGATGGATTGCTTCTTGTACACAAAGTAGCACCGAGATCCATCATTGCCTGGGTATAATCGGCATTGCGATTATCAGGCACAAGCTCTTCAGCAATTGACCATAACTTTTTTAAGACGCCCGACTGACCCGGCCAGCCCTGAACAGCAAAAACACGACATAAAACCCGTTTTACATTACCATCTAAAATAGGCTGTTTCTGATTATGTGATAGTGACAAAATTGCGGCAGCTGTTGATCGGCCTATGCCGGGCAAGTCCTGTAGCTCCTGCAAATTATTGGGCAACTTGCCAGCCAGCTCGGTATAAATAATTTTAGCCGCTTTGTGCATATTACGCGCCCGTGCATAATAGCCTAGCCCCGACCAATGCTTTAATACCTCATCCTGCGGCGCAGTGGCGAGTGACTTAATATCTGGAAATGCTGACATAAATTTATGGTAATAAGGGATAACCGTTTTCACCTGAGTTTGCTGTAGCATGATTTCAGATATCCAAACCCGATAGGGGTTAATATCCTGCTGCCAGGGCAGGTCTTTTCGACCATGCTCATCAAACCAGCCAAGCACCTTTTCTGCAAATGTTACTGACTTTGCATTCACGTTACATCCTCAATAAACTCGCCACTTTGATGTTGCCACATGGTGGCATAACATCCTTTCTTTTTAAGCAATTCTTTATGTGTGCCTTGTTCTATTACCTTGCCATGTTCTAGCACTACGATACGATCCATTCTCAATATGGTTGATAAGCGATGTGCGATAACAATGGCTGTTTTATTTTGTATTAAATCAAAAATTGCTTTTTGTATTTGTTTTTCTGTAATCGAATCAAGCGCGCTGGTTGCTTCATCCAAAACGACAATGGGCGCATCTTCAAGAAAGGCGCGTGCCAAGGCAATACGTTGTTTTTCACCACCGGAAAGTTTTACCCCTCTCTCTCCCACCAAGGTGTCAAAGCCATCAGGAAGCTCTTTTATAAAATCGAGACTTCTTGATTGTTCAGCAACCTCAAGCAGTTTTTCTTCACTAATGATTTTATCCAGAACTATATTATCCCGAACGCTACGATGAAAAAGCTCGGGTTGTTGTGGCACTAGCGAAATCTGCTTGCGTAATGCATGAAGTGTGAATGCTCTGGCATCTTGTCCATCAAATTTTATCGTGCCATTTTGCGGCTCAACAAAGCGAAATAGTAATTTAGTTAAGGATGTTTTTCCTGAACCAGATTGACCGACCAAAGCAATTTTTTCACCCGCCTTTATGTGAAGTGAAAAATCTTCAAATAAACAAGCATTACTATTTTCAGTACCTGCATAGGCAAAATCAATCTGATTAAATTGGATATCGCCCGAGGTGATTTGTAACGGTTTTGCCCCCGGCATATCTTTCTCATAATCATCCCTTTCAAATACTTCTGCCATTTCAGCGGCGTCGGCCAATGCTGTAAAAAAGTTACGGAAGTTGCGCCCAAATTCCCATAGTCTTTGCACTAAAATCAATAAGATAGATTGAAACAAAACAAATTCGCCCACGCTGAAAACACCAAGCTTCCATTTCCCAATCATTAGATAAACGAGCACCAGTTCTATGCCCATGGTCATCAAACCTTGTACGGCAAATGAGACAAACATTAATATCCAGGCAATTTTGGTTTTGTGGTAAATAATTTCAGCTTTTTGATTAACATGCTGTTGTTCACTTTTCTCTAGCGCAAAACTCTTTACCGTAAATATATTGCTGATCGCATCCGAATAAGCGCCGCCCAATACGGAATCACTTTCTGCCACGGCTTGATCGTATTTTAGTTTCCAGATCGAAAACCCTACACTCCAGCTAATATACACAAACACCCAAAGCAAAAAATAGTAGGCAAATTCAGGATAGTGTTGATAGAACAAAACAAAGGCCATTGTGATACCAATAATATTTTGGATCATCTGAAAAATGAACCAGTCCATTATGGTTTCGAAGGCTCGTGAGAAACGACTTGCCTGTTTAATTAAGCTACCTGAAAAATTATTCTCGAAAAAATCGAACTTTTGTCTTAGCAAGACGCTAAAACTGCGTTTGTTAAGGCTGCATACACCCCCATCTTCAAGTGGAATAATCCCCGCTTCCAATACCCGCCATGATGACCAGATAGCCGCATAAAAAACGAGCACCATCCAAAAATTACGCATCATGATTTTTGTTGTTTCTTCGCTATATGGCTCAGCAAAGGCATTTGCTATGTTTTTGTAGAAGACTGGTACATAAATACCCAGTACCGTAGCAGTAACAACACCAAAAAGAACCAGCAGAAAGCCCCATCGCTTCTCCCAGACCAGTCCTGCATATATTTTAAAGATTGTTTTCATCTATGTAGTCTAATTAAATCATTGTAAAAGTACACCCCCCCACTTTTTATGGCTTTTTAAGCCACCCTGCGGGTTGTCGTCGCTCTGCTCCGACATTGTTTCGCTTCGCTCAGCTTGCTCTTTTGTCCTAAGAGAGCCTTCAAGACTTGATTCACCCTTAATAAAGCCGCATATTACCCGTATACATTATTTATGGAGTCTCACATGGGCGTTACCAAAAAAGTAATTGATTTATACAAGCCGTCTACCTGGAAAGAGAAAGGTCTAAAATGGACAATTGGCCTGTTTCTGGTTTCTTTGTTGATACTAAACTTTATTTTTATGTTTTACTGGAGCCGTGAACCGGATCAGTTTGATGTGCATAATAATGCTCTGCAAACGGCCGATGAAATGGGCGTAAAAGTCGTTAATGGGTTTACGACGACTGCAACGTTATCCCGACTTGTTGAAACACTTCTTGATAAGCCTGGTGGTTTTATTGAAAATGATCGTATGCCACCCGGTGTATTAATGGATAATATGCCAAACTGGGAATTTGGCGTGCTGGTTCAGTCGCGCGATATGGCGCTTTCATTGCGTAATGACCTAAGCCGCTCCCAATCTCAATCTACAGAAGATCCAGACTTGGTGACTGCTGCCACAAAGCTGCATACCGATTCCCAACTATGGATTTTACCCCCAGCTGAAAGTCAATATCGAGATGGTATAAATGCCTTGAATAATTATCTAAAAAGGCTAGCGTCCCCAACAGACTCTAATGCCCAGTTTTATGCACGAGCTGATAATTTGGTCGATTGGCTAGACCTTGTAAAGAAGCGTCTTGGCTCATTATCTCAGCGACTTAGTGCCAGCGTAGGAAAAGATCAGCTAAACACCAACTTGGCCGGTGATACTGCAGCCAAACAGGCAACCCCGACGGCTAAATCTAATTATGTTAAAACTGACTGGACTAAAATCGACGATGTTTTCTTTGAGGCACGCGGTCAGACCTGGGCGTTAATACATTTATTAAAAGCGATTGAAAAAGATTTTGACTCGGTGCTTGAAAAGAAAAATGCGCGAGTCAGCCTTCGTCAAATAGTTCGTGAATTACAAGGAACTCAACAACCCATCTGGAGTCCTATGATTCTTAATGGTAAAGGCTTTGGTTTTGTAACAAACCATTCTTTGGTAATGGCTTCTTATATCTCACGAGCCAATGCTGCCTTGATTGATTTGCAACGCTTATTAGAACAGGGGTAGTTAGTTAAGGAGACACTGATTAAGAAAGTTCTTCTTAGAATAAATCAGGGCCTTTAATAATAGAAAGGCCCTTGCGTTAAATATAGATCATCTTTGGTATTTTACGACAGGCCTTTTTTCTGACAACCAACCTGTTATACCGTGTGTAACATTTAGCACATTTTTATAACCAAGTTGTTGGGCTATCGCCTTACTTGCCACCACTGTTCTATTTCCTGTACGACAAATCAGCATAACCGGCTTTTCAGGATCTGTTACTGCTGTAAACTCTGGAACAAAATTTGGGTTGATACGACCTGTTCTATCGAAAAAGGTAATTGGCTTGCTTCCTTTAATTACTCCTGTTTGTTTCCATTCTTCTTCACGCCTGATATCAATAAGTGCAACACCTTTATCTAGCAGCTCCTGTACTTTAGCATTATCAATATTACTATATCCGCCCGGCTGAGGAACTGGCGCAGCAACAACTTTACTTGAAGTATCTGCTTGAGTACCAGCCTTAGCACTGCCCGGTGTTGAATTACACCCTGCGAAAGCTATCAATAGTGCCAAAAATAGAAGTTTTGTTTTCATCATTTCTCTCTTTATCATAATCGGAGGTAGTTAGTAGTCAAAAGGTAATAATAGTTCTATCTATCAATAAAATAATAGAGACCTCATTATATTTACGTTAATAGTAAATGACATAAAAACACATATTGGCTATTATTAGCCGCTAATAAAAAGGAATAAAGTCTACTGCTTTGCGTTTGTGGTTTGCACTGGTAGATAATAAACACGGAAAGGGGTTCTGTATGTCTGGTCATTTCATGCGACTAATGTTGTGTCTCTACTTTTTTAGCCTGTTTTTGTCGGGGTGTGGTGGTGCTGGCATCAAGTCTACTGCAGACGCGACTGCCGAATCATCAGAGCCTGGCGATTCCAGTTCCCCTACCGGCTCCGCGCAAGGCAGCACAGAAAAAAAATCAAGCTCATCCAGGTATGGTCGCTTGAAAAAACGAAAAGTTCCGGGAAGACCTCATTCTAACCCTGTCAGCAACAAAGCCTTTGCTGATAATTTAATGGCGGCAAGAAAAAAAGAGGCATTAAGATTCCTTAAGCAAGGGGCCGATGCCAATACTATAGCCGCTAATGGTGAACCTGTTTTATACACGGCATTGCGAGTTGGCTTCAATAATATCGCTGATGATTTAATATTGTATGGTGCCGATGTTAATGCCACAAACCGGGCAGGTAGGACGCCTCTTCATTTAGCCATTGAAAAAGGTAATGGAAGTTTTGTCCAGCTATTACTCGAAAATGGGGCTGACGCAAATAAATCGACCGCTTCTGGAGAAACACCGTTAATTATCGCTATCAATAGGGGAAATCCTGGCATTGTTAACCGCCTTTTACATTATAAAGCAGATCCGAATAAGGCTGGAAGAGGAGGCAACCCTCTTCACCTCGCCATCGCAAAAGGACAACCAGGTATCGTTGAAAATTTACTTAAATATGGTGCTAATGCAAATACAGGCAGTCAGCAGGGCACTCCTTTACAGGTCGTCCTTCGTAATGGCAATGTGAAAATCGCTGAATTACTCGCCAAAAATGGTGCTGATGTCAATATTACCGATAGCATTGGTGAATCCCTACTGCATAAGGCTGCAGCAAAAGGACAACTGGGCTTTGCTCGCGTTATTCTTGAAAACGGCGCAAATGTTAACGCTACCGATAAATTTGACGAAACCCCTTTGCACGAAGCTGCCGCAAAAGGGCGACTTGATGTGGTTAAGCTACTATTAGCAAAAGGCGCCAAACTACATGCCCGGACAAAGAAGAACTGGACCGCATTACATGAAGCTGCCCGCTTTGGTCACCCTGAAACGGCTGCCTATTTAATTAATAGAGGATTAAGCCGGAATGCACAAAACAGTGATGGCAACACGCCAAAAGGCTTGGCAAATCACTTAAAGCATGATGATGTTATTCAAGTTCTGAAATAATCATCCCGAGGCATTACCCGGTGCCTTATCAAGCCCGTACTTTTTAATCCGGTATCTAAGCTGTCTAAATGTCATGCCTAGCGTTTTTGCGGCTGCTGTTCGATTCCAGCGCGTTTCATTTAATGCATGAATAATTTGTTCTTTTTCATCATGGATGATATTTGGCATGATGACAGTCGCATTATTCTCATTACTATCCGAATTATCTTTCTCAAGCTCTTCAATTGTTTTTACGTTAATAACAGGTGAAGAAAGCGGTAACTGAAGATCATCAGGCTCAATATATTCACCATCTGCCAGGGTACAAGCCCGCTCCAATATATTCTCCAACTCTCGTACATTGCCCGGAAAAGGATACCTTGATAACACTTTCACCGATTCATCAGATAAGTGCATTTTTTCAAGTTGCCAACGCTCCGATATTTGCTCCAGAAAGTGATCGGCAAGTAAGAAAATGTCATTTCCTCGTTCTTGCAGGGATGGCACCGTAAGCTTTATAACATTTAGTCGGTAATATAAGTCTTGTCGAAAGTTTCCCTTGGCAACTTCTTCTTCGAGGTTCTTATGGGTTGCGCTCAAAATTCGTGTATCAATGGATATTTCTTCAACACCACCGACCGCCTTTACCGCTTTTTCCTGTATTGCTCTAAGCAGCTTTACTTGCATGCTTAGAGGCAGATCTGCTACCTCATCAAGAAAGAGTGTGCCATGATGAGCAGCTTGAAAAAGCCCCACTTTATCTTCTATCGCACCCGTAAAACTTCCTTTTTTATGACCAAAGAATTCACTTTCCATTAAACTTTCTGGTATCGCTCCACAGTTTACCGGCACAAAATCACCTGATGCCCTTGGGCTTTGAAAGTGAATTTGCTTGGCAACCAACTCTTTTCCCGTACCTGATTCTCCATGGATAAAAACAGGTGCCTGGCTACGTGCTAACTTTAAAATAGTTTTCTTTAACCTTTCGATTGCCGGAGATTCACCAATAATAGGATTAGAGTCATCAGTACCTGACTGTGTTTTTGTGTCTATGCCTTCTTTTTCTGCAGATAGTTTTAAAGCCGTTTGCACAAGGTCCCGAAGTTTTGTTAAATCAACTGGCTTTGAAACAAAATCATATGCGCCTGCTTTTAATGCCTCAACTGCTGCTTCCATACTTCCAAAGGCTGTTATCACTGCAACCGGTATGTGTGAGTATTCTCTTTGAATATAGCGAACCACATCAAAGCCAGTACCATCTGGTAGCTTCATGTCTGTAAGGCACAAGTCCGGCTTAAAGTTCTGAATTTCCAACAAACCATCTTTGACAGTTCCTGCTGTAGCAGTCTCTAGCCCCATTCTTAAAAGCGTTAATTCCAGCAGCTCTCTAATATCGGGCTCATCATCTATTACTAATACGCGTTGTTGTGTCATTATTCTTCTCTTATTATTGACTATCTATCTATCTAATTTTGATTGTGAAAATATCAGCCTAAAACAGCTTCCGCCAGCTGGTAATTTTACATATTCCAGTGATGCACCATTGCTAAGGCACAGTTCTCGCGCCATAAACAGGCCTAAGCCGGTACCCTCTCCTTTTATGCTTGTTGTAAAAAAGGGTTCAAAAAGACGATCTATATTCTTTTCAGGTATGCCTGGTCCATTATCAATGATGTTTAACATAATATCCCGTGTGTGTGAGGGATGGCTCCCTTGAATATCTATATGCAAATCAGATACATTTTCTTTTGCATATTTTTCTGCATTGCGACAAAGATTCCACATAACTTGATGAAGGTGCATAGGGTCAAACTGTATAGATGCATCAGGTATATCAATGAACAGGCTAACTTGTTTTTTATCCAAAGAAGATTGAATCACAAACTCATTTATAAATTCATTAAGCCATAGTTTAAGCCGAATATTTTCCCTTTTAGGATTACTCTTTCTAGAGAGGTTTAATACACTTTCTATCGTTCCATTCATGCGTTTTGAGTTAGATTGAATGATTTGAATCATTCGCTCATCCGCCTTATCTAAAACCGGTGACTCTGAAAGAAGTTGTGCTGCATGACTAATAGCCCCTAGGGGATTTCGAATTTCATGAGCAATATTAGCTGTCAGCTGCCCCAACGATGCCATCTTTACATCTTGCTGTTTTTCTCTTTGCACACGAGTATCTTCAAGGTACATCAAAACCACTCCCTGGTTTCTAACACCCAGTTGTGATAAACGCATGGTAAATTCTGTCGTTTTCCAGTGTTTGATATCATAACTGACCACTTTGGGTGAAACATTATCCAGCCAGTATTTTAAGTGTGCATTTAATTCAGGAGCAAAATCCTGGAGCGTCTGATTACGCCAGTCATCAGGCTGACCCAGCATATCCCATGCAGTCGGATTTAAGTGGCGTATGTTCGCATGCTGATCCAATACAATGATGCCTGTCTGTAATTGATCAAGAATTGATTGATTGAGTTGTGACAGATTCGCCAAATCAATACCGCGTCTTCGTGCTAGCTCCGCCGTTTTTGTGGCTTTCTCAAACCAACCTCCTGCTACCCAGGAAATAATCATAATAAATAGGGACAAAACACCAGTATGAAACATTTCATACGACTGGTTAGTACCGCTTTCTAGCATATATAACTGAATTGAAAGCAGGGCAATAACAGTCAATGCGGATAAAAATAATGAAACCTGGCCTGGCTGTAAAATGCTAGGAAGCAACACAGGTAAAAGTATTAAAATACCCAGGCCCGAATTTAGTCCACCGCTTGAATAAACAACACTTAATAAAAATACAAGATCGCTTATAGCAAATAAAAATAACTGTTTTTTAAAACCTGGTGTTTTGAAGTGAGAGCTAAAAACACCAATCACGGCAATGACTGCATAAATATTAGAGGCTTGAACAAATAGTTCTTTATCAAATAAACCGAGTTGTATGGATGAAATATTTGTCATGCCCACAACAAATAAAATGCCGGCAAGAATTAAACGATAAATACTATAGAGTTGTAACGGGCTCCACAAATCAGAGCTGACAATTATTTCTGGCGCAGGCTCCTGAGCAGGAAAATAATTTTCTGCTTCTAAAGTTCCTCCTTTGCGTGCTCTAAACTGCAAAATGTTTTATCCCCTTGTTTTATCGCTTCTTCTTCAGGAATGTGTAAACCACAATGAAGACACTTCACCATATTATTGTTAGTGCTTTTAGTATCTTTCTTTATTTCTTTGGGCGCTTCATCCATCTTAGTACGGATCAATTTTACAACATAGAAGCTGACTGCCAGCAGAACAAGAATAAATAAAATGCGTCCCATACCAAAAAATCTCTTTTTTATCGTTAATTTCAGTGATTATACTGCCTTACGATCCAATATATGGACAAAATGGCAAAAAAGTAGGGGGGTGTACTTTTAATTATTATTATTGATAATAATTCAGGTAAATCACTTTCAAATTTGTATGGGATGCGATATTACTCCTAATATGTTGCTTTTGATCGGTTTTAATCAACTTAAGAAGCCTTTTTTATTAATCTAGTTTTATAAAAATACTCAAATAATAAACAATCACTGTTTTATTATAAAAAGTCGTCTATATTTCGAATTATATTATTTGCACGAGTTACTCTTTAATGAATATTCATGAATATCAATCTAAACAACTGTTTGCTAACTACGGTATTCCAGTACCGCAAGGCATGACCGTATCTTCACTTGATGAGCTTCAAAATGCGCTTGAAAAGCTTGGCGGCAAGGGCTGGGCAGTTAAGGCGCAAGTACACGCAGGTGGTCGAGGTAAGGCAGGTGGCGTAAAAATAGTCTCTAATCAGGACGAAGCAATACAAGCGGCAAAGAACATGTTGGGTAAGTCTTTAGTAACTCATCAAACGGATGAGAATGGCATGCCAATTAACGCCTTGCTGATTGAAACTTTAACCGATATCGACAATGAACTCTATCTAAGTTTATTGGTTGATCGTGCAACCAGGCGTATTACCGTAATGGCTTCTACCGAAGGTGGTATGAATATCGAAGAGGTTGCTGCCA
>JALWMR010000061.1 GCA_027083815.1 Thiotrichaceae bacterium
AAAAACAATCGCCTTGCACTGCTTGCCCAATTAAGAAATTTATTCCTTAATATTGCCGATTTATCGCGCCTCTGAGGGATTTCTGGCGATTAGCGGCTTTATCGTTTGATAATAACCGCCGATGCCGATAAAGATATAGCACGCCGCAGGAGCGCGCTATATTTATACCTAGTTGAGAGAGAAAGATTATAAAAATAAGTAGCCCCTTTGCAGAGTTCTTATATAGTATGCAAAGAGGCTTGGGCTGAGATCGGTAGTTCTTTTATTTTTATTGATTAACTAAACTACTCTTTACCTCAGGGTAAAAACGCTGTTGTAAACTACAGATTACGATGTGCAATCTATAGCTTGTTAAATTAAAGTGTGTCTCTTCGCCGGGGAAAGCAAAGAGACACGGAGAGACTGGTAGTTATTTTATTTTTATTGATTAACTAAACTACTCTTCGCCTCAGGGGCTTGCTAAAAAAATTCCATTTCAAACATTCTGTTTGAATTATTATTAATCCGTATTCTTATGCCTTAGTTAATGCAACAGGAATGCCAACTTCTCCTGTTCTTATGTAAGTGGTTGTTTTATAACTATATGTTTTGTGATCGAGTCTTTTGGTAGGAGCCCATAAATATGCTAAGTATTGTCACTTACTGACACGTTTGTCGCTAATGTCAGAATAAAGGTGACACTTTCTAAAAAGCTACCCTTGATTCTATTAAGTCAACATTGCAGAATAAGGAGGTTAGGCTAATAGAATCAGAAAAGGGGATAACAATGAAAAAGCATTTAGTTCAGGTTTTAATAATCGGGTTTACACTTTTAACATTAAACGCATGCAGTACGGTTGCAGGTGTCGGCAAAGACTTGCAAAAAGCAGGGCAGGTTGTTGAGAAAAAGGCTGAAAATCCATAATTCAACTATTGGTACAAACAAAAAAGGATGCTTTTATTGCATCCCTTTTTTGCGTCATATATTTAAATTTTCGTAGAAAATTAATGAAGCGTTGTTTTGGCTTTATAAAATGGCTTTATATTTTCCACCATAAAGTCACTAATATCAGGGTCATCCTTATCAATTTGATAAAAATCGACAACCTCATAGGCCATACTATCATCATCTAGTAGCGAAATTTTTTGAATAGCCTGATCAATTATTTTTTCCAGGTCGCCGTGCCCTTTTAAGCCAATCATCAAATGCTCTTCATCATCCTCTGCGGGGATTTGTATGGTTCCCATATACGCTGCCTCAATTTGCTTATTATTAGAAAAAAGCTCTTTCAAAATAGCCGTAAATTTATCGGGAACATTCTGTGCATGACCCAAAAGCACCTCGGTGTCTTCTTCAAGCTCATGTTCACTATTCACCATTAAATCGGCATCCAGCAATATAGCTACATCATCAGGATCAAACTCCATACCAAACTCTGAATTAGGGTTAAGTACAAGCGGCGCACCCATTGTCATCTGAAACAAAGCAGTGGTAGGCAATTCAAGATAAGGCTCATCTGTTTCAATCGCTTGTTGCAGCATGGCCAATGAGGTGAAAAAAGGAACAACCGGGCTTTTATCTTCTTCACGCTCCCAATGCTGAATAATCAGCGCTTGCTCCTCTTCCAATGTAAATTTTCCTACATCCTCTTCTTCGGGCTTGCCCAATACGAAGATTTTTGACTCCATTAACTCCTCATAAAAAGCTGGAGCCTGAGTATTATCGGCAGCTGCTTTATGAAGTGCTTTTTCAAGCTTATTGGTTGGTAATAACATGATTTGATAACTCGTTAACTATTGTTTTGAGCGATAATTATACACCCTATAGGGTGAAGTCAAACTTTTAAAGACAATCGATAAGGGTGATCGGATATAAGTAGTTATAGAAAGTACACCCTCCTACTTTTTGTGCGTTTTAAGACATCCTGACGGGGATTACAGCACCACCCAACAAAGCAAAGTTGTCTAAGCCAGAATTCATCCGGGTTAATCAGAGAACCTTTAAGCGACTTCCTGGCTCTTTTCCTTTATTTTTGGAGAATAAGCGGTGACATGGTTTCTACCATTTTCTTTGGAAACATACATTGCCTCATCTGCTAGCTTGATTAGCTGGTCAAGCTGGACTTTTCCATCGATTTTATAGTTGATAGTACCAATTGATAAGCTTAGCTTTATCTTTTCTTTTCCCCACATTATTGGATTATTTTCTACTGTTTTACGCAAGTTTTCTGCAATTTTTTGTAGAGCTTGAGGGCCACAGTTTCTTATATAAATAATAAATTCATCGCCACCAAGTCTTGCTGGTAGATCACCCTCTCTGGTGCAAGCTTTCATTAGTTTTGCAATATGCTTTAGTGCCAAATCTCCAGCTTCGTGTCCGTATTCATCATTAATAAATTTGAATTTATCCACGTCAATAAGAATAACACTGGCTCGCTCGCCTATCTTTTGTTTTAGTATTTTACTAACAGTATCTTCAAAGTAGCGGCGATTTGCAATTTGAGTGAGGTGGTCACTACTACTAATTTTATATAGGTATTTATTAGTAGCTCTGAGTTTAGCTGTTGCTTTCTCTATGTCTTTGCTTAATGAGTTATTTAACTTAATCACTTCCTTGTTTGACGCTTGTAAACGGGAAACCAAAGAAGAGATGGCACTCCAGAGCTTACAGATTTCGAGGGGGCTATTTTTGGGAATAGCGCCTAAATTAAATGAATCAGATCTGATATCAGCCTCTTGCGATTTTATCACTAGAGAGTTTATCGGTTTAGTTATCTGCCTGGTTAGTAAGTATGCAACCACAAGTGCAAGAATTATCCCGAGAACCAGCCACTTAAAGATGGTTTTCATGACTTGATTAAGAGGGTTATCTAACTCCTCTTGTGGCTGGGCAATAATGACGCCCCAGCCAATATCGGAAAAAGTCGTATAACCGGCAACACTGTCTTGATTGGTAATGGGAGAATGAAAGCTGGTTGTACCAGACTTACCACTTTTAATTTTTTGTATAATTGATACTTTTGATAAGTTCCTCATGGAGTTGACGAGCTCCTGATTTGGGTGCGCAACGGTTTGGCCTAACGCATCAACAACAAGACAATGCTCCTTACCCTTAGATGTCACTTTTGAGCATATTTCATTTATATAGTCAGTGCGAACTTCTGCAAAAAGAATACCACGACGATTATTCTTTTTATCAAAAATATAGGTTTTGATAAGTACGGCGGGTTGTTGGGAAACGGTACTTTTAAAAACAGATGAAACGGTTGGAATGGTGTTATGCCTATTACCAAATGTTAAATATTTCAAAAAAGGTAAATCTTCGCCTGGTTCTAAGACCAGGCCAGGTTTATAGATATTTTTAATTGAAACTACTCGTGAATAATCGTCAAGTGATAAATATGAAACGACAATGCCACCGTTTAGATTTTTGACAAAGCCATCTAAGGTTTCCTGAAACTGATCCTCATCAGCAATACTAGTTATATCTGCGGTGCTGGCAAAGACTTGTAAAGACTGTTTATAATTATTGAAATATAACCTTACTGACTCTTCAACACTTTTTGCAACGAGCAAATGTTTTTCTAGTACTTCTTTTTTAACGCTCCCCCAGGATTCTTCTGGCAAGCTTGAAGCTAAAAACCCTAATGGAAGCAATAACACAAACACAAAGCTTGCCATTACCAGGCGGCTTATCGATTGGTTAAAATAACTGTGAATACTATTTAACATCAAATTTTTATTATTATTTCTATAAAGCAAGTTTAAGATAGATAGAATGAGATAACAAAAGTTATCAGATAGATGGTTTATTCAGGCCTTTCTTGAACGTCTTTATTATTGACTCTATAACAAATAGTCTAACAGCAGCTTATCTTTGATAATGCCCCTTTGAGCTTTTTGTGCTGTCGAATAAATAGTAGATTAAATTAAATTAAAGGGATGATTCTTAGTCAAAATATACTCAAGAAAACAACAAAGCCTGTGGTTACATGGACACATGCAACAGTTGTAATGGTTAGTTTAGGGTTAGCATGTTTTTTCGCTTCTTTATTTCTGACAGTTTTTTTCACAACGGGTGAAGATATCCAAGGTTTTTGGGTATTATTAATTGGGTGGATAGGGTTAGTTATATTTCAGTTTGCCTGGTATGCTAATCTATTGAATTTGCTATCTTTATTGCTTCTAAACCAGCGTCCCTACATTTCACTGTTCTTGAGCGGAATCGCATTGTTAATTGCAACACAAACCTTTCTTTTTTTTGAAATACCCGTAGGGTTACAAAATAGTAAGATATATATTAAAGAGCTGGGATTAGGCTTTTATTTATGGTACTTATCACAAGCCATTTTTTTAGTGGCAACTATCACTGAGCTTATAAAAAAAGGGAAGTGACGGTTATTAGTCAGAACTTTATAAGCTTTGCACCTCTAGCGGTTTCTCATAACTATCATCTTTATCTTTAAAAACTATCTCGTTATTTCCCTAATGTAGTTTTAAACTAACTTCTCGTTTGAAAATAAACTTAATGATTCATTCCCATCGTATCGTGAACAAAGTGTTTTTTTGGACTGGATTTTCCAACTATGGGTTGCTCCAACACAACACACTATTATCAATCATAAAGGCAAGAAGCATAACCTTATTGTTATTTCCGATAAGGTCAGGTGCAAGGTATTTTTATCAGTGTTGATCCGGGCCGTGATAGCCCCGAACATTTGGCTGAATATACTCGCTATTTTCATCCTAAAATTATAGGTATTAGTGGCCCGATATTGTCTTGCGTTCAGCTTAGCCTGTTCTTTTCTCATCATAGGTGTTTTTTTAGTACTCCCCTACAGGCAGATGAGGTTCGCATTGCGGTAGCCAGCAATTTTAGCCATGCCATAAAAGCACTAAGAAAAACATTTGAAGCACAAGCACAACACAGGATTATCTTAAGTTATGGCGCTACCGGCCGATACTATTCGCAAATAATCAATGGCGCACCCTTTGATATTTTTCTTGCCGCAGATGCGAAACGGCCTGAACTGCTTGAGAAAAAGGGTGTTATTATTCTCGGTAGCCGTTTTACTTATGCTATTGGAAAGCTGGCTTTATGGAGTTCTGCTGATAATTTTGTCGATCAACAGGCAGCCGTATTAACAAGCAAGCGCTTTAAACATCTTGCTATTGCCAATCCCAAATTGTCACCTTACGGAAAAGCAAGCAAACAGTTTTTAAAGCAGCAAGGGCTGTGGAAATCTTTAACAAGCAAAATGATACGCGCAGAAAATATTGCACAAAGCTTTCAATTTGTAAAAAGTGGCAATGTTGAGCTGGGCTTTGTGGCTCTTTCACATGTTAAGCAGTTGGGCGAGAATGAAAAAGGTTCTTTGTGGATCGTGCCGACTGATACCTATACACCGATAAAACAACAAGCCGTATTATTAAAAGACAAACCGGCTGCGAAGATGTTGGCGAGGGTGAAGTAAAAGCATCAGGAAAAATAGATGATGTTCTTACCCGACTCGATCTGCCGCTGGCGCATGATAACGATGCCAGTGCAGTTATTGCTGCTAAAGTAATAGAGCATGATTCTGAGTTTAATCTAACCATTTTAGGCTTTGCGGGGGGCCGTATGTCTGTGGTTCAGCAAGACCCTCCACTTGGCTCAGGCGTGCGCTTAAGAATTCATGCCCTAGATGTGAGTATCACGCTGAAACGCCAGACCGATACCAGCATTCTTAATATTTTTCCGGCTGAAATCGATGAGATAAGCGCTATCAATGATGCACAAATTAGCGCTCAAGTGACTATTCGACTTATCTGCAATAAGACGCCTTTATTATCTCGAATAACCCGTAAATCAGCAGCATTATTGGGCTTAAAAAAGGGTAAAAAAGTCTTTATTCAGATAAAAAGTGTCTCCTTGCTTACCTTGTTAGAGCATTAGCGCGCTAAATAATGTTTAAAAAGTACACCCCCCCCACTGCTGTCCCACAAATATCCCACAAAAGCAGAAAGCCTGAATCCTTGTTGTATAATGTTTGTACCATCAAGCACTATATATAAGGAGTTCAGGCTTTGGCACATAATAA
>JALWMR010000062.1 GCA_027083815.1 Thiotrichaceae bacterium
GCTTAAAAAGTCACGGTATTCCTGTTATGGACTTAAATAATGCAGGGCAACTTTCCATCTATGTCGATGGGGCTGATGAATCAGATCATCATTTAAACCTGATTAAAGGAGGTGGTGGTGCGCTCACTCGTGAAAAAATCGTTGCCGCTGCTAGTGACAAGTTTGTTTGTATTGCTGATGAGACCAAACTAGTTGATATATTGGGCAAATTTCCACTTCCTGTGGAGGTCATACCGATGGCGCGAAGCTATATTGCCCGCGAGATTATAAAGCTAGGCGGTAATCCGCAGCTACGTGAGGGTTTTACAACGGATAACGGCAACATTATTTTAGATGTTCATGGTATGGAAATTATGGAACCAGTGAAAACGGAAGCTGCCTTCAATCAGCTTGCTGGTGTTGTCACGGTTGGTCTTTTTGCGGCTCGCCCTGCGGATGTATTGATTTTAGGCACACCAAATGGTGCTAAAGTGATGACTTAGCACTCAATGAGTTAATTTTAAACGATAAATCAGATTGGTGGTTAGCCAGCACTTTGCTCTGGCTCAACCAGCCTTATTTTCTCATTCTGAATGCGCTCATAGATTTCTTCACGATGTACCGCAACCTCTTTTGGTGCAGCAATACCAATACGAACCTGATTACCTTTTACGCCAAGCACTGTAATACTGATATCGTCACCGATCATAAGAGCTTCACCAACCCTTCTGGTTAAAATCAACATCCCGTTTCTCCATTATTTTAATTATTAACTACTTTCCCGTAGCTATGTTTCGTCTTTTATTATTCGTGTAACTAACTCTATTGTTTTTATTCTTTTTTGTTATTTTTAGAGACCTTTGCATGAGAGTATGGCGAGAGAAAAATTAGCGTAATTTTCCTGAATTTTTGTAGATTTGAGGGTAATAGCAGGGCTATTAACCGAAAATATACGAAAAATCAGGGGAATTTAAGCAATTTTTATCCGCCATATCTTTCGTGCAAAGGTCTCTTTTATTTAATTGCCAGCCACTTTATCTGATGGACGGTACTAGGATCGCACAAAGCAACTGAACAGAGACTTAATTTTTAAAAAAATGCACTTTTTAAGGTGTATTTAAGGGTGTTTCAATCAAAAGTCACCAGTTTCAAGACAAAATAAAGGCTTAATAAGAAAGTAAAAGTACACCCCCCACCTTTTTATGCGTTTTAACGCACCCTTCGGGTAATCGTCGCTACGCTCCAACATTGTCTCGCTACGTTCGGCTTGGCCTTTTCTCACCAATGACAAAAATCAGTATCATGACGGCAAAAATTACTTTGTAAAATGGATTTATCAGACACCTGCCAAATCAAATGCCTCATGCAAACTTCTTACAGCGAGCTCCAGGTACTTTTCATCAACAACCACCGATACCTTTATCTCAGACGTTGAGATCATGTGAATATTGATATTCTCATTCGCCAAAGCGTGAAACATTTTAGTGGCAACACCAGCATGGGAGCGCATACCACCACCAATAATAGAGACCTTAGCGATTTTATCATCACCTGTTACATTCTTTGCACCCAGCTTCTCACCGGTTTCTGTGAGAATTTTCATAGCTTCATCATAGTCATTACGATGCGCTGTAAAGGTGAAATCAGTGGTTCCATCCTGGCCGATATTCTGCACGATCATATCTATTTCGATATTCGCATCTGAAATTGGCCCAAGAATTTTATACGCCACACCGGGTTGATCTGGCACACCGGTGATGGTTAACTGAGCTTCATCTTTATTAAAGGCAACGCCTCTTACCAGTACTTCTTCCATTATATCTTCCTCACGCGTTACCAGCGTACTTTTACCATTATCGCCTTCATCAAAACTTGATAAAACCCGGATGGGCATATTGTATTTATGAGCAAATTCAACCGCCCTGATCTGCAAAACCTTGGAACCCTGGCTTGCCATTTCGAGCATTTCTTCCAGTGCCAGCTTGGGGATATGGCTGGCCTCCGGTACCATACGTGGATCAGTGGTATAAACGCCATCCACATCGGTGTAGATTTGGCATTCATCAGCATTCAATGCCACCGCTAGCGCCACCGCCGTTGTATCTGATCCGCCGCGACCCAATGTGGTAATATTACCTTCACTATCAACACCTTGAAATCCGGCAACCACAACAACCTTGCCCTCATCCAGATCATGCTGAATACGACTGCCGTCAATTTCGCTGATGCGTGCTTTACTAAAAGCATTATCGGTCATCAAACGTGCCTGCGTACCTGTATATGATCTAGCAGGACATCCTTGCGCTTCCAGTGCCAGACTTAACAAACCAATGGTGACTTGTTCTCCAGTTGATAAAACCACGTCTTTTTCACGTGCCGAACCACAAGGATTTAACTCATTAATCAAAGCAACCAGCTTATTGGTTTCACCCGACATGGCAGAAACGACCACCACCACTGCGTGACCTTTATCACGATAACGGATAACCCGCTTGGCAACTTCGCGAATTCTTTCTGGCGAACCGACCGACGTACCACCGTATTTTTGTACTATTAATCCCATTAGAATATCCTGTTAGAGCTGCTCTTCCACCCACGCTACAACCGAATCCAGCGCTGCGGGCAAAGCATCCGGATTACTGCCACCGCCTTGTGCCATATCGGGCCTGCCGCCACCTTTTCCATCAATTTGTGTAGCTACATGCTTTAATAAATCACCCGCTTTGATCTGACTGGTTTCAGCCTTTGTAACACCAGCCACCAGACTCACCTTTCCATCGACTACCGTCGACACGATCACGGCTGCTTTACCAAGTTTATTTTTTAACTGATCTACCGTATCTCTTAATGACTTAGGGTCTACACCATCAAGTTTGGCTGCCAAAACCTTGATACCCTTTATCTCAACCGCATTGGATACCAGATCAGAACCGGCCTGCGACGCCAACTTTTGCTTTAATTGCTGTAACTCTTTCTCTAGCTGGCGCGAGCGTTCAAGTACCTGAGTGACTTTTTCTTCAACCTCCGCAGGGCTTGATTTAACTAAACCCGCAATATGTTGCAGTTGTTCTTGTCGGGCTTCAACCCAATCAACAGCAACTGCTCCTGTCACGGCCTCTATACGTCGCACACCCGCAGCAACGCCACTTTCACTAATAATTTTAAACAGCCCAATATCACCAGCGCGCTTAACATGTACCCCACCACATAATTCGGTTGAATAACCAATATTTACAACCCGCACCTGATCGCCATATTTTTCACCAAATAGCGCCATAGCACCTTGCTTGATAGCATCATCCATGCTCATCACATCTGCTTTGGCTTCGGCGTTACGACGAATTTCATCGTTTACCATTTTTTCAACACGGATAATTTCATCTTTCGTCATTGGTTCTGGATGAGCAAAATCAAAACGCAAACGATCAGGTGTTACCAGAGAACCTTTTTGCTCAACATGCTCACCTAACACATCACGTAAGGCTTTATGCATCAAATGAGTTGCCGAATGATTAAGCACTATGGCTTGACGGCGAGCTTTATTGACCCTGGCGACTAACTGTTCACCTGTTTTAAGCGTGCCTTCACGCATCACACCATAGTGTATAAACGTATTACCCTGTTTTTGTGTGTCTTGCACTTCAAAAATATTATTGCCCGATACTAGCTCACCGGTATCGCCCACCGGGCCACCTGATTCAGCATAAAAAGGGGTTCGTTTTAAAACAATTTGTGCTTGATCACCCGCATTGATTGAATCGACTTTATTACCCTTGACAAAAATTGATCCAATCTCAACATCATCTTCTGTCTTTTGGTAACCACTAAAGTCAGTTTCACTGCTAACGTCAAGCTTATCTGTATAGTCGGTTGCAAACTTGCCGGCCGCTCTGGCGCGCTCACGTTGTTGGTTCATGGCGGTCTCAAAACCAGCTTCATCCAGCTTCAACTTTTGTTCACGGGCAATATCAGCAGTAAGATCAAGCGGGAAGCCATACGTATCATAAAGTTTAAAAACAAGCTCACCCGGAATCGTATCACCCTCTAACTTATTGATGGCTTCACCCAGAATTTTCATACCCTGATCCAGTGTTTCAGCAAAGCGTTTTTCTTCTTTAAGCAAGGTTTGCTCAACATTGCTTTGTGCCCTGGCTAGCTCGGGATAAGCCTCACCCATTTCCTTAACTAAAGGAGCAACAATTTTAAAGAAGAAAGGATCATTAAGACCCAGCTTATGCCCGTGACGGGCCGCACGGCGAATAATACGGCGCAATACATAACCACGCCCTTCGTTGGAAGGAACAACACCATCAACAATCAGAAAAGAACAGGAGCGGATATGATCGGCTATAACTTTAAGTGACGCATTATCCAAATCATCCGTGCCCGCAAGCCTGGCAATAAACTTGAGAAGGTTCTGGAACAAATCAATATCGTAATTACTATGACCATTTTGCAATATAGCGGCCAGGCGCTCCAGACCCATGCCGGTATCAACTGATGGTTTGGGTAGTGGGTTCATCTTGCCGTCACTGGTTCTGTTATATTGCATAAAGACCAGGTTCCAGATTTCGATATAACGATCACCATCTTCTTCAGGGGTTCCCGGTGGGCCACCCCATATTTGCTCTCCGTGATCGTAAAAAATTTCGGAACAGGGACCACACGGGCCGGTATCACCCATTGCCCAGAAATTATCACTTTCGTATTTTTTACCCGGTTTATCACCAATACGCGATAAACGGTCCGCCGGCACACCAATTTTATTTAACCAGATATCAGCCGCTTCATCATCGTCTGCATAAACCGTTACCCATAGCTTCTCCCGAGGTAGTTTGACAACTTCAGTTAAGAACTCCCAGGCAAATTTAATCGCATCTTCCTTGAAATAATCACCAAAACTAAAGTTACCCAGCATTTCGAAAAAGGTATGATGGCGCGCCGTATAACCAACGTTTTCAAGATCATTATGCTTACCACCAGCTCGCACACATCGCTGTGAGGTTGTCGCGCGCGAATAGCTACGCTTGTCTTCACCTAAAAAGACATCCTTAAATTGCACCATGCCCGCATTGGTAAACAAAAGCGTTTTATCATTTCCAGGAATCAGTGAGCTAGAGGCAACTACCTCATGGTTTTTGCTTGCAAAATAATCCAGAAAGCTTTGCCTGATTTCAGACGTACTCATGAGCTCTTTGTTTCTTGCGGACATATGATCCTACTTTGCTTGTTTTGACAGAAGCGATATTGTCTATGTAAGCAGGCATAGTTTCAAGCATAGTTTCAAGCTAAGCGGGTACGTTCGTTGGCTTATTGCTGTGTTATTGATATTTTTATCTTCAAAATGCAAAGTACATGAGGTACAACATGCGCGGAGTACAATCTTTTTTATTATTTCACTACTTGTCTAATGACATCAGAATCAAAACCTCGACTGGATAAAAACCGCATTCTTTTTGATTTTTCCCTGTAATCCACAGAACGGTTCAAACCAAACTTCTTTTCGTATTCCGCTCTAGCCAACTGAAACCAATCTACTTCGGATTGTTGCATGAATGCACTAATAACTGAGCTTGATATTCCACGCTGCCTAAGCTCATTTGAAATTTTTAGATTACCCTGCCCGCGACTACTTCGGTAACGAATATAACTCTCAACAAAGCGTTCTTCATTTAAATAATTTTTTTCTTCTAGCTCATTGAGTAGTTTTTCTATATCAACACCATCAGAAAAGTCTTTTTGGGATAATTTTTTACGAATCTCTAAGCGCGAGTGCTCTCTCATTGCAAGAGAATATACTGCAGAATTCATACAGCGAGTGTAATTATTCTTTTTACTAAATCCTAATTGAGACATAGCTTGCTTTAGATTTATTTTTGAAAGAGAGGATGTTTAAGGAAATCCTGATAAAATCCAATTATTTTTAGCTTGCCAAAAACGCCGCTAATTTTCCACGAAGATCGGCGCAATAAAATGACTATTACGTCCCTCTTCGTGAAAATTAGCGACAATTTTTTCTGCGCTAAATTCTAGTCGACTTGATCAGGCTATCTTTAAACCATCCTGCGGGCAGTCGTTGCTTCGCCTCGTATTGCCCTTTTTGTTTGTAGCAGGGTTATTTTTCTTTTATTTCATCGGCTGTATCTGTTTCATCAATGGCTTTTGACGGTAATAACTTCTCACGAATTTGAGTTTCTATCTCTTCAGCCATTTCGGGGTTTTCTTTTAGATACACTCCCGCGTTATCCTTACCCTGACCAATCTTTTCACCTTTATAGCTGTACCATGATCCGGCTTTATTCACCAAGCCTTCCTGGACACCTAAATCAAGTAGCTCACCCACGTGTGAAACACCTTCACCGTATTTAATTTCAAATTCTGCTTGCTTAAACGGAGGTGCCATTTTGTTTTTAACAACTTTTACCCGGGTACTATTGCCAACAATTTCATCGCCTTTTTTGATAGCGCCTATACGACGTATATCCAAACGTACAGATGCGTAAAACTTTAATGCATTACCACCAGTTGTCGTTTCCGGGCTGCCAAACATAACGCCAATTTTCATACGAATCTGGTTAATAAAAATAACCATGGTGTTGGATCGCTTGATATTAGCGGTAAGCTTACGCAGTGCTTGTGACATTAAACGCGCCTGAAGACCCATATGCGAGTCGCCCATATCACCTTCAATCTCCGCCTTTGGTGTTAATGCGGCTACCGAGTCAACCACTACCAAATCAACACCACCCGAGCGTACGAGCATATCGGTCACTTCAAGAGCCTGTTCACCAGTGTCTGGCTGTGACACTAAAAGCTCATCTATATTAACACCCAGTTTTTCTGCATAGCCTGGGTCTAGCGCATGCTCTGCATCAATAAAGGCAGCAGTACCGCCATTTTTCTGGCACTCTGCAATAGCGTGCAAGGTCATGGTTGTTTTACCTGATGACTCTGGCCCGTAGATTTCTATTACCCGTCCTTTTGGCAAACCACCAATACCCAGCGCCACATCCAACGTTATTGAGCCGGTTGAGATCACATCAATATTGCGTGCGGCGGCTGAATCCCCCATACGCATCACTGTTCCTTTACCAAATTGTCTTTCAATTTGCCCCAAGGCTGCTGCTAGTGCTTGTTTTCTTTGTTCATCCATTATTTAAACCCTATTTAAGTTACTTGATGCCATTGATTATCATGGGGCAGTCCCTCAATCGCTGAGGGAGAAGTAAAAAATTAATTATTTTTAGGAAGTCCTGATCAAGTCCAATTATTTTTAGCTTGCTAAAATCTAATCGACTTAATCAGGGCTTCCTTGATTCACCAGTTGTTCTACTATAAAACAAATAGCGAACATAAATCAAACTCTATTAATGGCCATTTATCAATTTAATAACACCGTTTAAAGCATAATCGACTGACTGCCTTCTTACTTGATCCCTATCCCCTTTAAAAAGAACCGTTGTCGCCAACGCTTTACTGCCTCTACGCATCCAGCCAAAACAAACAGTACCCACTGGCTTTTCTTTACTGCCACCGCTGGGGCCGGCTATACCGCTGATTGATAAGGCAATATCCGCATATGAATTAGCTAAAGCACCCTCCACCATTTGAATAACAACCGCTTCACTAACAGCACCATATTGTTCCAGAGTCTTGCCAGAAACACCCAGCATTTCTTCCTTTGCCCGATTGCTGTAGGTGACAAATCCACGCTCAAAAATCGCCGAACTTCCTGCTAAATCGGTTATCTGCTTTGCAACCCATCCACCAGTACAAGATTCTGCTGATACTAATGATAAGTTATTTTCATGCAATTTTTTTGAAACTTTGTCGATAATGTCTGTCATAGAGTGAACACGTTTAAAAACCATAAGGAAGGACTGAATAAGTTCTGTAAGTCTCTAAGGCATCATATCCTAGGCGCACTTCGCAGGGAATGCTTATTGCCTTCACAAGAAGTGCAACAACGGAGATGATGCCTTAGAGGCTTACCCTGCGGGGCATAGCCAAATTCCCAGACTCTGCGTTATGTTCGCTTACAAGGCTCGTTGCACCATGCCACAGGCGTTCATTCTAAGCTCACATGCCTTGATTCTGGAAATTTGGCGTTGCCAGAAGTTATGGAACTTATTCAGCCCTTCCTTAAATTAAGTGTGGGTTCAGCTAAGCAATATGATACTAAAGGACGCTGCCCCCCCATAATCATTCCAAGGATACTCTGATGTCCATAATAGTCAAAGTTGCTGTTGTACTTGTTATTACTCTATCTCTAAGCGCCTGCGGTGGCGGAGGCGCTGGGAAAAACGGTAAAAAGGCGGGAGACCCTGTTACGGATAATCCTCCTGTTACGGATAATCCTCCTGTTACGGATAATCCTCCTGTTACGGATAATCCTCCTGTTACGGATAATCCTCCTGTTACGGATAATCCTCCTGTTACGGATAACCCTCCTGTTACGGATAACCCTCCGATCCCACCCACTACACCAGTTTCTCATGAGGTCAAAAATAAAAGCGATGCGGCACTTTTCCTCAACCGCGCCACCTTTGGCCCTACCGAGACAAGCATAAATGAGCTAATTAGTAAAAAGACGTATGAAGCCTGGCTCAAAGAGCAGTACCAGGCTCCCGCAACCCTTCATACCCCTCTTGTAAAAGCACTCGCCACAAAGATGTGTGCAAACAGGAACAGTGATAACGAACCCCTGATCGACTCCTGGGAAATTGCTTATCCACGCCATCAGATATGGTGGGAAACGGCACTAAAGGCGAAGGATCAATTACGACAACGTGTTGCCCTTGCACTCAGCGAGATTATTGTTATTTCAGATTCAGAAGGCCTGGGGCTAAGTGAAACGCAACTTGGGATTACCAGCTTTTACGATATCTTTGTTAAACATGCTTTTGGTAATTATCGTGATTTAATGGAAGAGGTCACACTGCATCCAGGCATGGGTGACTTTCTTAGTATGTCACGCAATCAAAAGGCTAACCCTGAAGAAGGGGTAAGACCAGATGAAAATTACGCACGCGAACTGCTACAACTTTTTACAATAGGCTTACATGAGCTAAATATTGACGGCACTGAAAAACTTGATAGCAAGGGCAACCCAATCCCAACTTACAACCAAAAAACGATTGAAGAGTTTGCCAAGGTATATACCGGCTGGAGCTATAGCGACATTGCATGGGATGACTGGAAAGGCGATGCAGATCACACAAAGCCGTTAAAAGCCTTTGAAGAATACCATGACACCTCAGAGAAAACTTTATTGGGCGGAGCAAAATCACCAGCAAACCAGACCGCCAGAGAAGACTTACGTTTTGCACTCGATAATATCTTTCAACACCCCAATGTCGCCCCTTTTATAAGCGCGCAACTTATACAACGCCTGGTAACCAGCAATCCAAGTCCGGCTTATGTCGAACGAGTCGCAAAGGTATTCAATAATAATGGGCACGGCACAAAAGGGGATTTACAAGCAGTGGTTAATGCAATACTTCTGGATGAAGAAGCACTAAGCGAGAAAAAACCACCTGAGTTCGGAAAACTACGCGAACCAATGCTTCGAATCAGCCACCTTTGGAGAAATACACCACTTAAGCCGGTTATGAAACAAGGTCACTTCTGGGAACCCGACAAAACCTGCGGCCAGGGCAAGTACCCCTACTATGTTTTTTGGGATTCTCTAGATGGCTTCGCCGATAGAATTGGGCAAGGGCCATTACAGGCAAAATCGGTTTTTAATTTTTTCCGCCCTGATTATTCCCCGAATGGAATGCTTAATGACAAAGGTTTAAAAGCGCCTGAGTTTGAAATCATTAATGAAAACACCTTTGTAGGTTTAACCAATACAACCTTTAACATGATTGCCACCTTTAGCGAAGCAGATGGCATTACAGATGAGGTTGATACCATTTCAAAAGATTTTTCTCGCCTTGATTTTAACAAAATTACAAGCTTGGCCAAGAAGCCTGACGACCTGCTCAACTATCTCAGCCTGACATTTTTAAATAATCAAATGTCTACCGAGCTACGAAAGATACTGTTGGATCATTTGAACCAGAAAGACGTTTACCCCAAGGGTATTAATGGTCAATTTGTTAAGGCGCGTGAAGCCCTGATACTACTGATTAACTCGCCAGAATACTTAATACAACGCTAATCCGATGAGGATTAAACACATGAAAAAAACACAAGAACAACAACGCAGACATTTCTTGAAAAAGCTCGGTCTCGGCATAGGCTCAGCATCTTTAATGGCCATGCAGGGAAAGATGCAGCTGATTCAATCTGCCCTTGCCGCCGATGGAAACTATGCGGGGGTTAACGATTACAAGTCACTGGTTTGCGTCTTTCTCTATGGCGGTAATGACTCCTTTAATATGGTGATACCGCATGAGCAAAATGCCTATGCAAAATATACTCAAGGCCGAAAGAAAATGGCATTACAAAAAAACAACTTATTGCCACTTAACGGCAGTGACTATGCCTTTCATCCTTCACTTCCCAAATTGCAAAGCCTTTATAATAGTAAAAAACTTGGGGTAGCCGCCAATATCGGCTCATTAATAGAGCCTGTTAGCAAAACAGCCTATGAGAATGAAACAGTACGAGTCCCAAAAGATTTGTTTTCTCATAGTCACCAACAAGAATTCTGGGAAACCGGCGCTACGGCAAAAAGCAGTATTCATCCACCCGGCTGGGGTGGTCGTATGATTGATATGCTATCCAGTGCCAACACCAACCCCGATGAAGCAGCACTGTTTAGCCTCGCAGGCAACAGTGTTTGGCAACGCGGTCTTAAGCCACTTGATTTTGTACTTAACCCTTATAGCGGGGTTGGTCAATTAGAAGCATTTACCCCAGAGAGTTGGCCATTATGGAAAGATGGACGCATCGCCGCATGGAAAAAAATTAAAAGCCTTCAAAGCAGTTCATTGCTCTATCAGCAACTACAAAACACCATTAAAGGCAAAGAAGAAAGAATTGCCCGGCTTATCGAAAATATTGCTCAGGCACAAACGATTAACACCCCCTTTGATGAAACAGAAGGAGACCTGGGGCTGCAACTTAAAATGGTCGCCAAAATGATTTCTATTCGCGAAAAAATGGGCATGAAGCGTCAAATATTTTTTGTCGCACTGGGCGGATGGGACTCTCACGGCAATCAGCTAGCCGATCATGCCAAACAACTTCGCATACTGGATCGTGCCTTATCGAGCTTTTATCAAAGCACCGTAGAATTGGGGGTTGCCAACAGCGTAACCACCTTTACCGCCAGCGAATTTGGTCGTACATACAGCAATAATGGCGACGGAACAGACCACGCCTGGGCAGGGCATCATCTGGTAATGGGTGGTGCGGTTAAAGGCGGAAAAATACACGGCGAAATGCCCGATACCGCGCTTGGAGGCCCAGATGATACTGACGATGCCGGTCGTTTTATACCCAAATATGGTATAGATCAATACGGCTCAACTCTGGCTAAGTGGATGGGCATGACAGACGGCGATATGAACGAAATCTTTCCAAATTTAAGCAATTTTAATACAAATGATCTTGGTTTTATGGCTTAAAGTCGGTTTCAGGCTCTAAAACAAACCAAAAAGCATAAATAATGGGGGGAACAGGGGGTATAAAAGTACACCCCCCACCTTTTTGGTCGTTTTGTCATCTTGCTAGTTTAAAAGACAACCACCGCCCTCAAAGATACCATCTTGAGCATCTGCTGCACTACTCACCCAGGCGCCGGTGATAGATAAAACACTATTAATTAATCCGGTTAGCTGAGTACCGTCCTTTAATTTTACTGTCAGGGTATTATCTTTAATTTTACCCGACAAATCCTGTTGTTTGCCTGAAACAAGGTCATAAGCAGTCCCTGTTATATTATTACTGGCATCAACATCAAAGCTAAAGGCTCCCCGCTTGTCGCCAGCTCTATTCTTGTAAACCACGCTATAGCGGTAAAGTGCATCGCTTTCACCACCGATTCTCTTGGCAGAAAAGTTGCCTTTTTCTCCCGCTTTTTCGGTATTCAGCCAAACGCCAACCATTTCATTCGATGAGGCCATTTTTCCGGTAAATTTCCTGGACGATGCATCCGTGCTACTAAAGTTAAACTCATTATCCGCATCTACCGCTGTTGTGCTACTAGTTAATAAAGGTGTGGTATCCCCTTCTTTAAGGGTTGAACCCATGACTTCGCCGCTTACCGGGTTTATCACAAAAACCAACTTACCCGCTTCCGTCCCTGTATAAGCACCACTAAAGACGCCTGAACTGGAGCAAATCAAGGTTGTTTTTAAATGAGCAAGGGCAGTGTCTTTATCAGGAAGCTCATGCTCTTTACCGTCTGCCAGGGCAGCCTGGGTAATCATTTTATAAACATCAGCGCTGGGAAAATTATCAGAAGCAAAATCTACCTTTTTCCAGTCTTCTGCTTTTGCACGCACAGCAGAGGAAATTTCAATGCCATCATTAGGGTCGTTATTTTTATCCAGCATCATTAAAAAACGCGCTTTATTGATAACTTCATCAGACGTCAGCTTGCCATTTTCAACCAGATCAAGTGGCGTCATAACAGGCTTTGCCTTACCCGTTCCTAAATCAACACCACCAACCGAAAAGCTTACTGATTTACCTTCCTCGTATTTAAACTCACCTTTTGAGCCGGTAATATCTTCGTTATCACCTGCTACATAAGTTAAACCAGAAACATTACTATCTTTGAAAACACCATTTTTTACTTTTGCCTTGAAGCCTCCCGAACCACCACCACAGGCAGCAAGACCAAAGACAGAAACAAGAATTATCGCATTGTTTTTTAGCTTTTTATTTAACATAACTACCCCCTAATTATTAATAATAGCCCAATGTAATCATAACATAGACAGTAAAGGCTTCTAAATAGTTTCAAAAAGTACACCCCCCACCTTTTTTGCCATTTTGTCCACTGTCAAATCATGCTAAATTGCGCCCATGTCAAAAGCAGCCCAAAAATCAAAACATACACCCATGATGCAGCAGTATTTACGCATCAAGGCTGAAAACCCCGACCTGTTGCTGTTTTATCGCATGGGCGATTTCTATGAGCTATTTTTTGATGATGCCAAACGCGCTGCCGAGGTGCTTAATATCACCCTGACAGCCCGTGGAAAAAGCAACGGCGAGCCGATTCCCATGGCGGGCATTCCTTATCATGCTGCCGAGCAATACTTGCCACGTCTGTTAAAGCAGGGGATTTCGGTTGGCATTTGTGAACAGATTGGTGATCCGGCGACCTCCAAAGGCCCGGTGGAGCGCAAAGTCGTGCGCATTCTCACCCCCGGCACGGTAACTGACGATTTTCTGCTGGAAGAGCGCCGCGATAATCTGCTGGTATCCATTTATCATCAGGATAATCAATACGGCATTGCCAGCATCGACCTGAGCAATGGCCGTTTTGTACTGCAACAGGTCAGTGACCGGCAAACCCTGATTAATGAGCTGGAGCGATTACAGCCAGCCGAGATTTTAGTCGCTGAAGACTCGGCACTACTGCCCTCAGATAACTACCCCATCACACAACGTGCGGCCTGGCATTTTGATGAAGACAGCGCCCGCACCCTGTTACACAAACAACTCGGCACCAAAGACCTCGCCGGCTTTGGCTGTGATGAGCTACCCGCTGCAATTATCGCGGCAGGTGCCTTGTTGCAATATGTAAACGAAACACAACGCACGGCTCTGCCGCATATTAACAGCTTGCAAATTGAAAGCTCTGAAGACGGCATTATTCTGGATGCCGCCAGCCGCCGCAATCTGGAGCTGGAACACAGCCTGGTGGGTGATCATAAAAACACCCTTATTTCAGTGCTGGATAACACCGCCACCAGCATGGGCGCACGCCTGCTTAGCCGCTGGCTTAATAAACCGTTGCGCGATCAGGCGGTGCTGACAAAACGGCACCAATCGGTTGACAGCCTGATGCGCCAATATCACTATGAGCCGCTGCATGAATCGCTACGCCGTATCGGTGATATTGAGCGCATTATTTCACGCATTGCTCTGGGTTCTGCGCGACCACGGGATTTATCCACCCTGCGCGACTCGCTTAAAACCATTCCTGAAATACATACGGTGCTGGATCAGGTTCTGGAGCAATCAGATAATCCCCACCTTGCCAGCCTGAAAAATAATATCAACCTGCACAGCGATTTACTTGCCCTGCTGGACAAGGCGATTATAGAAAACCCGCCGGTGCTTATCCGCGATGGCGGCGTGATTGCAGAAGGCTATGATGGCGAGCTGGATGAGCTACGCAATTTAAGCAAAAACTCGGATCAATACCTGCTTGATCTGGAAACCCGCGAAAAAGAACGCACCGGCATTGCCAGCCTTAAAGTTGCCTATAACCGCGTACATGGTTTTTATATCGAAATACCACGCACCCATTCAGACAATATCCCGCCGGAATATATACGCCGGCAAACACTCAAGGCCGCTGAGCGATTTATTCTGCCTGAGCTAAAAGAATTTGAAGACAAGGTTCTGTCTGCGCGGGAGCGCTCCCTGGCACGCGAAAAAGCGCTTTATGAAGCCCTGCTACAAACCCTGGCACAGCATATTTTACCCTTGCGAGAAACCGCCCGGAGCATTGCAGAGCTGGATGTGCTCAGCAACTTTGCCGAAAGTGCCGTGATACTCAACTATAACTGCCCCACCCTCACCGACAAGGCGGGCATCCAGATCACCGCAGGACGGCATCCTGTAGTCGAACAAACCCTGGACGACCCCTTTGTGCCCAATGATCTGTTGATGGATTCACAACGGCGCATGCTGATGATTACCGGCCCCAATATGGGCGGCAAATCAACCTATATGCGCCAGGTCACCCTGATTGTTTTAATGGCACACATTGGCAGTTATGTACCCGCCGATACCGCTATCATCGGCCCTATTGATCGTATCTTCACCCGCATTGGCGCACATGATGATCTCAGTACCGGGCGCTCTACCTTTATGGTCGAAATGACCGAAGCTGCCAATATTCTCAACAACGCTACAGCTAATTCACTGGTGTTAATGGATGAAATCGGTCGCGGCACCAGCACCTTTGACGGGCTTTCACTGGCGTGGGCATTTGCCGAATATCTGGCAAGCCAGAAGCAGGCATTTACCCTGTTTGCCACCCACTATTTTGAACTCACTGCCCTGCCCGAAAAAATCAGCACCATTACCAATGTGCATATCAATGCCATTGAGCATGGCGATAAAATCGTCTTTTTACACAGCGTTAAAGATGGTCCCGCCAATCAGAGCTATGGTCTGCAAGTGGCGCAATTAGCCGGTGTGCCCAAAGGTGTTATCGAACAGGCACGAAAAAAGCTGCACCAACTGGAGCAGGATGCCAGGCAAACACCGCAGGAGGGACAAACTCTCGCCCTGAACCTGGGCTTTGCAGAAGAAAAGAATGAAACAGCCGAGCAAATCAAACAGGCATTAGAAGCAATCGACCCGGATGAGCTAACACCCCGACAGGCGCTGGATGCGCTATATCATTTGCAAAGTTTGTTGAGAAGCTGAATAAGCAGGCTTATCTGAGCAAGTGGCAAAACAGGCTAGACCAGACACAATCACAAAATTTAGATACTTATAAAAATATAAGTCATTGCTTACAATAGCAATGGAGGTCTTTTTAATCACAGAAATAGTGCATTTAATGAGACCTTGCATGAGAATATGGCGAGAGAAAAATTAGCGTAATTTTCCTGATTTTTTTTGTAGATTTGAGGGTAATAGCAGGGCTATTGGCCGAACATACACGAAAAAGCAGAATAAGAAAAACCCCTCATAAGTTTCACCTTATGAGGGGTTAAGCAAGCTTATAAAAATAGACTCACTTAAGGCGCAGTTACAGTAACTTTTTTAGTAACTATATTTACTTTACCCGTGTTATCTGTGATACGAATATTTTCCTCATATGTTCCACGACAGTTTGTCTCAGCATCATCGCTTTCTTCAACTTCACGAGGGCAATTTGTTCTAAGGAACTCTTGACTTGACCTGTCGTCTCCCCACTCGTCCAGTAGGTCGGCTATAGAATCACTATCAGCGATTGTAGTTGGTAATCGAGTCTCGTAATGGTCGGTACAGGTTAAACTTTTACCATTGTAAACACCAGAATAAGTAACCGTTCCCGCATTATAATCATAAGTGATTGAGCCTTTCGCACTTCCATCATCACATTTCATGTCGGCTTCAGCTACTTTTTTGACTCTATTTACATTCATTGACGACATGCCATTTGCAAGCGTGTATCGATTAGAAGAAAACAGGCCATTACAATTAACGTGAATATCGCCTTCGGTTCCAATGTTATACCGGTATTTTGCATCGCCAATTGTAAATGGTGCAGGGTTACAAGTAAATTCTGCTGTATCTCCAGTTCCGCCGTCAGATTCACCTGAGCTTCCGTCAGGGTCGCCTGGATTCCCGCCACCACCACAGCCAGCGAATAAAATTGCTGATACTGCCAAGCTTAACAATGTATGTTTTTTCATGCTCACATTCCTTTCGGTTAAGTCTAGAACAGAATAAAATTGCGTTCCTTCTATATCTATAAAAAAAGCATGTATTCTATTAAAAAGCATGGAAATATTCAATGCATTAAGTATTTTCTCGGTTTGACCTCCTTGCATTTGGGTGCAATACAAAGTGGTTTTGGTAGCTTATTTCTGATTTGGAATAGAATAATTCGAAGGTTATAGATTAATTAAGGGTGAAAAGAATATTAGAGTATGCTAATATATGTCGATACCACATTATCGGGATCAGTTGAATATGAAAAAGTTTAAACAAGGTTTGCTCCCTCTTACAGCAGCATTGCTTGCTTTTGTGATAAGCGCAGATGCCTATGCACAAAACACCCAAGCACAAAATAATACCGAGCTGGTTTATCCACCCACCGAGGCAGAGCAATCATTACAATATCCACCGGCGATGCCACAGGTTAATCAGCAAATGCCTTATATTTTTGGTCGGCAAGCTCCCTTGACTACACCCATGGTGCCACCTTCTCCTTATTATGCTCCGCCAACGCAACAGCCCCGGATAGCTCCTTCTGCCAGCTTTACAAACAGGGCTTATCCTAATCTGGGCTACCCACCCGTCTACAGGCAAAGAAATAACAATACCTTCCCGTTTAGTAACAATATGCCTTTTTCAGGCAACTCGTTTGGCATGCCTTCCAACCCAATGAATAGTTTCTTTGGCAATAATAATAACGGTAACAATCACCTCCCCTTCTTTAAACAACGTAATACAAAACGCAAAAAAGCATGGGGAGACGAACGTAATATCTGGCCTGATTTTTACACCGACTTTACCGATGATGCCTGGGACACAGTAATGAGTGGCCCACGCGATCTTGGCAGAATGCCGGGCGGCTGGCGTTTTCCTTATATCAGCATGCCTGATCCAGTAACCGTATCAGATGCCGTTGTCAATCAATTCCCCCCTATTGTTGAAGAGGCAGGTAATATGGCTGATGTTTCTGACTGGGGTGTCTTTGAGAATAAAAAATAGGCCTGTTAGCCACATCCATAGAGACCTTTGCACACGAATATGGCGAGAGAAAAATTAGCGCAATTTTTCTGGTTTTTGGTAGATTTGAGGGTAATAGCAGAGCTATTGACCGAAAATATACGAAGAATCAGGGAAATTTAAGCAATTTTTATCCGTCATATCTTTTGTGCAAAGGTCTCCTATAGTTAGAAAAATGAATTTTAAAGTGCATGGATTTGGCTCTTATTAAGCATACATTTATTTTTCTTATGTGATACTACCCCTATCAGTACAATGCAGTACAATGACCGAGTCTTCAGGATGAAGGAATAAATAAAAGGGGAAAATAATGAATAAGGGCTTATTAATACAGGGAATTTGCATCTGTGGTGTTTCAATTGCGCTTGCGTCATGCAGCAGCAACAAAAGCTCCAGGGCGACATCAGATGGCTCAATAAAAACACACCGTGTAGATATAAAAGACAATAGCAAAACCATATCCACCGGAAAATCCGTTGTCGTAAAAGAAAGCGTACCTTTTCTAGGCGGTGCTGAATTTGTAAAACCAAAGCGCAAAGCGCAATCTAGAAAACAAGTAAAGAAATCATTACATAAAAGAACTCAAACAAGAAGAGTCGCCAGAAAACGCTATGTAAAGCACCCTGTAAAAAGACAGACTAAAAGAAACAATCATTACGCTAGCAATAAACCCAACTATGCGGCACCGCGCCATAATATCCGTTACGCCCGCTTAGGGGGGTATTATGCCAATAATCCGCAAACAGTTGCCTTTATCAACAAAATGGTAAGCAAGCACGGCTTTGATCGAGGCTATTTAAACTATCTATTTAGCAATACACAAGCAACACCTTTCTTGCAACGCATGGCCTATGCCGATGCTCACCCAACAAAAAGAAAACATAAAAAATCTCGAGCTGGAAGCTGGAACCGTTATCGCGGCAACTTTCTCACCGAAAGAACCATTAGCAAAGGCGTACAATTCTGGCGCCAGAACCGGGTTGCACTGAAACGTGCCGAACAGCAATTTGGTGTACCCGAAGAATATATTCTCGGTATTATTGGTGTAGAAACCCGCTACGGTGGCAATATCGGCAAAAACCGTGCCATTGATGCCTTATCGGCAATGGGTTTTGAAAATAAGCGCCGTGGAAAATACTTTAGAAGTGAACTGGAAGCCTATCTGCTAATGACACGTCAGGCTCGTTTAGACCCGCTCAAGCCAATGGCATCCTATGCCGGAGCATTAGGGCTTTGCCAGTTTATGCCCAGTAATATTAAACGCTACGGCGTAGACCACGATCACAATGGCACGGTTAATCTGTGGACACCCGCCGATGCAATAGGCAGTGTTGCCAACTACTTTAAAAAGCATGGCTGGCGCTCAGGTGGCACGGTTGCGGTTCGCGCTAACTCGTCCAGCTCGCGTTATAAAACATTAAGAACGGGCTTTAAAAGCAGCCATAGTCTATCGCGCTTAAGAAGCCGGGGCATCTCAGCCAATAGTCTGGGCAATATCAGCGGCAAAGCAAGCTTAATCAAATTAAACACCTATAGCGGTGACGAATTATGGCTCGGCGGGCGCAACTTCTATGTGATAACCCGCTATAACCACAGCACGTACTACGCCATGGCAGTACACCAGCTTGCACAAGCCATAAAAGCCCGTATTGGCGGACGCAATATACTTCGCCAGGCCTCTATTGACTCATCCCTTGATGACTCAATCAAGCAGCTCGCATTAGCGGCATTGAAATAGAGAAAACGCATAAAAAGTACGGGGGTGTACTTTTTTAACTACAATTATCACCCTAATCTCACTTGAAACCGTATCAAGTCTTGATTAGCCCGCTTATAAAACTATAATGCACAGTCCAGTTGGCACTGTGCATTTTTTTGCCTGTCACTCATTGAACAATTCAGGTACTCCGTTTTGATTACAGCTTCAAATATCACCATGCAGTTTGGCGAAAAGCCACTGTTTGAAAATGTTTCCGTTAAATTTGGCAATGGCAACCGTTATGGTTTGATCGGCGCAAATGGTTGCGGCAAATCCACCTTTATGAAAATCCTCAGTGGTGACCTTGTGCCCACGGCGGGCAGTGTTTCACTTGATCCAGATACCAAATTTGCGGTATTGGGGCAGGATCAGTTTGCCTTTGAGGAATTTAGCGTCATTGACACCGTCATTATGGGCGATAAAGAACTGTGGAAGATTAAAGAAGAGCGTGATCGTATTTATTCCTTGCCAGAAATGACCGAGGAAGAAGGCATTAAAGTCGCCGATCTGGAAATTGCCTTTGGCGAAATGGATGGTTACACAGCAGAGGCGCGCGCAGGCGAGTTGTTGCTTGGTCTGGAAATTCCCGAAGAGCAACACTTTGGCCCGATGAGTTCAGTTGCGCCGGGCTGGAAGCTACGTGTCTTGCTGGCACAAGCCCTGTTTGCCGACCCTGATTTATTGTTGCTTGATGAGCCAACCAACAACCTGGATATCAACACCATTCGCTGGCTGGAAAACTTACTCAACGAACGTAAAAGCACCATGGTTATTATTTCGCATGACCGTCACTTCCTGAACAGTGTGTGCACCCATATGGCTGATCTGGATTATGGCGAGCTGCGTTTATTCCCCGGCAATTATGATGAGTATATGCTGGCTGCTACGCAGGCGCGTGAGCGCATGCTTTCAGAGAATGCCAAGAAAAAGGCGCAGATTGCCGAATTACAGCAGTTTGTGAGCCGCTTCTCGGCGAATGCCTCAAAAGCTCGTCAGGCGACTTCACGCCAAAAGCAGATGGAAAAACTAAAAGATAATATGACAACGGTTAAACCATCCAGCCGGGTTAACCCTTATATTGTTTTTGAACAGGACAAAAAACTGTTCCGCAACGCCCTTGAAGCAAAAGGCCTGAGCAAAAGTTACGATCAGCCGATCTTCCAGGACATTGACCTGATGGTTGAAGTTGGCGAGCGCATTGCCATTATCGGCCCCAATGGTATTGGTAAAACGACCTTGCTACGCTGCCTTGCCGAAGACTTAAAACCCGATAGCGGTTTTGTGAAGTGGTCTGAAAATGCCAGACTAGGCTACTTCGCACAAGATCATGCCGATGATTTTGAAAAAGATATGAACCTATACGACTGGATGAACCAGTGGCGTGGCGAAGAAGATGATGAGCAAGCTATCCGTTCCGTTATGGGGCGCTTGTTATTCTCTAAAAAAGATAGCGAAAAGTCGGTCAAGGTAATTTCCGGTGGTGAACAGGGTCGTATGCTATTTGGCAAATTAATGCTACAAAAGCCCAATGTATTACTGATGGACGAGCCAACCAATCACCTGGATATGGAATCCATCGAATCGCTTAATCTGGCGCTGGAAAACTACCCCGGCACCCTGTTCTTCGTCTCGCATGACCGTGAATTTGTGAGCTCACTGGCAACCCGTATTATTGAAATGACCCCTCAAGGTATTAACCAATATCACGGTACCTATGAGGAATACCTGGAAAAGCAAGGCCAGCAGTAAGCGAATAGCAACATGAGTGGCACAATAGGCATTATGGCGGCAATGGATGAGGAACTGCACCGGATTGTCGCCCTGTTAGAAAATGCCAGCAGCGAAAAAGTTGGACACAAAACAGTCTACCGTGGGCAACTGGGCGCGCAAAAAGTCGTGGTGGTTTTCTCCGGCTGGGGAAAGGTTGCCTCAGCATCTACCGCCACCATGCTGATTGAGCGTTATGCCATTGCACAACTGATTTTCACTGGCGTTGCCGGGGCGACCGCTGCACACTTGAACATTGGTGATATTGTTATCGGCAGTACCTTTGTACAACATGATATGGACTGTGCTGGCGTATTAGGCATTAAACGTTTTGAAATTCCACTACTATCCCTCATCGAAATCCCATCCGACCCAACTTTGCAAAAACGTGCCAAAACCGCTGCTCAAGACTATCTAATAAACGACTTATTAAACGATGTCGATCAAGGCGCGCTAGCACAACTTAATGTCTTAAAACCTGAAATTCACAGCGGCTTAATTGCCAGTGGCGACCAATTTATTAGCACTTTAGAAAAACAACAATCCCTGTTAAACGATCTGCCCGACTTATTAGCCGTTGAAATGGAAGGCGCCGCCGTCGCACAAGTCGCCCATGAATATGAGCTGCCTTTTATTGTCATTCGCATTATCTCCGATAAAGCCAACCACGAAGCCGTTATCGACTTTCCACGATTTATCGAGCAAGTTGCCTCACATTTTACAGCAGGGATTGTTAAAAGATTGGTATAACAGCGAAGAAAAGGGCAGAAAAGTGGGGGGGTGTCACTGCTGTCCCACAGTTTATAATTAAAAGA
>JALWMR010000063.1:0-2699 GCA_027083815.1 Thiotrichaceae bacterium
TCCTGGTCAAAGAGGAAGTGGATGAAAATCAAGAGTTTGTTTCAGAAGATGAAGATATAGTACAGGAAAAAAATCAGTTAAATGTTAATAATGAAATACCCCAAAATAGCGTACAAGAAGACACCCAAGAGAACAATAGTCCCGCTCAGACAGTGCAACAAATACAAATAAATCAACAAGAAGAAATTCGTGATGAGCAAACACCTAATGGAGAGCAAATTGCACTAGAAAGGGAATCACAAGTAAGTCAACAGGCTGCTGAGAGACCTGAGCCCCAGCCTCAAGTGAGCAAATCACAAAATAGTTCGCCAGAAATGAAAAAAATCCAAAAGGAAATAGAAAAAGTTCAAAAGACTATTTCCAAACTTGACAATGAAAATGAGGGTTTGCAGAACCGCTTTCAGGAAATCCTCAAGAAAAATAGAGATCTGGCTTTAAAACTTAAGCAAATCGATGAAAAGCTCGGTGGAACAAATTAAATCATTATTTATGATTAACTAAACAACGACTTCATAGACACTCAAGTTCATTTTCGAGTAGAATACTGCCACCCGTAAAAATAACGTAGTTTTACAATTTTTTTACTCTATTTATACCCGTAACGGGATGATGTTTAATTAGCATCATCCCGTTTTGTGTGTGAGTTACATATACCCCCAGTGGCGGAGGATAACTTGAATAAAAGCGCAATTTTGGTACTTGAAGATGGGAGCATCTTTAAAGGTAAATCAATTGGATATCAAGGATTAAGCGTTGGAGAAGTCGTCTTCAATACCGCATTGACCGGTTATCAGGAAATACTGACTGACCCCTCTTATGCTCAGCAAATTGTTACATTAACCTATCCACATATTGGCAATGTTGGCACTAATCCTGAAGATGAAGAGGCCGATACTATCTTCTCAGCCGGGCTTGTGGTTAAAGATGTTCCTACTTTAGTGAGTAACTGGCGCTCATCAGAAAGCTTGACTGATTATCTGCAACGTAAAAAAGTGGTTGCTATAGCCGATATTGATACCCGCCGTTTAACCAGAATACTACGCGAAAAAGGTGCTCAACGCGGCTGCATCATTGCTGGTGAGATATCAGATAAATCAATTGATGCTGCAACAAAGGAAATTCAATCCTTTCCTGGTTTAAAAGGGGCAGATTTGGCTAAAGTAGTTTCTACCAAAGACCCTTATACCTGGAACGAGGGTACATGGGATCTTAACCCTGATATTACAAACCATCTGGATGAGGCTGATGCCCAATTTAATGTGGTTGCCTATGATTTTGGTATCAAAAAGAATATCCTGCGCATGCTGGTTGATCGTGGTTGTCACGTTACCGTCGTGCCTGCACAAACACCTGCGGAAGAGGTACTCGCAATGAACCCCGATGGTGTTTTTCTTTCGAATGGCCCGGGTGACCCAGAGCCTTGTGATTATGCGATTAGCGCCATTCAAAGTATTCTTGAGAAGAAATTACCTACTTTTGGTATCTGTTTAGGGCATCAATTACTAGGTTTGGCCAGTGGAGCATCTACCGTAAAAATGAAATTTGGCCATCATGGTGCGAATCATCCCGTACAAGACTTATCCACCAAAAAAGTGGCTATAACCAGCCAGAACCATGGTTTTGCTGTGGATGAAGATAGTTTGCCTGATAACTTAATTCCTACCCATCGCTCACTTTTTGATGGTTCTTTGCAGGGTGTAAAGCGTACCGATGTGCCCGCTTATAGTTTTCAAGGACATCCGGAGGCCAGCCCTGGGCCACATGATATAGCCCCAATTTTTGATGACTTTATCCAGTTAATGAAGGAGGCACGTTGATATGCCAAAACGTACCGACATAAAAAGCATACTTATAATTGGTGCTGGCCCCATCGTCATCGGTCAGGCTTGTGAGTTTGACTACTCTGGCGCACAGGCCTGTAAGGCACTGCGTGAAGAAGGTTATCGTGTAATACTGGTTAACTCTAATCCGGCAACGATTATGACAGATCCAGAAATGGCCGATGCTACTTACATTGAGCCCATTGAGTGGAAAACAGTTGCCCGAATTATTGAAAAAGAACGACCCGATGTTTTACTGCCCACCATGGGTGGTCAAACGGCCCTAAATTGCGCGCTTGATTTAGATCGTGAAGGCGTGCTTGAGAAATACGGCATTGAAATGATCGGCGCCAAGAAAGAAGCCATTGATATGGCTGAAGATCGTGAGAAATTCCGTGTCGCCATGGAAGAAATCGGCTTAGAATCTGCCCGTTCGGGTGTCGCTCATAGCATGGAAGAAGCACATCAGATTCAGAAAGGGCTTGGCTTTCCTACTATTATTCGCCCTTCATTTACCATGGGGGGATCAGGTGGTGGTATCGCCTACAATATGGATGAATTTGAAGAGATCGTAGCACGCGGCCTTGATTTATCCCCCACCACTGAAGTGCTGCTGGAAGAGTCTCTTCTTGGCTGGAAAGAGTATGAAATGGAGGTGGTACGCGATACCAATGATAATTGTATTATTATCTGCTCCATCGAAAATCTTGACCCAATGGGTATTCATACAGGTGATTCTATTACGGTTGCGCCAGCACAAACATTAACCGATAAGGAATATCAAATTCTACGCAATGCATCATTAGCAATCTTGCGTAAGATTGGTGTAGAAACCGGCGGTTCAAACGTACAAATGTCGATAAACCCAAAAGATGGGCG
>JALWMR010000063.1:2709-5928 GCA_027083815.1 Thiotrichaceae bacterium
CGCGTTCATCTGCATTAGCATCAAAAGCGACCGGATTTCCAATAGCTAAAATCGCAGCAAAACTTGCTGTTGGCTATACCCTTGATGAACTTAAAAATGATATTACCGGCGGCGCTACCCCAGCATCATTTGAACCTTCCATTGATTATGTTGTAACTAAAATTCCACGCTTCACCTTTGAGAAATTTCCTCAGGCCGACTCCCGCCTAACGACACAAATGAAGTCAGTGGGTGAAGTAATGGCGATGGGTCGAACGTTTCAGGAATCATTTCAAAAAGCACTCCGGGGTATGGAAACAGGCATTGATGGGCTGGATGAGCGAGTTAACTTAAATGATCCAGACGCTAAAGATATCATGCGCCGTGAACTTACTGCAGCTGGCCCTGAAAGAATACTTTATGTGGGCGACGCTTTTCGCTCTGGCATGAGCCTTGATGAGCTATTTGAATTAACAGCGATTGACCCATGGTTTTTAAATCAGATTGAAGAATTGATAAAGCTTGAAAATGGTCTCAAAGATCGCATGCCAGGCTCTATTGATAAAGATGAGATGTTTGACCTTAAACGCAAAGGTTTTTCTGATCGCCGTTTAGCAACATTACTGGATACAAAAGAGAAAGAAATACGCAAACGTAGGCGTGATCTTGGCGTGAGACCTGTTTATAAACGGGTTGATACCTGTGCTGCCGAATTTGCAACTGATACCGCTTATATGTATTCCAGTTATGATGAGGAATGTGAGGCAAACCCCACAACAAAAGACAAAATTATGGTATTGGGTGGCGGACCTAACCGAGTGGGTCAGGGAATCGAGTTTGACTATTGCTGTGTACATGCTGCACTTGCGATGCGTGATGATGGCTATGAAACCATTATGGTCAACTGTAATCCTGAAACGGTTTCAACTGATTATGACACCTCAGACAGACTATATTTTGAGCCATTAACGCTTGAAGATGTACTGGAAATAGTCGATCTTGAAAAACCCAAGGGCGTGATTGTTCAATACGGTGGTCAAACACCTCTTAAACTGGCTGAAGACCTCGAAGCCAGTGGCACGCCTATTATCGGCACCAGCCCCGACTCTATTGATCTTGCTGAAGATCGTGAGCGGTTTCAGCAAATGATCGAGAAGTTAGGTTTGAAGCAACCCAATAATAGAACGGCCCGAAATCTGGAAGAAGGTGTTCGTCTAGCAGAAGAAGTTGGCTATCCACTGGTTGTTCGGCCTTCTTATGTACTGGGTGGCCGCGCCATGGAAATCGTTTATAACGAAGACGACTTACGCACTTATATGCGTGATGCGGTACAGGTTTCAAATGATTCACCCGTATTGCTGGATCGCTTTTTAGATGATGCTATTGAAGTCGATGTGGATGCCATCTGCGATGGCAAAGATGTATTAATTGGTGGCATTATGCAACATATCGAGCAGGCAGGTGTTCACTCTGGTGATTCGGCATGTTCTTTACCACCATATTCTTTAAGTGATGAAGTTCAAGACCGTATGCGCCAGCAGACACATGATATGGCATTAGCTCTAAATGTAATTGGTTTAATGAATGTACAGTTTGCGGTAAAAGATGACGATATTTATGTTCTTGAAGTCAATCCTCGTGCTTCCCGAACCGTACCTTATGTCTCTAAAGCAACTGGCAGGCAACTTGCAAAGGTTGCCGCACGCTGTATGGCTGGCGTTTCTCTGCAAGAGCAGGGAGAGACCAAAGAAATAATACCTGAAAAGTTTTTTGTTAAAGAAGCGGTATTCCCTTTTATTAAATTCCCTGGTGTAGATCCAATATTAGGTCCGGAGATGAAATCTACTGGTGAGGTAATGGGCGTTGGTAAAACCTTTGCTGAAGCATTTGGTAAATCTCAGTTAGGTGCTAGCGTTGATTTTCCTAAACAGGGAGGAACTGCTTTTTTAAGTGTTCGGGAAGCCGACCGCAAAGCTGTTCTTGATGTTGCCAAACTTTTAACTGAATTACAGTTTAATTTGGTTGCAACTCGCGGTACCGCCCGAACTCTACAGGAGGCAGGTTTTGTGTGTGAGGTAGTCAATAAAGTCAGAGAAGGGCGACCACATATCGTTGACCTGGTTAAAAACGACCAGGTAAATCTTATTGTAAATACGACTGAAGGCAAAAAAGCAATTGAAGATTCCTTTGAAATACGTCGTGAAGCACTTCAAGGTAAAGTCACGTATACTACGACCATTACAGGTGCCTGGGCTTTATGTCAGGCAATGAAACATGTTGGTGATGAAGATGTCTATAAACTGCAAGAACTTCATTAAAAAGGTAAAAAAATGAACAGAGTACCCCTTACAAAAAAAGGCGCAGAGATTTTAAAAGAAGAGTTAAACCAGCTTAAAACAGTGACTCGCCCGCAAATTGTAGAAGCAATTGCGACCGCGAGAGAGCACGGTGACCTCAAGGAAAATGCCGAATACCATGCCGCTAGAGAGCAACAAAGCTTCGCAGAAGGTCGCATTCAAGAACTTGAATCTGTTTTATCAACTGCGCAAATAATAGATGTTGAGAATCTTGGTGTGGAAGGTCGCGTCGTATTTGGTGCAACCGTTGAGCTAGAGGATTTGGACACAGAAGAAACCGTCACCTATCAAATAGTTGGTGATGTCGAAGCCGATATCAAACAAAATAAAATTGCTGTTTCTTCACCCATAGCACGTGCTCTTATCAGTAAAGAAGAAGGTGATATTGCAACGGTTAAGGCACCGGCAGGTATCCGTGAATATGAGATTATTGACGTAAAATATATCTGATGATAACAATTTTTTCTGTAAAAGCAGGGACTAGCTTTTACTTCGATACATTTTTTATAAAAATAACGGACACCTAAATGCCCCAAGATAATAAAGAAAGTTCCGTTACTGTTATTGATTTACTGCGCCATGGTGAATACGATGGCGATATTGATGTATTGCGTGGTAGTTCGGATGATTCGTTGTCTGATTATGGCTGGCAACAAATGGTTAATGCTATCGAAGGTCATGATGAATGGGACTATATTGTGACTTCGCCTCAACAGGCCTGCCGTGAGTTTTCTGAATTAATTGCCAGTGAGGAGGCGATTGATTTAGAAGTTAATGAATCTCTGGAAGAAATTGACTTTGGACAATGGGAGGGCTTGACTCCCTCTGAAATCATGGAACATGATGCTGATCTTTTGAACCGTTGGTGGCAATCCCCTACGAC
>JALWMR010000064.1 GCA_027083815.1 Thiotrichaceae bacterium
CTTTTATACTTATTTGAACCCTCTCAAATGCATCTTGTCATGGCGTCATTCCTTTTTTTTGTGTAGTCTATGCCAAATTTTCGAACCGATTCATTGCACGGGGTACAAATTAAGGTTATGGCTGCAAAATACAATCGAATATTACTTAAATTAAGCGGTGAAGCGCTCATGGGGCAGCTTGACTTTGGTATTGACCCAGATGTGTTGTTAGCAACAGCTACCGAGGTCGTTAAGCAACAGGCAACTGGAACAGAAATCGCACTCGTTATTGGTGGCGGGAATATCTTTAGGGGGGCAGGCCTGGCGCAAGGTGGCATTGATCGGGTAAGTGCCGATCAAATGGGTATGCTGGCTACGGTTATGAATGCCTTGGCAATGCAAGATGCTATCAAAAAACTCGGTGTAAACTGTCGGGTGATGTCAGGGTTAAAAATAGACCAGTTGGGTGAAGAGTTCTCTGCACTTAAAGCTCGTGAATACTTATCCCAGGGAGATGTGGTTATTTTTGCCGCAGGAACGGGTAACCCTTATTTTACAACCGATACAGCAGCAAGTTTGAGGGCAATAGAAATTCAGGCAGACCTACTCTTGAAAGCGACCAAGGTTGATGGCATATATGACTCGGACCCAATGAAAAACCCTGATGCTAAACGCTATGATAAGCTAAGCTTCAATGAAGCCGTTGCAAAGGAGTTGGGCGTAATGGATTTAACGGCAATGGTACTTTGCCGTGAAAATAATATGCCATTATGTGTATTTGATATGCTTCAGTCGGGTGCGTTGGGCCGGATTGTTAATGGTGACGACTCGGCAGGTACATTAGTTGAAAGAGCTGCATAGAGATTGGGTCACGTAAGGCGAAAAAAAGATCCATACTGATTAAGGTGAAAGACTATGATAAATGAAATTATTAAAGATGCTGAAGACAGAATGAAAAAAAGCATTGAATCGTTAAAAGGTGAGTTGGCAAAGGTTCGTACCGGGCGTGCCCATCCTAGCTTGCTGGAACATATTATGGTTGACTACTATGGGAGTGATACGCCATTAAATCAGGTTGCCAGTATTGGCGTTGAAGATGCACGAACCTTGACAGTTACACCTTGGGAAAGGCCGATGGTGCAGGCCGTTGAGAAAGCTATCATGAAGTCCGACTTGGGCTTGAACCCAAATTCTGCTGGATCTGTTATTCGCATTCCACTGCCCCAGTTAACAGAGGAGCGTCGCCGTGATCTGGTTAAAGTTGTGCGCCATGAAGGTGAGAATGGCAAGATTGCAATTCGTAATATACGTCGTGATGCCAACTCGGACTTTAAATCACTCGAAAAAGAAAAGGAAATTTCTGAAGATGAGGAGCGCCGTGCTCAGGATGCTATTCAAAAATTAACCGATAAGTTTGTTAAGGAAATTGATGATGTCGTTGCTGTAAAAGAAGAGGATCTAATGAAGGTTTAGGCCTTATTTATCATCCTTATGGAAACGATTCAAAATATACCCCGGCACATTGCTATTGTAATGGATGGCAATGGTCGGTGGGCTAGAAAAAAACATCGCCCCCGCTTTATGGGGCATAAAAAAGGTGTTGAAGCTGTTCGTGAGATAGTAAAAACCTGTTCTTTGCTAAAGGTGGAATGTCTAAGTCTGTTTGCTTTTAGTAGTGAAAACTGGAAGCGCCCTGAGGAAGAAATAAAGAATCTAATGGGCTTGTTTATGATGGCGCTTGAAAGAGAAGCCAGGTCACTTGCGCGAAATAATGTTCGTTTGCAAATTATTGGGGATCTAAGTCATTTTTCTGAAAAGTTGCAAGCTAAAATAAAACAGGTTGAAGAATTAACAAAAGACAGTGATGGTTTACGTTTAATTGTTGCAGCTAATTACGGTGGCCGTTGGGATATAGTCGAGTCGACCCGTGATATTGCGCGCACGATAGAGGCAGGTGTACTCAGACCAGATGATGTCAAAGAAGATTTAATCTCAGATAATTTAACAACCACTGGCTTGCCTGACCCCGATTTGTTTATCCGTACAGGTGGTGAAAAACGTATTAGTAATTTTCTATTGTGGCAAATGGCCTATACAGAATTGTATTTTACCGACGTACTTTGGCCTGACTTTGATGAGGCTGAGTTAAAAAAGGCCATATCAGACTATTCGTCAAGACAAAGACGTTTTGGCAAAACTAGCGAACAAGTTATAGCTGATAAGAAGGCCGCAAAAAAGTAATTTAATCTAGGTGATTGTATGAACTCAGCGCTTAAACAACGTGTTGTGACGGGTGTGATTCTGGTTGTTTGTGTTTTATTAGGTGTTTTATTTCTTCCTAATATATGGTTTGCCGTTTTATCTTTGATTGTGATGGTCAGTTTAGGCGGAATGGAATGGGGAAAGCTAGTTTCTTTTAGAGACTATAAACGTAGCTTTTTTGTTGTTTTATTATTATTGGCTGCCTTGTTGGTTTATTTTCTTCCCGATCTACGTTGGGTTGCTATTATCCTTGGTGTTATTTGGTGGGCAGCGATATTGGTGTTGCTGGCAATTTACGAGCAAGGTTCATATTTTTATAAAAACAACCCCTGGATATTAAGAGTTTCGGCGTTTCTGGTTTTAATCCCCGCTTGGGTCGCCATGATTACACTACACCAACATTATCCTCAGCTTGTTTTATATCTTATTTTTTTGGTGGCCATTGCTGATAGCGGGGCTTATTTTAGCGGAAAAGCTTTTGGTAAAAACAAGCTAGCTCCGGAGCTAAGCCCAGGGAAAACCCGTGAAGGGGCGCTGGGTGGGGTATTTGGTGCGTTAATTTGGTCAATTCTAGGTGCAAGCTACTTTTCTTTGCCGGCTCAAGACTGGCTGTATTTCATTCTACTCTCATTGTCGGTTGCTTTGTTATCAATTTCAGGGGACTTGTTTGAAAGTTTAATAAAGCGCGAAGCAGGTCAAAAGGATTCAGGTAATATATTGCCTGGTCATGGCGGGATTCTAGATCGAATTGACGGCTTGTTGGCAACATTGCCACTCTTTACTTTGGGTATTTTCTGGGGTGCTATTCAGGTATGACGCATCAAGAAAAGGAACCTTCCAAGGCAGTATGTATATTAGGGTCAACCGGTACGATTGGGGTTAATACTCTGGATGTTATTTCAAGACATAAAGATGCTTTCCATGTATTTGCCTTAACAGCACATCAAAATGTTGAAAAGTTGGCTGAGCAATGCCTCATATTTAATCCAGCTGTTGTTGTTATGGTCGATCATAATGCCGCAGAGAAATTACAACAGCAGCTTGGCAAACATGGATGCTCAACAGAAGTATTATCCGGTGAACAGGCATTAGAAGATGTTGCCTGCCATGATGAGGTTGATTATGTCATGGCGGCCATCGTCGGTGCGGCGGGTTTATTGCCAAACCTGGCTGCTGCCAGGGCGGGCAAGCGTGTCATGTTAGCCAACAAAGAATCATTGGTTATGTCTGGAAAAATATTTATGGATGCAATTCGCGATAATGGTGCTGAATTATTGCCGATTGATAGTGAACATAATGCAATTTTTCAATCAATGCCTTCAGACTTAAGCGATATCAGGGCAAAGGGAGTTACTAAAGTTTTATTGACCGCTTCAGGAGGGCCTTTTCGAACCAGAGATATTAATACGCTGGTTGAAGTAACCCCTGAACAGGCAGTTGCCCACCCTAATTGGGTTATGGGGCAAAAAATATCAGTTGATTCTGCAACCATGATGAATAAAGGGCTGGAAGTAATAGAAGCCTGCTGGTTGTTTGATATTGATGAAGAGATGATTCAGGTTGTAATCCATCCGCAAAGTACTATTCATTCAATGGTTTCTTACAATGATGGCTCAGTATTGGCTCAGTTGGGAAACCCTGATATGAGAACGCCTATTGCCTATGCATTGGGTTATCCAAAAAGAATTGACTCTGGTGTTACTCAATTGGATCTATTTGATGTTGCTCAATTAGACTTTGAGGCTCCTGATTTTGAGCGTTATCGTTGCTTACAATTAGCCTATGACGCTCACCGTATTGGGGGTTACGCCACCATTGCTCTTAATGCAGCTAATGAGCTGGCAGTGGATGCCTTTCTTCACAAAAGAATTAAATTTACCGATATACCGCTTATCATCGAAAATGCTCTGGAGGGTGCGCCAACGGGGACACCTGTAACAATAAATGATATACTTGAGCAAGATTTAACCAGCCGTATATCTGCTAAGTCTTATATCTCTGGTTTATAACTGATAAAAATAACTATTTTTAGATTAACTTAAGTGTATTGAAAACATGACCGTTCTTATTTCTGTTCTCTCATTTGTCGTTGCAATTGCCATCCTGGTTGGAATTCACGAGTTTGGCCACTTTTGGGTTGCTCGCAAACTAGGAATTAAAGTTATCCGCTTTGCTATTGGATTCGGTAAACCCATCTGGACTTATAAATCCAAAGATAAGGATCATACTGAATACGTATTGGCAGCAATTCCTTTAGGTGGTTACGTCAAAATGCTGGATGAGCGAGAAGGAGAGGTAAAAGAAGAAGAAAAGCATCGGGCGTTTAATACACAGCCGGTTTGGAAGCGCTTTTTGGTTGTTTTAGCGGGGCCGATGTTTAACTTCTTTTTTGCGATTGTAGCTTTTGCCACCATTCAAATGATGGGAATAAACTCGGTTTATCCATATGTAGGGGATATTAAACCCGGTTCTGCCGCAGAGCAGTCTGGTTTTGAAACAAAAGATAGAATTGTAGCTATCAATGATGTTAAAACACCATCAACCAGGCAGGTAGGCCTGGCTGTTCTTAATGAATATTTAAAAAACCCTAAACTAACCATACATGTTGTGACGCAATCAGGGCAGAAGGCAGATCGAACGCTTGATCTATCCAATACCCCACTTCTGGCTGATGAAGGAGATTACTTTGCCAAGACAGGTATTCAATATTGGCAACCGCCACATGAAACTATCATTAATAGTGTTTTACCTCAGAAGGCTGCTCAGCAGGCAGGCGTTCAGGCAGGCGATAAAGTATTAAGTGTTGATGGAAAGCCAGTCACATCCACAAAATTCTTTTCCGATTATATAAATTCTCATGCGGGTAAGACGGTTCAGCTATTGGTTGAGAGAAAAGGTTCTAAGCTAACACTTAATTTAACCCCCAAATTAACCGAAATGAATGGCAAGACAAGAGGCATGATTGGTGTTTCTCTTGCTCGAAAGTTCTCTGATGATGATATAAAAGATCTCTTCTTTGTTAGAAAAGCCTCTTTCTTCGAAGCATTAAAAAATGGCGTTGTTGAGACATGGGATATGTCTGTATTAACGCTTAAAGTCATGGGGCGATTGATTACCGGTGAGGCATCGCTAAAAAATATCTCAGGTCCGATAACCATAGCTAATATTGCTGGAAAAAGTGCGTTAGTCGGCTTTTCTGCCTTTCTTAGCCTGCTAGCAGTTGTTAGTTTGAGCCTTGGGGTGTTAAATTTACTGCCAATACCTATGCTGGATGGTGGTCATTTAATGTACTACATCATCGAACTGGTCAAGGGAAGTCCAGTTTCCGAGCGGGTAGAGGCCATTGGTATGCGCATAGGGATGAGTTTAGTCGGCGTATTGATGGTTGTGGCAATATATAATGATATTGGTCGATTGGTAAATTAATACTGATTTGCTGTAAGAATAATAAGGTTGGGCTTTAATATGAAAAAACTTGTTAATAAGCAGGTGCTTCAGGCATCACTTGCCGGGTGTCTTTTTGCTGTGAGTCATGGTGTATGGGCTGATAGTTTTGTTCTTAAAGATGTGCAGGTAGCTGGCCTTGAACGGGTTGCTGCAGGTACTGTTCTTAGTAATGTTCCGGTGAGAGTAGGCCAGACCTTTGATGATCGAATGACTGCTAATATTGTTCGATCACTTTATAAAACGGGCTTGTTTGATGATGTAAAAATAAGCAGACGCGGCAATGTTTTATTAGTTAATGTTAAAGAGCGGGCTGCATTGGGTGATATAAAAATCACCGGAAATCATGTTTTAGAAACAAAAGCATTGTTAGCCGCTTTAAAACGGGCTGGTGTTGCCAAAGGACGTCCACTTAACAAATCTGACCTTAATATAATCCAGAGAGAAATCAAGCAGCAGTATCTAGCCAGAGGTAATTACTCTGCTGAAGTAAATACTGAACTGCAACGATTACCCAGAAATCGTGTTGGCTTGAAAATAAAAATTCACGAAGGTGGCATTGCGCGAATACAGCGTTTAAAAATAAACGGAAATAAAGCGTTTTCTGATGCAACTTTATTAAAACTGCTAGAGTCTGGGCCTAAGAAGAAACTGTCAATACTAAGTACTCGTGATAAATACGCAAAAGAAAAACTGGTTGGCGATATTGATCGCCTGACCGCTTTTTATCGAGATCGTGGCTACTTGAACTTTGAGGTTACTTCTACACAAGCCTCATTATCCAGAGATAAGAAATCTGTTTTTATTAATATTAATGTTCACGAGGGTGATCAGTATCGCATTGGGAAAGTAAAGCTTATTGGCAATACAGGCATTTCACAAAGAGAGCTTAATAAGCTGATAACACTAAAAGAAGGGCGTGTTTTTTCACAGACAGCTTTAACACAAACGCGCAAGAATCTTAATGAGCGCCTAGGAAAAGAAGGTTATGCCTTTTCCCGTATAGGCGTTCTTCCGCAAGTGGATAAAGTAAATAAACGTGTAAATCTTGTTTTTCAAGCTGAGAAAGGCCAGCGAACCTACGTCCGCCGGATAAATATTCGAGGTAACTTTAGAACTAAGGATGAAGTATTTAGGCGTGAGATGCGTCAACTGGAAAGTTCCTTTTTGTCTCGTGAGAAAGTGATTCAGTCGAAGAAACGAATTCAGCGCCTTCCCTTTGTTAAGGGCGTAAAAATTTCAACCTCGCCTGTTGCAGGAAGAAGTGATCAGGTTGACCTTGATGTGATTGTTTCAGAGCAATCATCTAACCGTTTTAATGCTTCTGTTGGTTATTCTGGATCGGGTTTATTGTTTAGTATAGGCCTGTCACAGAACAACTTTATGGGTACCGGTAAAAGTCTATCTGTTTCTGCTACTAACAGTAGTTCGACCAAAAGCTTCAATTTGAGCTATAACAACCCCTATCATACAGTTGATGGTGTAGGGCGTGGTTTTAATGTTTATTACACCAAGAATGATGCTGATAAGGACGATGTTTCCAATTACAGCAGTAATGCTTACGGCGCTGATGTTAACTACACAATTCCGGTCTCTGAAGACAACTCAATTCGCTTCAGTTTAGGTGGTGAGCATCGAGAGATAATCACCTCCAGTACGACCCCTGCTTATATCAATGACTTTATTGGAAAGCATGGCGATACCTATAATAATTTGATTGGTAAGGTAAGTTATGTTCATGACACAAGGGATAGGTATTTATTCCCGACTGAAGGGCAAAGACATCAAGTTGCTCTGGAGACAGGGCTACCGGGAAGTGATCTCGAATATTACAAGATTAAGCTAAAAAGTTCGGCCTACTTCCCTGTTTCACAGAAAGTAACATTTGCCGTTAAAGGTGGTGTTTCATACGGTGATGGGCTATCAGGGGAGAGTGAGCTACCATTTTTCAAACGTTTTTATTCAGGCGGTATAAGTACGGTAAGAGGTTTTGATAATAACAGCCTGGGTCCCAGAGATTCTAATGGTGATCCTAAAGGGGGTAGTCTAAGCGTTCATGGCCGTGCAGAATTATTGTTCCCGGCCCCGTTTGCTGAAGATGTTGAAGGCTTAAAATTAAGTGCTTTTGTTGATGGTGGTAACGTATTTGAAGACCTTGACTCCTTTGAGTCAGATGAGCTACGTTATTCTGCCGGTGTGTCAGCCACCTGGATGTCACCCATTGGCCCATTTACATTGAGCTATGCTAAACCACTTAATGCAAAAGATGGTGATGAAGAACAAAAACTTCAGTTCTCTATTGGTGCTAGCTTCTAAAAAAGTAACCTAGTACAATCTGCCTATGTTTAGAGGCAGACAATCACATAGAAAAAATAAAGGCAAAAAGTCCAACGGGCTTTTTGCCTTTCTGTTTTTTGCAAAAGCGGTGTTGTTGATTACAACTGTTTTATCCTTTAGCAGCGTCTTACAAGCCAAAGAACCCGTTTCAGTTGGTGTGGTTAATGTTACCTTCTTGATGGAAAATGCACCACAGGCCGCTATTGCCAGCGCCCAATTAAAAAATAAGTTTCTACCTCAAGAAAAAAAGCTGGCAAAAGATCTTGAGGAAATCAATAAGCTGGCAAAAGAGCTTGAAAAACTTTCTGCTACATTATCAGTTGATGAAAAACGTCAAAAAGAAAGAGAGTTACGCTCAAGAAAGCGTGCTAGAAGCAGACTTCTACAAGACTTCAGAGAAGAGCTACGCTTCGCTCGTGATGCGGCACTGGATGATGTTCAAAAGGAAGTATTTACTGCCATTGATGAGGTTAGGCAAAGGGAAGGCATTGATATTATTTTGCAAGATTATGTCTCCGCAGATAAACGCGTCGATATAACACCACTGGTGTTAGGTTACTTAAAGAAGAAGCTTGGCAATACCGCAGCTGGTGATACAATAAAATCGGATAAGGCACAGCATCCCGATGAGAAGCCGCAATGAAAATATCATTGGGAGATTTAGCCAGGCTCACTGCATCAGATTTAAGCGGCGACTCAGATCTGATTATTGAAGGTGTTAATACCCTGGATGATGCAGGCAAAACGGACATTAGCTTTGTCAGCAACCCAAAATATAAAAAGAATTTAAGCACCACTCAGGCCTCAGCCGTTGTTTTAAGCCCGGATTTGGCGGATGGCTACTCAGGAAATACATTGATAAATGCAGATCCTTATTTAACCTTTGCAAAAATTGTTCATGCCTTTCATGCTGAAACAATAACAACAGGCCAGATCCATTCCTCGGCTATTATTTCTGATAGTGCAACGATTGGGCATAATGTAAGTATTGAAGCTAATGTTGTTATCGAAGAAGGCGTACACATTGGTGATAACAGTGTTATAAAAGCAGGAACCTTTATAGGTGCGCAGTGCAAAATAGGTGAGAGCACCCTAATCTATCCCAATGTGACCATTTATACAGATACTACTATTGGTGCGCGAGCCATTATTCATGCTAACAGCGTCATCGGTTCTGATGGTTTTGGCTTTGCTCCGCAGCAGGACAGAAGCTGGTATAAAATCCTGCAAGTTGGCAACGTAGTTGTTGGGGATGATGTTGAAATTGGAGCAGGCACAACTATCGACCGCTCAGCGCTTGGAAGCACCAAAATTGCCAATGGTGTAAAAATAGATAATCAGGTACAGATTGCACATAATGTCGAAATTGGTGAGCACACCGTAATGGCTGGCGGGAGCATGGTAGCCGGTAGCACCAAAATTGGTGCTTATTGCCAGATTGGTGGACAAGCGGGGATTGCTGGTCATTTGAGAATCACCGACGGGGTGATAATAACAGGCAGGGCAATGGTGATCGGCTCTATCAAAAACCCAGGTGTTTATTCCTCTGGTATACCAGCGGATGAAAACCGTAAATGGCGCCGCAATGCCATGCGTTTTAGGCACCTGGATGAAATGGCAAAAACATTAAAGAAAATCGAGAAACAATTAGATCAATAGGGATTAAAAAAACGCTATGGCGAAAGAATCACGTTTAAATAATGAAACACTAATGGATGTTACAGAAATCAGACGTTTTTTGGCACACCGTTATCCTTTTTTGTTAATCGACCGGGTGACCCAGTTTGAGTCAGGCAAGTCGTTGACAGGTATTAAAAATGTAACGATCAATGAGCCTTTTTTTAATGGGCATTTCCCCGATCAGCCCATTATGCCAGGCGTTCTCATTATTGAAGCAATGGCGCAGGCAACCGGCTTATTGGGCTTTCGCACCATGGGCGAAGAGCCGCAGGAGGACATGCTTTATATTCTGGTTGGCGTGGACAAGGTTAAGTTTAAAAAACAGGTTGTTCCCGGTGACCAGTTAGAGTTATACGCTGAAGTGCTACGTCACAAAGGCAAGATGTGGATATTTAAAACAGAAGCGCGCGTTAATGGTGAAGTGGCAACCACAGCCGAGATTAAATGCGCTGCCATTGAAATGAATAAATAATAATATTCCAATGAGTCTTATCCACCCCAGCGCCATTATTGACCCTAAAGCCGAGCTTGCTGATGATGTTCAAGTATCGCCGTATGCCATTATTGGTGCTGATGTAAAAATTGATAGCGGTAGCTGGATAGGCCCACATGCGGTAATTGAAGGGCCGACCACTATTGGTAAAGAAAACCGTATCTTCCAGTTTGCATCCATTGGGGCAGAGCCACAGGATAAAAAATATCAAGGCGAGCCGACCACCTTAACGATAGGTGATAGGAATGTTATTCGTGAATGTGTCACTATTAATCGGGGCACGGCTCAGGATATTGGCAAAACCGAAATCGGTAATGACAACTGGATCATGGCCTATGTGCATATCGCGCATGATTGCATTGTTGGAAATCATACCATCTTTGCCAATAACGCGACCCTTGCCGGGCACGTAACCATTCATGACTACGCCATTCTTGGTGGCTTTACCCTGGTGCATCAATTTTGTCATGTGGGTGAATACGCCTTTACAGGCATGGGAACCTCTTTGGGAAAGGATCTGCCGCCCTATGTTATGGCCTTTGGCGCACCTGGTATTCCTCGCGGCATTAATGCGGAAGGCCTGAAAAGACATGGTTTTACTGATGAACAACGTAAAAAAATCAAAAGTGCCTATCGTACCTTGTATCGCAAAGAGCTGCCCTTTAAGGAGGCAGTAGAAATACTCAATAATGAGTCCAAAACTGATGAAGATATTAAAATCATGGCTGAGTTTTGCCAGCGTAGCCAAAATGGACGTGGAATAATCCGTTAAACGCATATATTAATGACTTTGAAAGTACACCCCCCCACTTTTTATGGCTTTTGTCGTCTCGCCCGTGGCTCGACTCAAGCCACCCTTCGGGTAGTCGTCGCTGCGCTTGGCTTCCACTTTTTTCATGACAGGCTTGCGAGGGCGTTATGCAGATAGCGATTATTGCTGGAGAAGCCTCTGGCGATCTGCTGGGTGGTCGACTTATTAAAGCGTTAAAGAAGCATTACCCTAATGCCCGTTTTGAAGGCATTGCCGGTAAGGAGATGCAACAGGCTGGCTGTCATTCCTTATACCCCATGGAGCGCCTTTCAATCATGGGTTACATCGAAGTCCTGCCACGCTTGTTTGAGCTACTTAAGATACGCAAGAAACTCGTCCAGCGCTGGACGAAAAATCCGCCTGATCTGGTGATTGGCATTGATGCCCCCGCCTTCACGCTTAAACTTGAGAAAGATCTATACCGAAAAGGCCTAACCACCATCCACTATGTCAGCCCGTCTGTGTGGGCATGGAAAGAAGGTCGGGTTAAAAAGATGCGTTATTCAATGGACTTGATGCTAACCCTGTTTCCCTTTGAAGTGGATTTCTATAAAAAGCATAATATTCCTGCCGAATTTGTAGGACATCCACTGGCAGATGAGATTCCACTGGAGGTTGATCGAGAGGTAGCCAGAGACACATTAAATCTTGATAAAGATGCCTATATTCTGGCGATACTGCCCGGCAGTCGCCATGGAGAAATCAAACATTTAGCTGCTGACTTTTTGCAGGCTGCTGTATTACTTCATCAACAAAATCCCGACTGGCTGTTTGTTGTTCCTGTGGTCAATAAGCCCATTAAAGCGCACTTTTTGAAAATAAAAAATGAAGTTGCCAGCGAGCTACCATTAAGCATTATTGATGGTAAATCGCGCGCTGTCATGGCAGCTTCCAATCAAGTGCTTATGGCATCGGGCACGGCTGTCCTTGAGGGCATGCTGCTTAAACGTCCTATGGTGGCCGCTTACCGCGTAGCACCAACGACGGCGCGTATCATTCGATTTTTTAACATGATTAAGTCAAAATACTTTACCTTGCCCAATAATCTGGCGGGTGAAGAGTTGGTGCCAGAAGTCATTCAGGAATCCATTACGCCCGAAATTTTATCACAAGTGCTAATGAGTCAATTCAAGCAAAGTGAGGAAGACAAACAATACATGATGCAACGCTTTAATGAAATTCATCAAGAGCTACGACAAAATGCCAGTGAGCGTGCTGCAAAAGCCATTCGTAATGTGTTAGAGAGTAAAAAGTCAGAGAAGGTGGCAAAAAAATGACATTGCGATTAGTGGCTGGAGTGGATGAAGTGGGTCGGGGGCCATTAGCGGGAGCCGTTGTTGCTGCCGCCGTGATACTAACACCGGATAACTGGATTGAAGGGCTGGCAGATTCAAAAACGATTAGTGAAAAAAAGCGTGAAGCACTGGATATAGAAATCCGTCAAAAAGCCTTATGCTGGTGTATAGCCCGCGCCGAAGTTGATGAGATAGACAGACTTAATATCTTGCATGCCAGTTTACTCGCCATGAAACGTGCAGTTGAGGGTTTATCTCACTGCCCAGACTTTGTTAAGATTGATGGCAATAAGTGTATTGATGTGCCTTTACCGATGGAAGCGATTGTAAAAGGTGATTCAAAAGTAGCGGCTATTAGTGCCGCCTCCATTATTGCCAAGGTTGCCCGCGATAAAGAAATGGTAGAACTGGATAAAGAATACCCGCAGTATGGTTTTGCCAGCCATAAGGGCTATCCGACCAGAGCGCATCGTGAAGCACTGATAAAATATGGGCCTATTTGTCATCACCGGCGCAGTTTTAAGCCAGTCAGGGATGTATTAGACTAAAATAGGCAATATAAATAGGTTAAAAAGTACACCCTCCACTTTTTTACGGTTTTTAACCGCCCTACGGGTAGTCGTCGCCTTGCTCCGACATTGTCTTGCTATCGCTCGGCTGCCCTTTTCTCCAAAGAGCAATGAAACCAATAACAGAAGGAAGAAAGCCATGTCAAAGCCACGATTAATCAGTTTTAAAGTCTGCCCTTTTGTACAACGAAGTGTGATTTTACTAAAAGAAAAAGAGGTCGATTACGATATTGAATTTATTGATGTTTATGATCCGCCTGAGTGGTTTAAAAAGCTATCGCCAACCGGAAAAGTCCCTGTTATGGAAGTAGAAGGCACGGTGCTGTTTGAATCTGCTGTAATCAGTGAATATATAGATGAAGTTTATCCACCCTCACTGCATCCCTTGAATCCACTGGACAAGGCAAAAAACCGCGCCTGGATAGAATTTACCTCACCGCTATATATGGGTACTTTTAACTTGATGATGGCAAAGACGCAGGAAGAGGTCGATGCCGCCATTGAGGATATGAATAATAAACTGGCAACCCTTGAAGTAGAAAAGAAAAACCAGCCCTGGTTTAACGGGGAAGACTTTTCTCTGGTTGATATTGCGATGGCACCTTATTTTGTGCGCGCACAATTTTATAAAAAGCACTTTAACCTCGATCTGTTAAAAGATTTCCCCAGGATGCAGCAATGGTCTGAAGCACTGCTGGCACGACAAACCGTTGCGGATTCCGTGGTAGAAGGCTTTGACAAGATGTTGCTGGTTCGTATGCAAAGTAATGAGAGCTTTTTAAAACCTGATGCGTAAGCAAGGCACATTGGCAAAAGAGAAAACCCGCAAAAAGGTGGGGGGTGTACTTAAATGAGCTTTGTACACCTGCGTTTGCACACCGAATACTCTCTGGTTGATAGCACCATCCGTATAAAACAGTTAATGCCTGCGGTGGAAGCCGGTGGTATGCCAGCGGTTGCCATGACCGACCAGAATAACCTGTTTGGCATGGTTAAGTTTTACCGTGCGGCGCGAGCGCAGGGCTTAAAGCCCATCTTTGGCGTCGATGTTTTGCTTGAAGATGACGAAGATGAAACACTGCTTTATCACATGATTCTGCTGTGCCAGAACGAGACAGGCTATAAAAATATTACCCGCTTGATCTCGCTTTCTTATATGAAAGGGCAAAAAAAGGGTGTCCCCCGAGTGACGCGGGAGTGGATAAAAGAATACAGCGAAGGAGTAATAGCACTATCAGGCGGGCGCGATGGTGATGTGGGCTACTCACTATTGGCGGGCAATAAAGAACAGGCAGCAGCACGTTTGGAAGACTGGAAAGCCATTTTTCAAGATCGCTACTATATCGAGCTGCAACGCACCGGTCGCAGCAGTGAAAATGAATACCTGCACGCCGCAGTTGACCTGGCGAGCGAGACCAATACGCCCGTAGTGGCTACCAATGATGTACGTTTTTTGAGTCGACCAGATTTTGAGGCACACGAAGCTCGTGTCTGCATCAATAGCGGCTACACTCTGGATGATAATACCCGCCCCAAAAACTACTCGGAGGAGCAATACCTGCGTAGTGCCGAGGAAATGATCGAGCTATTTTCCGATATTCCAGAAGCGATAGAAAACTCACTTGAGATCGCCAAACGCTGCACCGTTAGCCTGACCCTGGGCAAAAACTATCTGCCTCTTTTCCCGATTCCAGAAGGGATGACTGAGGCAGATTATTTTAGCCAGCTTTCCCGCGACGGTCTGGAAGAACGCCTCGACCAGTTATTTGATCGTGGTGCAGATGATTTTAAAGAGATTCGCAAAGAATATGATGAGCGTCTGCAAATTGAGTTAGATGTGATTAATGGCATGGGTTTCCCAGGCTACTTTCTGATTGTTGCCGACTTTATACAGTGGTCAAAAGATAATGATATTCCGGTAGGGCCGGGACGTGGTTCGGGTGCCGGCTCGCTAGTGGCCTATGCCTTAAAAATTACCGACCTTGACCCGCTAAAATACGACCTGCTGTTTGAGCGTTTTTTGAACCCCGAACGTGTCTCCATGCCCGACTTTGATATCGACTTCTGCATGGATAAACGCGATCTGGTGATCGACTACGTGGCGCGTACCTATGGGCGCGAAAAAGTATCGCAGATTATCACTTACGGTTCGATGGCGGCAAAAGCGGTGGTACGCGATGTGGGGCGTATTCTGAACCATCCTTATGGTTTTGTAGATCGCATTGCCAAACTGATCCCGTTTGAAATGAAAATGACCCTCACCAAAGCGATGGATCAGGAGCCTGATCTGAAAAAGCTTTATGACGAGGATGAGGAAGTCAAAGCCCTGATGGATTTGGCGCTCAAGCTGGAAGGTTTGACTCGTAACGTCGGTAAACATGCCGGTGGCGTGTTAATTTCGCCGAGTGAACTGGTTGATTTTACACCACTTTATTGTGAGGAAGGCGGCGGCAGTGTCGTTTCACAGTTTGATAAAGACGATGTAGAAGCTGTCGGGCTGGTTAAGTTCGACTTTTTGGGCTTACGCAACCTGACCATTATTGACTGGGCGGTTAAAACGATAAATACCTTGCGCGAGAAGCAGGGCAAAGAACCGGTTCGCATAGAAGATATACCGCTGAATGATGAGAAATCATTTGAGCTATTGCAGGCGGCTAAAACCACTGCCGTATTCCAGCTTGAATCACATGGCATGAAAGAGCTCATCAAGCGACTGCACCCCGATGTGTTTGAAGATATTATCGCCCTGGTGGCGCTGTATCGTCCCGGGCCGCTGCAATCGGGTATGGTGGATGACTTCGTGGCGCGTAAAAAAGGTGATCAAAAAGTCACTTACCCACATCCCGACCTTGAGCCGATTTTAAAGCCTACCTACGGTGTTATCGTTTATCAGGAACAGGTGATGCAGATCGCCCAGGTTCTGGCGGGTTATTCACTTGGCGGTGCGGATATGTTGCGGCGCGCCATGGGCAAGAAAAAGCCGGAAGAAATGGCAAAGCAACGCTCTATTTTCATGGAAGGCTCAGCTAAAAATAATGTCGATGCGGCTAATGCCACCGAAATTTTTGACTTGATGGAGTTATTTGCCGAATACGGCTTTAATAAATCTCACTCGGCGGCCTATGCGCTGGTTTCTTATCAAACAATCTGGCTCAAGGCACATTACCCGGCGGCCTTTATGGCGGCAGTTTTATCGGCTGATATGGATAATACCGATAAGGTTGTTATCTTTGTGGATGACTGCCATCAGTTTGGTCTGGAAGTTGTGCCGCCCGATATTAATCGCTCTCAATACCAGTTTACCAGCGAACATGAAGGCAATGTGATTTTCGGTTTAGGTGCTATTAAAGGCGCGGGTGAAAGCGCTATCGCCGAGATCATTGCCGAGCGTGAAGCCAATGGCCCGTTTAAATCAATGGCTGAAATGTGCCAGCGAGTGAAAAGTCGCAAGATATCAAAACGCATTTTGGAAACTTTTATCCGTGCCGGTGTGTTTGACAGCCTCGGTACAAATCGCCGTAGCTTAATGGAAGGCTTGCCCGAAATTGTACGTATTGCCAGCCAGCAACATCGTGATGAAGATATTGGCCAAAGTGATTTATTTGGCGGCTCTATCGCCGTGGTACAGGATGAAAAAGTCACCCCAAATCTGGAAGAATGGGATGAAAAAATCCGCCTGCGTTATGAGAAGGAAGCCATTGGTTTATACCTGACGGGTCATCCGCTGGATGCCTATGAGGAGGAAGTTAAACAGCTCCGTTCTCGTACCTTAAAAGAGCTGGTTGAAGATGATGGTACTAAAAAATATCAGAAAACCCCCGTCACTCTGGTGGGTTTGATCTCTGCGGTAAGCGTTCGAGCCACAGATCGGGGGCGCATGGCGATTATCACTCTGGATGATAAAACGGCTTATTATGAGTTGCGCCTCTACGATGAAAAAATCGAGAAATTTGAGCATCTATTTATCAAGGAAGAGCCGCTGATTGTTGAAGGCACACTGAATACGCTCTATCAAACCGGCGATCTACGCTTTTATGTGAATGAATTGCACGATATAGAAAGCGCCCGACAACAGTTTTTATCACGCTTAATGTTAACTATTGAAAAGAAACAAACGGCAAATGGTCTGCTGGATAAACTGGATGAATTATTGCCCGTTCACCTGCAAAATCATCAGCAAGGCGATAACAATGAGTCTAACAACGAGCCAAAAATGGATACAACTGCACAATGTCCGGTGTTTATTCGCTATGAAACCGATAATGAGCAAGTTGAATTACGATTAGGTGCTGATATTCATGCCCCTCTCAGTGATAAAGGCATAAAATCATTGCGAAAAGTACTGGGAGATGACCAGGTGAGGCTAATTTACTAAAATTTGCTACCTGGATTTATTATTAAGAGTAATAAAAAGTACACCCCCCACCTTTTTAGGCATTTTGTCCATTTTGAGGCTCTTCATAATTTAAGGTCTACGTGGTGCCACATAAGGAAACTCGCCAAGTAATTTACGTTTCCACCAGTTACCCGTTTTTTTTCGTTCTGCAAAATTTGTGAATTTGTAGCGATAAACCATCACGCGCAAATAAGTGGGTGGCCGGTCTTTAAATGGATTGTTTTTTAATAGCGCCAAAACGTCGGGTGAGCCTTGTGCCAGTCTTCTCATAAACCGTTTGAACCAGTTCATTTGGCTGGCAAACTGAGGTGGAACAAACCAGATTTGCCAGTCTAAACGTGGTTGGTGGGGGATAATAAAGGCGGGTTTTTTGGCGGGATCGCCCGGTTTGTAGCGGAAGCTGTATGCTTGCCAGTGCTGTCCGTCATAGGAGCCCTCAACCTGAAGTTCATGGCGCTCTGTTTGCATGGTGGGGAAGATATGGTAGATATGGCCGATGCCGTAAGCGCGGATCAGCATACCTGTTTTAGCGATTGGGCCTGACAAACGTTGATTGCTGACCATTGAATAAAAGAGGGTGCTACTGGCGCCAAGAATCAAAACGGTGCTGATGGCCAAAGGCCACTTTTTAAGCCAGCCGTTTTGCCAGGTGATTTTCCAGTTTTGCGGCATAAATGGCTTGACGATTTTATCATCCAGTAAAAATAGGCAGAGCAAAATGGTTAGCAGATTAATAAAATTATGATTGCTGGTGGCGATTATCAGGGTTTGCATTACTAGCGTAACGGCTGCTGCAAACAGACGAAAAGGACGTGGTAGAAAAATAAAAAAGGGGACAATCAGTTCACTAAAAAAGGTTAAGCCTGTTCCGAATCGCAGTAGCCAGTCGGGTAGCTGGTGAAAATACCAGGAGCCTATATGAGGCAAAGGCTGGGTTTCAAAATAATAATTAAGTGCTTTGAAGTTTGCCCAGGAAGGATCGCCACTTGCCAGTTTGGAAACACCAGACATAAAGCGCAGACGAAATAATAAAAAGTGAAATAAAAATATCAATAGCTTATTAGGGCCGTTGACTAGAAAAATTGACAGAAATCCCGTTTCAAGTAAAAGGGTATCCCACTGAAAATTCAGAAAGGTTTGCCCCGCATGATAGAGTGAAAGGTAGAGTATAAATAAAGCAATCAGGGACAAGCGTTGCCAGCAGCCCAGAAATAGTAAAATAGAAAAGACACAACCGAGTAAGGCAACGATCGTTAGGGCAAGATTAGTGGCACTAAACCAAAATAACGTTGGCATCTTCCAATAAGCTGAACTTCCCTGGCTTTGATAAAAGTTTGTTAGTACCTCCTGAAAGGGCAAGATACCGTTTGGGCCGACCAGTCCAGTTATTTGTACGGCAAGTGATCCAAAAGCAGCAAGGTAAATCAGGGCTAATAGCTTTAGAAAAAGCCAACTTATCTGCTGATAATCGTCAGCAGGGTCAAATGCCCAGCGATTAAAATAGTTGAATATAAACATATGCGGCCTCCCACTACTACAAAGTGTAGCAAATGAAATACCGCATGAGTGTTGGCTGTGTGCTAATAAACGCCGAGATTATGAGATAGGTCAGGATGCTGTTTAAAATGTTCAATAGCTCGTCGATTTCATTGAGCTTGTTTTACACGTATTTTAAGGGTTCCGATAGCCGCGTAGATAAATTTTTTCAAATATAACCTTGGCATAATGTAAAAGTCGGCAAGGGGGTATAACAAGGGTGCGTTTTTCATTTCTAAATGCCAGTGTGCCCTTGTTATTTGAGTCAATAATACAGGCTAACTCATATTTAAAGGTGTGTGTTGCTGCCTTTCCATCCAGTGAATCAAGCAGGTTATTAGCTGCGGCAACCGCTTGTAAATCTGCCATGTGGGCTTGCTTTGGTTTCCAGTCTGGGCCGGGAAAGCTACCAGCATCGCCCGCAACAAAAACATGCTTAAATCCCCCAACCTGACAGTGCATATCAGATTGTATTAAGCCGCCGGGGCTCAGTGGCATTTCAGTATTCGTTGCAAATGAAGGGCCGGTCATGCCAGGCATAAAAATAATCAGGTCGGTGTCTATTTCACCACCTTCGGTAATCACCTTGCTTTCCTCAAAACCTTTCATTTTATGGCCAAGATGGGTGTTGATATTACGCTTTTTCAGTTCTTTTAAAATACCTTTTACAGCACTTGAACCAAGTCGTGCGCCGGGTTTTTCGGCGGGGCTGAAAAAAGTAATATTAAATTTATCACGACGGCCTTCCTGCCTTAGCTGAGTATCAAGACCAAATAGCAGTTCAAACATTGGGCCACCGCGCATGGCTGATGGCTCTTTAGGGTTGCCTCCAAAGCCAAGTGTGATTGTACCACCATCCATCGCTTTAATATTATCACGCATCTTTTCTGCTGCTTCAATGCCTTCGCAAATGGTGATGGCATGCTCAATGCCTGGCAGCTTTTTGATAAAACGCCCGCCGCTGGCAATCAATAAAGCATCATTGCTAATATTGCCATTATCGGTAACAACAGTACGGCCGCCATCTTGAATGGCGGTTACGATTCCCTGGAAAAAAGTAACATTGTGCTTATTGAAAAAAGGCTTAAGATCAATGCGTAGATCGTCACCTGTGCGCTTTCCAGAGGGAATCCAGATTAAACTGGGCAGGTAGATAAATTCTGCCTTGGGTGCAATGAGAGTAATATTGCAGTTTGCATCCCGCTTACGGATTTCTTTAATAGCGGTAAGTGCAGCAAATCCAGCGCCAATAATCGTTATATTGTGTGTCATGTTTTATACCTGATTATATGAGTTTTGTTATGCTAGTTGTATATACTCGTATTAGCGTAGCACTAAAGTATATATTAGTAATTGCTAATGCACAATTATCATAAAATAGGAGGGATGGCATGTGAGCAAGGTGGCAGAGATAGTTGTTTCACATTTGAATATTTATCCGGTCAAATCTTTGGCAGGTATTTCAGTTGATGTCTCAAAGGTAGACGCCATGGGTTTGCACTATGATCGACGCTGGATGCTGGTCTCACCGGATGGATTATTTTTATCGCAACGTAAAGTACCCCGCATGGCATTAATAAACACAGCTCTGGACGATCAAGGGCAACTCACGCTGAGTATGAAAGGCAAAAAAGATCATACGGTGCCCTTAGTGGATAACAATAGTAAAACCAAACGGGTTCGCATCTGGAACGATGAACTGGATGTTCCAGTGGTGAGTAAAGACAGTGATGCCTGGCTTTCCAGTGCGCTGGGTGTGGAGTGTCAATTGGTGTATATCCCCGATAATGTGGTGCGCCAGTGTGATACTGATTATGCTAAAGAAGGTGACCGCACTGGGTTTTCAGATGGTTTTCCTATGCTGCTTATCTCTGAGGAATCCTTGAATGATTTGAATTCACATTTAAAACAAAAAGGGGAGACGGCTGTCGAAATGCGCCGCTTTCGGCCAAATATTGTAGTGACTGGTTGTGAGCCTTATGCCGAAGATAATTGGCAGGTATTTAAGATTGCTGATCTTCATATGCGGGGCGTCAAACCGTGCTCACGTTGTATATTAACTACGGTTGATCCTGATAAAGGTGAACGTAGCGGCGCTGAGCCATTGGCAACGCTCAAAGAATATCGACAAGAAGGTAACAAGGTATTGTTTGGCATGAATGTTATACCGCAAACGCTGGGAGAGATTAAGGTGGGTGATTTTTTGAAGCTTGCTGATTAGACTGGCGAAAAAGGCTGCGTCTAAAGGTAGGAAGTCCTGGCTTCTTTATGATGCTATCTTAAAAGAAAGAAGCCAGGACGACCCGGCTATTTTGCATATTGGCGCACTGATCTGGTGATTTAATTAAGGAAACTCTGATTAACCTAGATGAATTTGGCTATGCCCCGTAGGGTAAGCCTCTAAGGCATCATCTCCGTTGTTGCGCTTCATGTGAAGGCAATAAGCATTCCCTGCGAAGCGCGCGCCTAGCAGGTTGTTGAAATTCGCTTAGGCGAGTGCGAGACAAGGCAAAATCGACCGAAAAAGCACAGTTTACTGGAGTAAATGAGCATTTTGAGGTCTATTTTAACGCAATATCGTGCCGTCTAAGTAGAATTTCAACAGCCTGCTAGGATATGATGCCATAGAGACTTACAGAATTTCACCTAGGTTATTCAGATACCATCTCTCTTTTTCGCTTACAAGCTTTTTTTAAGCAGGTAAACAAAACTCTTTTTGGTGCTTTATTACACCAAAACATATTTGTACTAAACGCCTCATAACGGCACATAG
>JALWMR010000065.1:0-14215 GCA_027083815.1 Thiotrichaceae bacterium
ATCTGGTTCTGTTTGTTTTTAATCTGTTACCGATCCCACCGCTGGATGGCGGGCGTGTTTTATCCGGTTTTGTGCCTCCAGCCGTTTCTGATATGCTTGACAGAATTGAACCTTATGGCTTTTTTATCGTGATTGGTCTGCTTTATTTTGGTGTTCTCAATACCATTTTAAACCCGGTCATTGGCTGGTTTATGCATACTATTGGCGCGATATTCTTTTGATTTCTTTATGATTTTCTACAACTTTTCACTGCTACTTTTTACGATTACTTTTTACTACAAAACAGGCAAATAACGACAAATATATGACAACGAATCTTCCGCAAAATCAACGGGTTGTTTCGGGTATGCGCCCGACCGGAAAACTTCATCTAGGGCATTATCATGGTGTGCTTAAAAACTGGGTGGACATGCAGCTTAATTATGAATGCTTTTTCTTCGTTGCCGACTGGCATGCCTTGACAACGCACTATGAAGATCCCAGTGATACGCCAAAGCATGTGGAAGATATGGTGATTGACTGGCTTGCAGCGGGAATAAGCCCCAGCTCGGCGACCATCTTTTTGCAGTCGCAAGTTCCCGAGCATGCTGAGCTGCATTTATTATTGTCGATGATTACACCGCTCAGTTGGCTGGAGCGCGTACCGACCTATAAAGATCAACAGGAAAAACTGCGCGAAAAAGATTTGGCAACCTACGGATTTCTGGGTTATCCACTGTTGCAATCGGCCGATATTTTGCTCTACAAAGCCGATATGGTGCCGGTGGGTGAAGATCAGGTGGCGCATATTGAATTAACCCGTGAAGTGGCGCGCCGTTTTAATCATATCTATGGGCGCGAGCCAGATTTTGAAGAGCGTGCCGAAGGTGCCATTAAGAAGATTGGCAAGAAAAACGGCAAACTTTATCGTAGCTTGCGAAAGCGTTATCAGGAGCAGGGCGATGATGAGGCGCTTGAAGTGGCGCATGCACTGCTTGAATCACAGCAAAATATTTCACTGGGTGATAGAGAGCGTTTGCTCGGTTATCTGGAAGGTATGGGTAAAATCATTTTGCCAGAGCCAGAAGCGAAATTGACCAAAGCCTCTAAAATGCCGGGGCTGGATGGGCAGAAAATGTCCAAATCCTACGGTAATACCATTACCTTGCGCGAGCCACCTGATGAGCTGGAAAAGAAGATTCGCACCATGCCAACCGATCCGGCACGGGTACGCCTGACTGATCCGGGTAATCCTGAAAACTGTCCGGTATATGAGTTGCATAAGGTCTATTCGGATGACGAGCGTCTAATGTGGGTCAATGAAGGTTGTCGTAATGCCTCCTTTGGTTGTTTGGACTGCAAGAAGCCCTTGATTGATGCGATTCAGGCCGAGCTTGACCCCATCCGTGAGCGTGCGCGTGAATTTGAAAATAATCGTGACGCAGTACGAGCAATCATTACCGAGGGAAGCGAAGCAGCCCGTGATGTGGCGCGTGAAACGCTGGATGATGTGGTGGAGGCGATGCGTTTTGCCTAGTCATTTGCACAATCAGAGAAAAGTGGCAAAAAGTGGGGGGGTGTACTTTTTAACCTCTATTAACCCCTTACTTCTTTCGTTTTTTTAATAAAAGCATGGATAAAGGCGAAACGAATACCGATAATCACACCTTGCCCCGTCAGGGCGAGCTACCTTTCGCCATTGTGCAGGGTGAGGCGATTTCTGCCCCACCAGAAGACCTGTATATTCCACCCAATGCGCTGGAAGTCTTTCTCGAAACCTTTGAAGGCCCGCTGGATTTATTGCTCTATCTGATTCGTCGCCAAAATCTGGATATTCTTGATATTCCCATTGCTGAGATTACCCATCAGTATATGGAATACGTCGAAATGATGCGCAATATCAACCTTGATCTAGCTGCAGAATATCTGGTGATGGCTGCGATGCTGGCCGAAATAAAATCGCGCATGTTGCTGCCGCGCCATGAAGATGTCGAAGATGAAGAAGATCCGCGCGCCGAGTTAGTTAGGCGCTTGCAGGAGTATGAACGTTTTAAGCAGGCTGCCACCGATATTGATGAAATGCCACATTTGGGGCGGGATAACTTTCCGCTTGACGTTGAAGTTATTCGTGCAGAAAAGGAAAAGCCCGAGCCGGAGGTTGATTTAAAAGAATTATTGCTGGCCTTTCAGGCTATTTTAAAACGGGTTGATATGCAAAAACACCATGAAATTGAGCGTGAAGAAATTTCTATTCGGGAGCGCATGACGCATGTTTTGTCGCGCCTTAAGGGAGACGATTTTGTTGATTTTCAAAGCCTCTTCAGCTTAAAAGAAGGACGTTTGGGTGTGGTGGTTACCCTGATGGCGGTGCTGGAACTATTAAAGTTAAAAGTCATCGATATGGTGCAGGCGGATGCTTTTGCGCCAATTTATCTAAAACCGGTGGGTTCGCAAGAGGAGCTTGATTAATGCAAAAAGAAAAATTACAAGCCATTCTGGAAGCGATTTTAGTCAGTGCTGAAAAGCCCTTGTCCGTGGAAAAATTGCTTGGTTTTTTTAATGAAGACGATCTGGTAAACCGGCAGGATATTAAAAGGGCGCTGGAGCAAATAGCATCATTTTACCAGAATCGCGGATTTGAGCTAGTTGAAACCGCCAGTGGCTTTCGTTTTCAAACCAGAGAAGAATATAAACAGTGGGTCACCCAGCACTGGGATGAAAAACCAGCAAAATATTCGCGCGCCCTGCTTGAAACACTGGCACTGATCGTCTATCGACAGCCCATCACGCGCGCCGAAATCGAAGATATTCGTGGCGTAGCTGTCAGCTCGCATATTATCAAAACCCTGCAAGAACGGGAGTGGATTCGTATCGTCGGACATAAAGAAGTCCCCGGCCGTCCCGCTTTACTCGGCACAACACGCCAGTTTCTGGATTATTTTAATCTAAAATCGCTGGATGAAATGCCCAGCCTGAGCGAGGTCCAGGATATTGAAAAACTGTATCCCGAACTGGAATTAAAGTTAAAGGAACAGCAACAGGAAAATGAAAATGAATTACCATCATAATAAATCCACCGTAAAAACAAAAAGCAGATGGGTGTTATTGGCTATTTGTGCGTTAGGTCTTTTGTCTCGTTCTGCCCTTGCTACACCCGAGATAAAAGGCTCGCCCGATGAGATCAGGCAATATTTATCGGGTATTCCCCAAACGGTTAATCTGTCGGGATCGGCCGAAAAGAAAAATTATGCAAAACAGGCGCGTATCAGTTTGCTGGTGATGACCAGTTCGCCAGCACTTGCGGATGCCCTGAAAAAGAATTCGGCCATTCGCAAGCAAACCAGAAAAACACTTCAGGGGTTGGGAATCAAGGAAGGCAGTATCGCTGAATCAAAGTTTACATCAACCCCTGAATATGGCCTGTTTAGCGATCGACCCAAAGCCTATCTGGTTAGAAATATAATGACGGTTGATGTTGAATCTGAAGATCAGTTTATTTCGGTTGCCGATATTGCGGATAACAATGAAAACATCTACTTTTTATCTGGCAAAGCAAAGATGCTTGATAAAGATGCAACCTATGATGCGTTGGTTAACAAGGCACTTGATGATGTAAAGCGAAAAGCAGCCCTTTATGAATCAAACCTGGGCGTTCGCCTGGTTCCTGTTCATTTTGATGAGAGTTTTGTCGAAGCACAACAGCGAGGGGGCTACAAAACAATGAAGAAATCCCTTATGTCAAGCGTATCAAGCCGTGGGACAACAGCCTATTCGATTGATGAAAATACCTTGAAAGTAAACTTGCTGGTGACTTATAAGGTGCTTCCAAAGGAATAATTTTTGCTCCATAAGGACAAAAGGGGCAAAAAGGTGGGGGGTGTACTTTTTAATGTCCTAAATTCCTGAACTCCAGCCCATATTTCTTTAAATAAGCACGCAGGCGCTGTGAATCATTGCTTTTTGATTGTTGCAGGCGACTTTTATCGAATAAAGTGCGACCTGCATCTGCCATATTCTTACTTTTTTTACATATTTTAATCACCTGTTTGAGTTGTAGTCGCTCAAATAGATCGAGTTTTTCGTAAATATCTGCCGAGAGCAGGTGTTTAAGTCGTTCGTCAGAGGAATCTCTGTTATTTATTGCGCCATTCCAGTCCAGTTGTAAACGGTGTATTTCGTTATCGACAATCGCTTCGGTAATTCTGCCGCCATTGGACAAGGTTGCCATACGAATAATGCTGGAGTTTAAATCACGAAAGTTGGCTTTCCATGAGGCGTATGAGCTTTGTGCAAAGGCGAGGTATTTTGAGCGAGCCGTGCTGTTAAAACTGACTTTTTGATTGTTCTCCTGGGCGTAACGACGTAGCTCATATTCAATATTTGGCTCAATATCTTCATAGCGATCTTTTAGTGAGGGCAGTTCATAGCGCCAAAGATTGATACGTGCTAATAAATCTTCTCGAAATAGACCTTTTTCAATGCGCCGATAGAGATTTTTATTGGTGCCGGCTATGAGTTGAAAATCACTACTGACTTCTTTGTCTGAACCAAAAGGGGTGAATATTTTATCTTCAATGGCGCGCAGCAGCATGGCCTGCTCATCCTGACCTAGTTCCCCAATTTCATCTAAAAACAATAAACCCTGATCGGCTTCTTGTAACAAGCCGGCACGATCACTGGTAGCCCCTGTATAGGCACCTTTAACGTGACCAAACAGGGTAGACATGGCGTTATCGCCTCGCAAGGTTGCACAGTTGACTTCAACCAGCTTGCCACTAAGTTGCCCCCGCCGTTGCTTTAGCTCGTAGATACGTTTTGCCAGTTGCGATTTGCCGACACCGGTTGGCCCGGTAATCAAAATGGGTGCGGTAGAGCGTACTGCGACATTTTCCAGTTCACGAATTAATTCGTTATAACGTTTGTTACGTGTTTTTATGCCGCTTTTTAAATGGCTGATGCTTTCCTGCGATTCTTTGTGAAAGCGTGAGGCAATCTGGTCATAACGTGACAAGTCCAGGTCAATGGTGCGAAATGTCCCTGCCGGACTAACTTTGCTAGGTGAGCTTTGAATCAGCTTGCCCGGAAAGTAGTTCGCCTCATTCAGTAAATAAATACAAATTTGGGCAACATGGCTGCCCGTTGTGATGTGAAAGTAATAGTTATTTCGTTCCGTATCAAAGGTATATTGGTGGGCAAAGTCGTGAAGTTCGCTATAGACCTGTTCAAAATCCCACGGGTCCTGGTAGTTGAGCTGGTGTGTCTTGATGTCAATATTCAGGCAGGTTTGTTCAATGTCTCGCATGGTCAGGTTGAGGAGGTCTTTCTCTTCCTCCTGGTGTAACAAGATAATCTCATCCACCTGAAACTCATGATGTTGTAGCAGTGAAAAAGTTGGTCGCCAGCGAAACCAGCGTTTTTTTCCGAAGCCAACATTATCCAGTCGCTGCCCAAGTATGCTAATAATAATATTATTCATATCTATAAAATAACATATAAAACTATATATAAAAATATAAAATATAGCATCATTAATAATCTATTATTAAACTAAATAATCCAATTAGTAAAAATAAATCATTTAAAATTAGTATCTTACGAAAAAATTAAGATTGTTTTATCAAAGTTGGCACAGCCATTGCAATATTGTTTATGTGTAGTGCTTGCCAGACTGCACAAATGATAAATTGAAATTAGCTGCATCAATGGGGATGCAAGGAACAGAAAATGAAACAACAAATACAAACAGAATTTAAAAATGATGAATACATCGGTAACACCTATGAGGTATTGCACGAGAAAGGAAGCGTTCCGATTAAATCCTGGACGCGTAATGTTCCCTTTGATGAAAATTCAAAAAATCAGCTAAGAAATATCGCCAAAATGCCCTTTATACATAAATGGGTTGCAGCAATGCCTGATGTTCATCTTGGCAAGGGGGCAACGATTGGCAGCGTGATTCCAACCGTGGGAGCAGTGATTCCTGCAGCTGTGGGTGTAGACCTGGGTTGCGGAATGATGGCAGTTAAAACCAGCCTGACTGCTTCTGATTTACCTGATAATTTGTCAGCCATGCGAAGTGCCATAGAGCGTGCAGTACCACATGGTCGTTCGGCGCGCCGTCGTGGCGGTAGAGATAAAGGTGCATGGGGTGAAGCGCCAAAAGATGTGTTGGCTGCCTGGGCGCCACTGGATGAGGCTTTCAAGATTATGGTCGATAAATTCCCATTCTTGAAAAACACCAACAACATTGCACATCTGGGCACCTTAGGAACAGGCAACCACTTTATTGAGGTGTGTCTTGATGAGGCTGATGCCGTCTGGATTATGTTGCACAGTGGTTCGCGTGGTGTGGGTAATCGCATCGGTTCCCACTTTATTGAGCAAGCGAAAAAAGATATGGAGCGTTACTTTATTCAGCTACCCGACAAGGATTTGGCTTATATACCCGAAGGTTCGGATATGTTTCGTGAATACACCTTGTCGGTGGCATGGGCGCAGGATTTTGCACGTATCAACCGTGAGGTCATGATGCAACGCACCATACAGGCGGTGAGTGAAACCCTGGGTGTGCCTTTTTCGGCAGATGTTGAGGCGGTAAATTGTCACCATAACTACATTAGCCGTGAGAATCATTACGATGAAAATGTTTGGGTAACGCGCAAAGGTGCGGTTAGCGCTCGTAAAGGTGAGATGGGAATCATCCCCGGCAGCATGGGAGCCAAATCGTTTATTGTGCGTGGCCTGGGTAATGAAGAAAGCTTTTGCAGTTGTAGCCACGGTGCCGGGCGCGTGATGTCACGTACACAGGCTAAGAAAGAAGTCTCATTAGCGCAACATTTAAAAGCGGTTGATGGAGTTGAGTGCCGCAAGGATGAAAGCGTTATTGATGAAACCCCTTCAGCTTACAAACCGATTGAAAAGGTAATGGAGGCGCAAAAAGACCTGGTTGAAATCGTTCATACCTTGAAACAGGTTGTTTGCGTTAAAGGATAAAGTAACGGAAGCAAGGAAAGGGTGCTGAAATGGGCCAGCATCCGATAATGTTGCAAAAGAATTATATGGGGGTACAGGTGCGAATGGAGTGCCGCCACTTAAAACGGTTTGTAGAAGTGGTCTGGGTAACACCAGCAGTGCAGAAAAAGGTAACACGTAGGGTTGAGGATGCAGGCTCGATGCTCTATGGCGGGTGTCAGCTGGCGCGCGTTTTCCAAGTGTTGTCCTTGCCATCAGTAATGCGGTGGTTGCAACTGTCCACGGGTTCGAATCCCGTTACCTCCACCAAATTTAATGATTGCAAACAAGCGATAGCTGGTTCTGATTGCCAGCCTGACACAATACCCAATGGGACGTTTGTGTATCTGTTTGCAGTGATTAGGTAACCGTGACTGTAAATCACGCTATTCGTTATAGCCAAATAGGTAAAGGCACCCAGCAATGGGTATGTGGTGGTTCGAGTCCACCTAACGAAACCTCACTATAGCTCATTAGGTAGAGCAACTGACTCATAATCAGTGGGTAGCCGGTTCGATTCCGGCTAGTGAACCATCCAGCCCTGCGTTAAAAACAGGGCTTAACACCAACGTCCTTCGGGACACATGCTGATGTTCCTGATGTGAACCGGGGATTATTTCAGGTCGGTATGACTGTCATAAGCTCGCTTTGGCATCAGCATATCCACCGCCTTTGTAGCGGGTTTGCCGATAACGAGCTGGCGATGATAAAACGTTGATGTATAACGTGGCATCCTCAATAGTTTCCTTATTGGCACAAACTGCAAAGCCGGAAGGGTATGTGGAGCATTAGCATTTTTATTCTAAGATGGCTGATATTGGCTTTTGTCAGGCATCGTAACCGTCTCTCAAACTAAAGAGATAAAAAAGAAGGAGAAAGCCATGTTTATTATGAAAAGAAAAATTATTGTTCCTGAAACACACCGTGCTTTGCTGTTTAAAAATGAACAGTTTGTGGATGTTTTAATGCCAGGTGTACACACGCTGTGGGATTTAAAGCACCAGTATCGCGTATCGCTGGTTGATATTAGTGAAACGCTGGAGCTTGGTGTGACTGATGAGGTATTGAACCTGCTCAAGCTGCATCCAGAAAAAATGAAGCAGCATGTTCAGACATGGCAAACGGGTGAACATGAGGTTGGTCTGGTTTATCAAAGCATCAATGGTGCCAGGGCAGTGTTGCGTGAAATAAAGGCACCTGCACAACAAGGTGCCTACTGGAAAGGGCTTGCTGATATTGAATTGCGCAAGCTGGATATCTCGGAAACCTTTAAGCTGGATAAAACCCTGGCAAGAGTTATATTGGCAGCAAAAGAGCCTTTGCTAAAACACTCTGCTTTAGCAGCCGTGATGACTGCTACCATCCCTGAGCGTCATCTGGGGTTTCTGGAAGTTGATGGTGAGTTAAGTGCCGAGCTGTCAGTCGGCATTCACGCCTGGTGGACGTTTAACCGTCACCTGAAAGTAAAGCAGATTGATTTGCGCTTGCAAAACATGGAGGTCAATGGCCAGGAAATCCTGACTAAAGACCGGGTTGGTTTGCGAGTTAACTTATCAGCCACCTGGCAAGTTGCTGATGCGAAACGGGTTTCAGAAGAGCTGGCGGATCACGCTGATTACTTATACCGTGAGTTGCAGTTAGCCTTGCGTACCGTTGTATCAACCCAGACACTGGATGAGTTGCTGGCTGATAAAAACAGGCTGAATGCCCAGATTTTAGACATAGTTGCCACTAAAGTTGCAAACTATGGGCTTGATCTAAAAACAGTCGGCGCACGCGATATTGTGTTACCTGGTGAGATGAAAACCATTTTGGCAAAGGTTGTTGAAGCAGAGAAACTGGCAGAAGCCAACCTGATTCGTCGTCGTGAAGAAACACAGGCGACGCGCTCACTGCATAACACCGCCAAAGTGATGCAAGGCAACCCAACCCTGTTGCGTTTGAAAGAGCTGGAAGTGCTGGAAAAAATCACTTCGCAGATCAATACCTTAAACGTGTATGGTGGACTGGATGGGGTTATGAACGATATGGTTAAAATTCCGTCCCAGCTAAAATAGGTAGTGGGTCAGTTAGTGACCCACTTTTTAACAGAACAAGTGGTAATTAAAAATGAAAAGCGGAAAACAAAGACGTTTGGAAATCAAACAAAAGCGCCGAGAAAAAGCCAGACAAAACAAAGGTATTGATGTTTACTCTGCACAAACTAAATTACCCAGGCATGCAGTCAAGGCGAATCATGCAGCACTGTTACATAATTCTGCCTATTGGCGAGAGTTGCCACTTTTTTACATCGATAGGGAATTTGTCTGTAGAGATTGTGGTTCTCATGAAATCTGGACGGCAAAACAACAAAAATGGTGGTATGAAACAGTAAAAGCTTATCTTGAATAAAGGGCTGTTCGTTGCCGACGATGCCGCAAGAAAATCAGAGAACAAAAGCTTGAAAAAAAAAACACATGGAAGAAATGGCACAGAGAGAGCCTCATCCAAACGAGGCTTTTTTCAAGAAAAGGTATATGAAATGAATGCGACAAAAAGCGCGATAAAAACAAAAGTAAAAGCCGAAATACTGAAACGAATCAAACTGGCAGAGCAGGAACATCATGTTAAAGTGCTGTTTGCCATAGAATCTGGCAGCCGCGCATGGGGCTTTGCTTCACCCAATAGTGATTATGATGTGCGTTTTATCTATGCCCATCCACAGGATTGGTATCTTGATATTAATGTAGAGGCAAAGCGTGATGTAATCGAATACCCTATTGTGGATGAAATAGACATAAATGGTTGGGATATTCGCAAGGCACTGATGTTATTCTGGAAATCAAACCCTGCTTTTGTGGAATGGATACAATCACCTATTGTTTATGTTGATGATGGTGTTTTCGCTAATCGGGTCAGAACACTCTTGCCGAAAATATATACACTTGAAAAAGGCATCTATCACTATAAACACATGGCTGCAACTAATTATCGTGGTTATTTGCGAAAAGACCAGGTGCCGTTAAAAAAGTATTTTTATGTGCTGCGTCCCTTATTAGCAATTCACTGGCTAGAGCAAAAAGGTGAGCCAGCACCGATTGAGTTTGATGTTTTGCGAACCCTGATAACGGATGAAGCACTCAATGATGCAATTGAAACATTGCTTAAGCGTAAAAAAGTTAGCCTGGAAAAAGACCGGATTCCTCAAGTTAAAGTGATTAATGACTTTATTGAAGCCGAGTTGCAACGGCTTGAAAACTATACGGGTTTGTCAGAAAGAAAAGGGCGTAATATGCAGCCGTTAAATACGCTTTTTAAAGAGATTATTCATGTGATAAGGGGATAAGGATGGGTGTACTTTTGTCGCTATTTTATAGATAAAAAGTACACCCCCCGGGTTTTTATGCGTTTTCATTTTTCCTGGTAAAACTGGTTTGTTATGAATCTGATTGTGATTCAGGTCAAAAGATATTTCGTTTGGTGTAGAATCGTTTCTTTTAGCTGTTCATAAACAGGCCAGATTATATGCGTACCATCCTATTGCTTATTGCTCTTTTATATTCCTATAGCGCTGTCGCATTTGAGCTAACTACAGAAAAAGTGGCAGATAATATTTATGCTCTAGTCGGTGAAATCGGCCCACGGAGCAAGGAGAATCTGGCGCTTAATAATACACTGGGTTTTGTCATAACTAATAAAGGCGTTTTATTAGTTGGTAGCGGTTCTAGCGAAGATGCGGCAGCTTTAATTGAAAAGACGGTTAAAACAGTCACAGATAAACCCATCACCAGGATAATCAATATCGGTTCGCAAGATCATCACTGGATGGGTGATAGTTACTTTACTAAAAAAGGTGTTTCAATTACCGCACTATCACGTACAGCCAAAACGCAAACAGAGCATCTGGAGGCACATCTAAAACGGCTTGACATGCTGGGTTTAAAACATTTACCCAAAGATAAAATCACACAGGCCGATAAGCTCATTGACGCTGATTCCTATCCTTTTTCGTTTGGTGATACTGACTTTGAATTACGTTATATTGGCGATTCTCATTTTCCTAATGATGCTGTTTTATGGTTGCCAAAACAAAAAATCATCTTTACCGGTGACATGGTTTTTAATGATCGTATGTTAGGCGTGCAACCCTATAGTAAAACCAGGTCATGGCTAGCAACATTTAACAAAATGGCAGCAATGCAGCCTGAAAAAGTTATTCCCGGGCATGGTCATGCGGGTGATTTGTCCAAAGCGCAAAAGGATACGGGTGATTATCTCAACTGGCTGATAAGCGAGGTTGATAAAGCCAAAGAAGATTGGGAAGACCTGGGTGATATGGTCAAGCGACTTTCGCAAACAGATAAATTCAACTATCTTAAATTTCACAAAACCTGGAATCCGGTCAACCTGAACCGTACCTATTTGCAATTTGAAGCAGAATAAATACCGCGAGGAAAAAACTATGTCCAATAACGAGCCACCCTTACATTCATCCATTATAGCCCTGGTTTCTTTGGCATCGGGAATTGCTGCAAAACACCCGGATATGGGGCTTTGTCAGCTGGATAAACTGCGTCATATGGGCATCGCCGATTCACAGATTGATACGGTAATCGAAATTGCCCGGCATATTCGAGATGAAGCAGCGCAAAAGCTGGATTTTGCCTTTGATGAAAAAGCAGGAACTGGCTCAGCAACAACAAAAGAAACCGAAGAAAGTGGACAAGCCTGTTGCTCGACAACAGCTAGTGGGCAATCGTGTTGCTAAAGAAGGTTAACGAAGCAGTGGCAGAGAAAACGCCCAAAAAGTGGGGGGGTGTACTTTCTGTATCTCTGTTTTGTTCCATTTTTAAGGAACAATGATGAACTGCGTGGAAAAAGCGTGGCTTGAGCATGAAAAAGAGCTGCGTCGCTATATTTATGCCCGTGTAAAAGAACCTCATTTGGCTGAAGATTTATTACAGGATGTGTTTATTAAGGCACTCGCCGAAGGCAGCCAGTTTTGCGAGCTAAATAATCCGCGTGCATGGTTGTATCGTGTGCTTAAAAACCGGATTATTGATTTTCAGCGAACCGCCAAACCGTTTGAAGAGATACCCGATCAACTCGAAGCCGAGTCTGATGAAGAAGCACCGGTCAATAATCTTGTCGTTTGCTTACCTGTTGCCCTTAAAAAACTGAATAAGGAAGATGCCGAGATTATTCAGCAATGTGATTTGGATGGTATGCATCAGGCCGATTTTGCCAGGCAACAGCAACTATCACTCACCGCTACTAAATCACGTATCCAGCGCGCCCGTAAACGGTTAAAAACAGAGCTGCAAAATACCTGTCATATCCGTTTTGATGAGCAGGGTAACGTGTGTTGTTTTGGTGATGAAGTCAATCTGGATAAATAGCTACTTTCCCAAATCCTTGGCATAATCGAGTAGTTTATCAATTAAATTATAATGCCGAACGCTCCATGTGAGCTGGGCGCTCGCACTATCGCCATAAATTTCATCATCGCCATTTGCCAGTAATACAACACCAACCTGTTTTTCTGGATCATATTGCATATAGGTATAGGCGCCAAACTCACCACCATCATGTCCTATCAATATTCGTTCATTTTTTGCGGCTTTGATTTTAACTTTTTGCCAAAATACGCCTACGCCAAAACCTTTATCAGCGGTGGGCAACATCTTTTGAACGGAATCGGTGCTCAAAATACGTATATTATCTATTTCACCGTTATTCATAACCATTAACAGGTACTTTGCAAGATCATTGGCACTACTACGCAAGCCTCCATCAGGCCATGTTGATGAACTGTATAATGGTAAGGGTATCAATTTATTAGTGTCGTCATCCCATACATAAGGCGTAGCAATATTTGCCTGATCAAGGTCGTTTAACCGCCAACTGGTGTTGTTCATTTTTAAAGGATCAAAAATATGCGTTTTAGCATAGTCAGCCAATGATAGACCGGTTGAGACTTTAACAGTGTAGCCTGCCAGTGCAGCACCTACATTGCTATATTCATAGTGTGTTCCTGGTTTTGTTTGCGAAAAATTCCCCTGTTCCGAGTAATAGGGCTGCCCTTCGGATAAGTAGGCTTTTAGGTAGCCAACCAGTGTAACGGGTAATGTCTCATCGCATGTATTAGTATCAAACTTATTCTGTAAACTATAGTGTTGTCCATTTTCATCCCCAACGTAGAAGGCACAAAAATAATAATCATAATTGTCTACGATAGAACTGGTATGGCTCACAAGATGTTTTAATAAAATCGGTTCTTCAAAGGGTTTGCTTAAGCTTATTCCTGCCTGGTTCTCTAATAGATCATAAACATCAACATCAAGGTCAAGTAGCCCCTTCTCCCTGGCATGCATGATAGACACTGCAATGGCCGTTTTGCTAATAGAAGCCAACCAAAAAGAAGTGTCTGCAGTTACTGCCCGTTGTGTATCAAAATTAGTTACACCAAACCCTTGTGAGAAAACTATTTTTTCTTTATTAACTAACGCAACTGCCATACCTGGTGACAGGTCTTTTTTCAGGGTAGCCGTTACGGTTTCACGAATTTTTTTCTTTGTCTTTTCATGAGATGCTGAATTAGAGTGACTCTGACAAGCTGTTACAAGGAGAATGGTTACAAAAAAGATAATACTTGCAACAATATTTTTGTGTGTGAATTTATTAGAAAGCATAAGCACTTCTCTAGTCATTGGAGATGTTACTATAAATAAACTCATTGTTATTACTGTTGGTGGTTTGTTATTGCTTTGTTATAGCTTGTTGCCTGCTATGTTATTTACGTTTGGTTTATTATGTTCTCAAGAAATTTTTTCACCGAGATTACTACATGTCCATTTTTTCCAGTGACCAAAAGTAGAATAAAGAAAAATAATCTGCATCCTTTTGGGGCTTCATTCGTCTACCTGAGTGAGTAAACATTACAAAAGGATAAAAAATGAATACATTAGACATTGAATGGCAGCATATTGAAGAATCTGGCAATACCTGTATCCGTTGTACTGATACGGGTGATGCATTACAGGATGTCATTGCAAGGCTTGCCGAGGAGTGCAAACCCTGTGGTTGGGATATTCGTTTAGGAGACTCTGAATAACCTAGTTGAATTCTGGCAACGCCAAATTTCCAGAATCAAGGCATGTGAGCTTAGAATGCTTATTGCCTTGTAAGCGAACATAACGCAGAGGCTGGGAATTTGGCTAAGCCCCACAGGGTAAGCCTCTAAGGC
>JALWMR010000065.1:14225-21343 GCA_027083815.1 Thiotrichaceae bacterium
ATGCCTTAGAGACTTACAGAATTTCATCTAGGTTATTCAGAGTCTCCTTAAGGAAACCCGACTAGCGATGGATCAAATAAAACAATCCAATGGTATTTTATTTAATGGCAAGCCGATTGAAGCTATTTTGCCTGAGGCAAAGGTGGCGGAAAATCACTGTCAGTCCTGTTGTGAGTTCACAGGCAATGCAGAAACCTTTTGTCGTACCCTGGAGGTTGACGGAATAGTCCATGAGGCAATTCCAGCGGCACTGATTCGTCAGGCGACTTGTGAAGTGGCGCAATGTTGTTAAATATAATTGTAGAGTGATAAAAACATGAGTGATGTAGCTTTAAACAAATCAGATAACAAAAATTCAAAGCTTGCCTATTGGCTACTTGGGATACCCGTTGCCGTTGCTGTCTGGTTTTTCCTTTATTCGCAGTTGGATAATTTTGCCAATTTTATCTTATCCCTGACGGGCTTAACGCGCGAGACCCATCTCGGTGAGTCGATTCATTTCTTCTTTTACGACACACCAAAAGTGATGTTGCTGTTAGTCGGCGTAGTTTTCTTTATGGGCATTATCCAGACCTTTTTCTCGCCAGAGAAAACCCGTGCTGTGTTATCGGGTAAAAAACTCGGTGTAGGTAATACCATGGCGGCGCTTTTAGGTATTGTGACACCGTTTTGTTCCTGTTCTGCCGTGCCATTATTTATTGGTTTTTTATCCGCTGGCGTGCCATTAGGCGTAACCTTTTCTTTTTTAATTTCAGCACCGATGGTCAATGAAATTGCACTCGGCTTGCTATTTGCCATGTTTGGCTGGAAGGTCGCTGCACTCTATTTAGTTCTCGGCTTAAGTATTGCAATATTTGCAGGCATGGTGATTGGCAAGCTGGGTATGGAAAAGTATTTGCAAGACTGGGTGCGCGATATTCACACAGGAGCCGCATTACCGGCAGATACCACTCAGTTTACATGGGTGGATCGTTTTAATGAAGGTTGGAAGCATGTTAAAGAAATCGTGCTTAAAGTCTGGATTTATATTGTCATCGGTATCACCGTTGGCGCGGTGATTCATGGTTTTGTACCAGAAGATTTTATGGCATCTTTTATGGGTAAAGAAGCCTGGTGGTCAGTGCCCGCCTCCGTAGTGATGGGCATCCCCATGTACACCAATGCCGCGGGTGTGATTCCCATCGTTGAAGCATTAATTGGCAAAGGCGCATCATTAGGCACAACTCTTGCCTTTATGATGAGCGTGATCGCGCTGTCATTACCTGAAATTCTGATTTTAAGAAAAGTATTAAAGACCCCTTTGATTGCTACTTTTGTTGGCGTAGTCGCCACAGGCATTCTAATCGTGGGTTATGTTTTTAATGCGGTTCTATGATATTTATAAACGCAATTTTTTAAACAATGAGGAAAGAAATGAACATTAAAGTACTGGGCACAGGTTGTGCCAACTGTAAATCAACCATGAACCTGATTGAGCAGATAGCTAAAGATTTGGGTACTGATGTCACACTTGAAAAAGTGGAAGACCTTGCCCAAATCATGCAATACGGTGTTATGACAACACCTGGCGTCGTAATTGATGAGCAGGTTGTGCATGCAGGTGGCATCCCTGACAAAGCAGTCATTGAAGGCTGGTTGCAAGGCGCAACAGGTGAAGTGTCTGGTGATAGCAATGCAAGCGGTTGCTGTGATGGCTCCAGCGAAGAAAAAAGCTCGGGTGGTTGCTGCTCATAGTCCAGTTTTATATTAAAAGATGGATCATGCGCTACGCAATTATCTAGTTGTTACTGGCGGTTACTGGGCGTTCACTATTACCGATGGTGCCATCCGTATGCTGGTGGTGTTGTATTTTCACCTGCTCGGTTATTCTCCCCTGCAAGTGGCGATGCTGTTTTTGTTTTATGAGTTTTTTGGCATCGTTACCAATCTGGTCGGCGGTTGGCTGGGTGCGCGCATTGGTCTGAACCGCACCATGAATATCGGCATGGCAATGCAAGTCATGGCATTACTGGTTTTGACCGTGTCAGATAGCTGGCTTAGTGTGCCTTATGTAATGGCGGCGCAGGCATTATCGGGCATCGCCAAAGACTTAAACAAAATGTCTGCCAAGGCATCGGTAAAAGCGATAAGCAAGTCAGGTGATGCCTCACTTTTCAAATGGGTGGCAATCCTGACTGGCTCAAAAAATGCACTCAAGGGGCTGGGTTTTTTTATTGGCGCTGGGCTGTTGCAATGGTTAAGCTTTCGTGGTGGCTTGTTTGTGCTGGCGGGGATGCTGTTTATGGTATTGCTGATAACGCTGTGGATGCTGCCATCCGATGTCGGCAAAATGAAAAGTAAGCCCAAATTCACCCAGGTTTTCTCTAATATCAAAGCAGTGAATGTGCTTTCCGCCGCGCGTTTCTTTTTATTTGGCGCGCGTGATATCTGGTTTGTGGTGGGCTTGCCTGTTTTTCTCTATGAAAAACTCGGCTGGGATTTTTACCAGGTCGGTGGCTTTCTCGCATTTTGGGTAATGGGCTATGGCCTGGTGCAGGCATTATCGCCCAGGCTGTTAAAAAATCATCACCCCACGGGTGGCAGTGCGCGTAACTGGGCATTTATTCTGGCGCTCTTTCCCGCGGGGATTGCACTTGCCTTGCAACAGGGCGTTGCGATTGATGTGGTTATTGTGGTTGGCTTGATTCTATTTGGCATTGTTTTTGCCATAAATTCCGCGATTCACAGCTACCTGATACTGGCGTATTCCAACCATGACAAGGTCGCCATGAATGTCGGTTTTTATTATATGTCCAATGCCGCTGGGCGACTTGCCGGCACTGTGTTATCCGGTTGGGTTTATCAAACCCACGGGCTGACGGGTTGCCTGTGGTGGTCATTCGGCTTTGTTTTAATGGCAGGGCTAATCTCATTTGCACTGCCTCAAGTGACTGATAACGAGAGAAATATAAAAAGTAATGTTGCCTAATTGTTTTCCCGAGTCTTTGCTTAAAGTATCACGCAAGTTATCCCTGAAAAAGGGAGAAAGCCTGTTTCAACAGGATGATAGTGTTGACTCCCTGTTTTATATTATAGAAGGTGAGCTGATCGCCCTGCGCTATCAACGCGATGGCAAGCCTGCGATTATGATGCGCAATATTTCGGGTGAAATGTTTGCGCCTGCCAGCATGAACATGTCAAACTATCCGTGCTCTGCGGAGGCTGTTTTACCTTCCAGCCTGCTACAAATTTCAGTGCCTGTTATTCAGGCGCACCTGCAAAGCAATCACAAATTTTCCAACTTTTATATTCAATCACTGGCAGATAATCTAAAAAAACAATGCGCCCGCAGCGAACGTCTGCGCCTTAAATCAGCCAAAGAACGGGTACTCCATTATATTAGCTGTGAATCGCCCAGCGGCACTGAAATCACCCTGTCCTGCCCTACCAGTAAATGGGCGGAAGAATTAGGCATTGAACCAGAAAGCCTGTACCGCACCCTGGCTGAAATGGAAAAAGAAGGCGTGATTGAGCGAGACAAGCGTTGCATCCGAATCAAGGACTAGCAGGCTGTTGAAATTCTACTTATACGGCACGATACTGCGTTTTTTCATTGGGAATACTTTTCACAACGCCTTTGAGTTCTGCTAATTGGCGATGAGCAGGAATGAGTGCTTTTAGAATTGTGAGCGTATCGGTGTTAATGGTTTGTGGGTTTAAATTGCCTGGTGAAAGTAGTTCCATCTGCTCAAAAATCCCTGTTATTGCTTAAAACAAGTTTCATCTTCTCATAAATCGCCAATATTGAGAAGTTATTGTTGCTATTTCTCAATATCTGCTTTTATTGAACACATCTGCCTGTTTAGCTTTTAATGAGTCGCCAATCCAGTTATCTTCTGTTTCTTGTTCTCTCAGGAGCTTATTTAGACACTCTCATATATATTCTCATATATATTGGACATCCATTATTTTTAAAATTATTGTAAGATAATGATTTATAACATAAATTACATTTTATCCTGATAAGCGGTTATGACCAGTGTCGTGAAAAAGCAGATAAAGTCATGGTTGTCCTAAGTTATTTAATTGCTCCCCAGGTTCGTCAAACGATACTTCTGCGTCGGGCTTTGCGGTTTGTCAGGCTGTGTCATTCTATCCATTTATTTTGTAAGGCAGGGTTTAAATAATTTTTTCTGAATGTGGGGCGATGTTTTAAACCGAGCTGTTTCATTAAATCACTGGCTGTCATGGCATGTTGATTGGTGAGTGCTTTTAGCAAAGACTTTACCTGATCTGTTACACCGTCATTTACTTGGTCGCTTACATAGTCGCCTGCTTGGTCGCTTTGTTTTCCGGCGCTTGCATTGCAGGCTTCTAAAATTCTGTTCAACATAAACTCAATAAAGGGCGCCGAATCGCTTTGCTCAGTGCTTTGCTTAATCGCCCTGTAATAGTCTGCCTGATTCGCATATACCATACTCTCAACCGGTATATGCTTAAAAATGGCTTTCCATTGGCTTAGTATGAGCGTTTGCCATAAACGCCCCATGCGTCCATTACCATCTGAAAAAGGATGGATAAATTCAAATTCATAGTGAAACACAGAGCTACTTATTAAGGGATGTTCTTTACTGGTTTTAAACCAGGTAAACAAGTCAGCCATTAACTTGTTCATCCGCTCAGCCGGTGGTGCCATGTGAATGACTTTATCCCCCTTCATCACACCTACACCCTTGTTTCTGTAACGTCCCGCATCATCAATCAAGCCCAGCATAAGTATTTGATGTGCTTTGAGTAAGTCCTTTTTTTTCGTCGCCTGCCAGCTTTTTACTTGCGAACCATCAAACTGCTCATAAGCTTCAATCGCATTACGGGCTGCCTGCACTTCACGCGGTGGCGCGATAACGGGTTTACCTTCCAGAATAGCAGTGATTTGATCTTCACTCAGGGTATTCCCTTCTATTGCCAGCGAACCCTGAATAGTGCGAATACGATTAATACGGCGTAAACACAAGCTACTATTTTGTTGCTCTTGCAGCTCCTCTAGAACAGACAAGCGACCTAATGATTCACTAATCTCAGCGACCAGATTTAGAATAGTGGGAGTAATTGTGTAGGGTGGCTGACAGCTCATGTTTTAAACGCATAAGAAATAATCACAAACCGTAAGACCAACGCAGTCAAATACACAGAACAACGCGAAAGGACATTTTCTTTTGTGAATTCTGTGTGTTTTGTCGGTGAATTCCATTGTTTATTTAAATACCCTGACAATTAGGCATTAGTGTTCAAGCATAAACTGAATCATCAAATGAGTCACGCGCTTGTGTAAACCTCCAAATCATCTTACAAGATGGCTTGCCCTCCTTTCCTTACCAATTAATTAAGTCTTAACCCTAACGTCAATCATATTTTTTTGGCTAAGGTATCGGTACACTGTGCTGTGCTTGAATAAAACCGCGAAGGAAAAAATGAACTATTTATCTCGATCAATTGCCCGATTAATTTGCAACGCGGCTGTGCCGTGCTTGTTACTCATATTGCCATTTTTATCATTTAGTCTTTCAGCCGAAGAGGTTGATAAAACCAGCCCGCAGTATTGCGGAGCCTGTCACCAGCGCATTTTTAAGGAATGGCAATCTTCGCGCATGGGTCAGGATTTAAATAACCAGAAAGTGTATCAATTTTATGCGGGTGTCAGTGGCACAGGCGAAAAAGATGGTCTCGGTTTTCAACCGATGATGCATGGTGCAAAAGGTGACTGCGCTGATTGTCATGTACCTATGCTGGTACTTAAAGAGCATGAAAAAGGCAAAGAAGTGGATCTGGGTATTGCCATGCAGGAGAAGAAGGATCATGGCATTTCCTGTATTTTTTGCCATAGCGTAAAAGATGTTCATATCAATAAAGATGAGAATGGGAAATACAAAACCCGTATTTTTGATACCGTTACTTTGGGTGATATGGATACGTATTATGGACCACTAAAAGATGCAAAATCACCTGCCCATAAAACAGAATTTAAGTCACATTTTAAAGACTCAAGCTTGTGTGGGATCTGCCACTTAAATCAGGAAAAGTTTTTATCCATCTCACAATATGCCGACTGGAAAGAAGCTTACGATACAGGTAAAACAGATAAAACCTGCCAGGAATGTCATATGCCATTAATAGAAGAAGCAACAGAAGTTGCCCTCGGAGGGCCAAAACGCAAAGGCATGAGAAAGCATACTTTTGTGGGCTCTTATGATTTAGATATGCTGAAAAAAGCATTATCTTTGGATTTAACAACCAACGTAGCTGATGGAAAGCTTACGGTTAAGACGGTTGTCACCAATATTGGAGCGGGTCATAAAGTCCCTGGCTCCGGACCTATTCGTAATGTGATTTTAAAAATTGATGTGACTGATGATACTGGCAAGCCACTTAAATTTGTGGGTGATAAACGCGCTACCTTGCTGCCATTAGCCGGGTTTGGGAATCCTAAAACGAAACAGAAAGGGCCGAATGACTGGGCGGGTATGCCTGGTAAAATGTATGCCAAAGTGTATAAGTCGAAAGTCATCCCTAAACTTGGTAAAGCAATGGTCGGCGTAGGTGGTTTCCTGGCGGATTCGGTATTATTTGATACCGCCCTAAAGCCTAAAGAAGCGGATAAAATGCAGTTTGCCTTTGCACTGCCAGAAAATGGCAAAGGCAAGGTTCATGTCAAGGCACGCCTGGTTTATCGGGATGCCTTTAAACCGTTATCTGATATGAAACACTGGAAACTGGAACAGCGCCCCATGACAGAAGCTGAAACAACCGTTGATCTTGCAGTAGCGGATGCCAGCAAAAGCGTGGCTAGTGAAATTAGCTGCATTAGCCCCGTCTTTTCTGTCAGTAATATTGATAAAATGAAACAGGGTGACTTTAGCCCCAATGTGTTATTTAAAGATGTGCCACTCACACAGAACAGCATTGGTTATGGGCCTGGTGCTAATCATCAATATGAAGTAACTATTGCTGATGGAAAAATCCACATGGACGCGCCCAAAGGGGATAATGAGGTCATCGTTCGCCATAACCCCACAGCTGAAGATGGCGCGGCAATGCTACAGGTAGCTTCACCCAATGCATGGGCTTATGCGGGTATAATG
>JALWMR010000066.1 GCA_027083815.1 Thiotrichaceae bacterium
AAAATACACCCCCCCCACTTTTTGTGCATTTTCCCGGTAACACAACGATTATTTATTACGGCTGCTCCAGGCCTTGTAAATCTCATCTGACCATAAACTGCTTATAAAAGCTAAAGCGGCTTCTTTATCTTTGTCGCTGAGTTTGTCTTTGAATGATGGCATGGTGCCCCCTAATGGGATACCACCCATATTAATAGTTCGCAGTAATGCATCTTTTGAATGGTGCCAGGCATGTGCTGTTCCATTTAAAGGTGGGGCGGGATAAGTTCCATCAGCTAAGGGTTTTTTCCAGTCTTGAGCGAGGCCTTGTGCATTTTCACCGTGGCAGACAGCACAATTTTCCTTAAACACTTTTTTTCCACGCATCAACTGCGTGGTTGAATACCAGCGTTTATTTGTATTGGTTTTTTGGCTGTTGAGTTGTTTTGCGGTTACTTTTTTTTCATCAGGTTTATCTTCTCCACCACATGCTACCAGCGTGATGGAAAGGAAGCTTAAGGATGTAAGTATAAGAATATTTTTTAACATGATTATTTCCTGTTTTAATTTACTTGTAAGAGGCCTTGATCAAGCCCAATTCTTTTGCGCTTAAACCTAATCGACTTAATCAGGCACTCCATAGTTTTATTGACTTATTAGGTCATCAACAAGCTTTTGTAATTTGTTTAAGGGTAAGGCTCCAGCGACAAAACGCATTTCGCCTTTGCTGTTAAGAATAAAGGCAGCAGGCGTGCCGCTTACACCAATTTTCTTTCCATTGGCAATGTCTTCTTGTACTTTATCGGCGAATTTTCCGCTGTTGAGACATTTTTCAAAGGCATTACCATCGATACCTTGTTCAATCGCCAAACTTTTTAAGTTTTTAAGAGGGAATCCTTTGCCGTTTGATTTGGTTCGTTTGTATATCTCATCTGAAAATGCCCAGAATTTGTCATTTCCTCCCAGGTCAGCTACACATTCGGTGGCTTCAGCTTGTTTAGTAGCTCCGGGATCATGAAAACCCAGAGGGAAGTGGCGATATACCCAACGCAACTTGTCCGGGTTATTTTCAATAAGTTTGGCAACGGTGGGGTGAAAGCGTTTACAAAACGGGCATTCAAAATCTGAATATTCGATAATCGTTAGCGGTGCATCCACCTTGCCCCGAATATGATCTCGTTTTGGGTCAACAGGGCGGATGTTTTTAGCACGTGCCTGTTGCTGCTCCCGTTGAGCCTTTTCTTTGGCTACCTGTTGTCGTTTTATAAAATTTTCAATGGCTGGCCCCATAATCTCATCTGAATTTAGTAAACGAGTCAGCTCTTCTTTCACAACTGTCTTAACCTCATTCTCATCAATCATTTTGGCAAAACTTGATGTTGAAAAAGCCAGTATGATAATCGCAGATAGGTATCTGCCAAAATTGTTAACTATTAACACAATTTTGTCTCCTTATAGTTATTATAGAAAGAGGGGAAATCCCCCCTTTCAGAGTAGACGGGTGTTAGTACCAGGCTCTTATTCCAAGTACAAACATTGTTTCTCTTGTGTCCTCGCCTTCATCTGATGCTAGATCAGCCGTATTACCAAACTTCTTAGCCCAGTTCACGCCAATATAGGGAGCGAATTCACGTTTGATTTCGTAGCGTAATCGCAACCCCGCTTCAATATCTGATAAACCAGAACCAATCCCCATTTCTTTATCGTCTTTGGTATAGGCATTTAACTCAATTTCAGGGGATAGCACCAACTTTTGAGTGAGCATCATTTCATATTCGAAAGCCAGATTTAGTTTTACCTGGTTATCTTTTCCGAAAGACAAATTGGCATCGGTTTCAAAATAATAGGGCGCTAAACCCTGGACGCCAAGGTTTAGATAGTTCCTACTGTTTCCGGGAGCTGTGTCATGGCGTAAGCCGGCTTGTAAGTCCCAGAATGGAGCAATCGCGCTACTATAAAGAATACGGTTTTCAGTGCCTTCATTTTTTCCATCGACGCGCTCCCCATCAAATTTTAGCCAGAGTTTATTTAAGTCTTTTCCTACCCATAAACCACTTTCCCAGGAGAGAACATTATTTCCATCAACTCGGCCAACTTCAAACTTATCCAGCATTAGCTTTAACTCTACAGGGTCGTCTTCCATTTTTGCGTACGATGTTTGGGTGAACATAACCATTGCGATTGTAAGCAAAAGGGATTTCGTTTTTGTCATCATTGTTGTTTTCATTATTTTCTCCTACACCACTTTAACTTCACGGAACATGCCCAGCATGTGATACAACAGATGGCAATGGTAAGCCCACCGGCCTCGCGCATCGGCTGTCACTAAATACGATACTTTTGATCCTGGCTGCACGATTACAGTATGTTTTCGTGGAAGATAATTATTATCACCCGTTTCTAACTCACTCCAAAGACCATGTAAATGCATGGGGTGGCTCATCATGGTGTCATTAATTAGAGTAATACGAATGCGTTCGCCATATTTAAAAACAATTGGTTTGGCATCGGCATATTTGATGCCATTTATTGACCACATATAGCGGCTCATATTGCCGGTTAAATGCAGTTCTATTTCACGCGTGGGCGGACGTTTGTCTTTCGTGGGGTATAGGTTTTTGATGTCTGCATAAGTCAATACACGACGCCCATTGTTGCGCAAGCCGATTCCAGGGTCACTGATGCCTAGTCGTGGAGCCTCCGCCCGCATATCAACGTGGGGGCCATATTCTGTAGCCACATGTTTTACCCGTTTGGCTCCTCCATCCATACCTTTCATATTGCCATGATCCATACCGGGCATTTTATTATTGCCCATTTTCATTTTTGAATGATCCATACCAGCCATAGAGGGCTTTGCTTTGTCTTTACAGGCGGCCATTTGTGCATGCATAGGGTCTGAGCAATCCATCCCAGAAGCCATTTTTATTTTGGAGTGATCCATGCCAGCCATAGAAGGCTTTGCTTTGTCCTTGCAAGCAGTCATCTGAGCATGCATTGGATCAGAGCAGTCCATGCCACCAGACATATTCATTTTTGAATGATCCATGCCTTTCATGCTACTGCCGCCGCTCATGTCCATGCCTGAATGATCCATCCCACTCATGCTACTCATATCCATGCCCATATCCATATGGGTTAAATTTGGTACGGGGTCAAGCTTGGGTATCGCGGCAACCATATGAGTATTTGGTGCCAATGTGCCCCTTGCATAGCCCGAACGGCCTAATGACTGAGCAAAAATGGTATAAGCCTGAGATCCATCTGGTTCTACAATAACATCATAACTCTCGGCAACACCAATGCGAAACTCATCTACACTGACAGGTTTTATGTATTGACCATCACTGGCAACCACTGTCATCTTTAAGCCAGGAATGCGAACATCAAAGAAGCTCATTGCAGAGGTGTTAACAAAGCGCAATAGCACTTTTTCACCTGGTTTAAAAATACCTCGCCAGCCATCTCGTGGTGTTTTGTTATTCATTAGATAGGTGTAGGTATAACCGGTCACATCAGATAAGTCGCGTTGGCTCATACGCATCTCATTCCACATTTTGCGGTTCTCAAAGGTTTGTTTTACACCGCTTTTTTTGATGTCTTTAATGAGGTCGCCAATTGTCCTTTCATTAAAGTTATAGTAGTGGCTGAGCTTTTTGAGCTTGCCATAAATTCGATTAGGGTCTTCATCAGACCAGTCAGATAGGGAAACAACGTAGTCTCTATCAAACTTGTAAGGATAAGGGTCTTTTGGCTCTATGACGATAACACCATGCATGCCTGTTTGTTCCTGAAAGCCAGAATGACTGTGATACCAGTAAGTACCGCTTTGTATAACTGGAAAACGGTATACAAACGTTTCTCCAGGTTGAATGCCATCGTAGGTTAAGCCGGGCACTCCATCCATGCCGTTTGGTAGGATCAAACCGTGCCAGTGAATAGAGCTGTCAACAGAAAGTTTATTTGTTACATTTAATGTAACTGTGTCGCCTTCCTTCCAGCGGAGTATTGGCCCGGGTACGGTACCGTTAATGGCGGTTGCAACTCTTGTTCGACCCGTAAAATTAACGCGTTGCTCATCAAGAGTCAGGTTAAAGATTTTGCCACGTAATTCGGGTTCCTTGTTTACTATTGCTACAGGGCTTGTTTTATTGGTGTTTGTATTGGTAGAGCAACCTGTCAGGCCAAGCCCAGCTACTGCACCGCCAGCAGCGAGACCTTTCACAAAGCGTCGTCGCTTATGATTGGTATATTTATCACTATTTTCTAATTTCATTATTATTATCTCTGTTTAATGTGAATGAGGTTTATCATGGGAGTTCTGAGGTTTGGGGTTATGATGACCATCACTATTTGAATGCCCAGCATCTTTAACTCCTTTCATTTGTTTCATTTCGCCTGATTTCATATTGGAGTGATCCATATTTGGCATCATCTTTTTCATATCATTCATAGACATTTTAGTGTGATTCATCTTGGACATATCCATCATTTTCCCCTTTGGATTGAGGCTTTGGATATAGTTGACTAAATCCCAAATCTGATTTTCATTCAATGTATTTTTCCATGAGGGCATAGCACCACGGCCATTGGCAATTTTCCAGGCAAAGTCTCCATCAGGATGACCACCTGCCATTGCTTTTAAATTTGCGGGTTTTGGTTTTAAGCTCATCCCCGCTGGCCCGTTACCCAGAGCTTGAGCACCATGGCAGGCTGAACAATATTGAAAGTAGGATTGTTTCCCCCGGTTAATTGAAGCGTTGTCGCGTTTGATTGGGTTGGGCTTTGCCGAATCAGCCTCAGGAGACATCCAGTGTCCACCACTAGGCGTATTCTGGTGCCCACCTTTATGGTTGCCCTCTGCTTGTGCAGGGGCTGATATGGATGAAGTGATAAAAATTAGTGTTATTAAAGTCTTTTTCATGTGTTTTCTCTTGATTCCAAGTTGATAAATAAGCGTTCGTTTTTAAGATTAATGTTGAAGACTTAGCTAGAACTTAGATTGTTTTAGAATTGGATTTAGGGGGGTTTACAAGCTCAAAGAGAATTAGCAAGCCCATCTATCTTTATTCGATTAAGACAAAGTAAGCTTTAATCGAATAAAGATAGAAAAAGACAAATAGACTAAACAGATCAGAGAGTAAATTCTGAATGCTATAGCATTAGAGGCCTATTTCGACTTGCAAAGCTTCAAAGGGCTTTGTAGAGAAGAACGAATCAGACGAGAGGAGGAGGTGTTTTTACAGGTAAGGTTATTTGGTAGAAATACGCCATTTTTCCTGGCGGTTTGCCTGCAACGTCGGGCAAAAATAGTATTTGTGTATCGGTAATTAGAGGAATACTGCTTATGATACAGGTAGTTATGCAATGAGCAGGGTCACAATCTTTTTGCATATCTTGGGTATTGCAATGCGAGCTACTTTCAGAAAGTAGGGTAGAGGCTGTTTGTTGTTCGGTTTTGCTCATCATTTTACAGTCGCCAGCCATCCCCGTTGCAAAAGCAGTGGAGAAAAATAGCGTATTGAATGTAAAAATAAGGGCTAAAAGGCGAACTAACATGATTAGATTCTATTCTGTTACAGATTAAAATGTCAAATAGGTATACGGTTTATATATAAAACTGGATGCAAAAGACCTGTCAATAATTTATGAAAACTTAAACCTCAACAATCTAAGCGCATTACCAACCACAATTAAGGTTGATCCTTCGTGGATTACCACGGCAATTCCAATACTGGCAAAACCTAATATTGTTGCAGGAATCAATAATGCTACAACTCCAAGACTCATCCATAAGTTTTGTTTAATAACTCCTTTTGCTTTGCGACTCAGTGCGATTGCAAAGGGAAGGTTGTCCAATTTATCCGCCATCAACGCAATATCTGCAGTTTCCAGTGCCACATCTGACCCGGCTGCCCCCATGGCAATCCCTACGGTACTTTTTGCCATTGCTGGTGCGTCATTTACACCATCTCCAACCATGGCAACTTTGCCTTCTTCTGCTTTTAGTTTTTCTATTGCTGCAACTTTATCTTCAGGTAAAAGGTTACCCATAGGGTCAGTGATGCCAATTGTTTTAGCGACAGCATTGGCAACTTCTTGATTGTCACCGGTGAGCATAATCATGCGGCTAATGCCAATTTCTTTAAGCTTTTCAAGTGTTGCTTTAGCTTCTTCTCGTGCTATATCCATCACTGAGATAATACCGAGATACTGTTTATTTTGATGCACGATCATGACAGTGTGCCCTTCAGATTCCAGGGCGGCCATTTGCTTTGCAATCTCTGTCGGTATTTCTTCACCTGTCAGTTCTTTAAATAAACGACGATTACCAATATGTACCGTTTTGCCAGCAACCCTGGCTCTTATTCCACGTGCTGTTAAAGCTTCTAAATCTTCAGCAATTGGGATTTTTTTATCTATTAAAAGCTTCTCTCCATCTTTAACAATTGCTCCCGCTAATGGGTGATCGCTTAAACGCTCAACCGCAACCGCAATTGCTAGTAAATTATCCTTATCAATACCCGTAAATGGGATTGCATTGGTTAGTTTCGGCTTACCTTCTGTAAGCGTACCCGTTTTATCAAAGGCGATGGCATTTAGTGAGCCTAAATCTTCCAATGGTCTGCCCCCTTTTACTAAGACTCCTTGCCTGGCAGCACGTGCTACTCCCGCTAAAACTGCACTTGGCGTTGATATTGCCAAAGCACAAGGAGATGCTGCTACTAGCACTGCCATAGCGCGGTAAAAACTATCCTTAAATGGCTCATCTATGACAAGGAAGGAAAACAGTAAAACAAATACCAGTAATAAAACGGCGGGCACGAAGTAACGCTGAAATTTATCAGTGAGTAACTGAGTTGGCGATTTTTGTGTTTCTGCTTCTTTTACCAGTTCAACCAGTCGTGACAGGGTACTATCTTTTGCTTCATTTAAAACCATTACCTCTAGTGCACCACTACCATTAATAGTGCCAGCAAATGCACGGTTTTCAGAAGATAAGCTGTTCAAATCAAAATCGGCATGAGGGTTTTCTACGGCTATTTTATTAACTGGCATGCTCTCACCAGTAATAGGTGCTTGATCAACCGCGCTGGTGCCATCAATCACAACGCCATCAGCGGCAATTTTAGTATTTGGTTTTACGATGATAATATCGCCGATGACAAGCTCTTCGATTCCAACTTCTAGTTGCTTGCCCGCGCGCTTAACAATAGCCGTAGGGGGAGCAAGATCAGATAATGCTGCAATTGATTTACGCGCTTTGTTCATAGCGTAAGCTTCTAATGCATGACCAAGGCTAAACAGGAAGAGTAATAAAGCGCCTTCTTGCCATTTTCCTAATGCCGCTGCACCCGCAGCTGCAACTAGCATTAAGAAATCTATCTCAAACTTTCCACCACGAATCGTTTCTATTGCTTCAAGTAGAGTAAAGTAACCACCCAAGATAAAAGCGATTATATATAAAACAGTTGGTAAAGATTCTGGGATTCCATTAATAAAGGAGAGAATAATGCCTCCTAACCAAAAAACACCGCTACCAATAGCAAAATAAAGTTCGGTATTTTCGCCTAAAAATCCACCGTGATCATGATCATGTGCTTTTTGATGATCATTATTCTCATCTTTATGGTTACGGCTAGAATTTGAATGTTTTTCAGTCATCATTTATTCCTAAATTTATGAAATTTAGCTTCAAATAAGAAAAAATAAAGCACACCCCCCGTCATTTTGGCTATTTTGTATGGCTTCGCCTTCCTTTAGGGTTTGTCGTCGCTAATGCTCGGCTGTGCAATTTTTAAATAGGAGAATAATTAATCTAAGGATACTTTCTTTAGTCTTAACGAGTTAACAATAACAGAAACCGAACTAAAACTCATGGCTGTCGCTGCGATCATCGGAGACAGCAATAAACCAAATGCAGGGAACAGAGCGCCAGCGGCAATAGGCACACCTAATGTATTGTAAATAAATGCAAAAAATAGATTTTGCTTGATATTTTTCATGACTTCATGGCTCAATTTCTTTGCCTTTACAATGCCTTGTAAATCACCTTTTACCAGTGTAATTTCAGCACTTTCAATTGCCACATCAGTTCCTGTACCCATGGCTATTCCAACATTAGATTGCGCAAGTGCGGGGGAGTCATTAATGCCATCACCCGCCATTGCCACAATGCTTCCACTTTTTTGCAGTTCTTTTATTCTGTTGAGTTTATCTTCAGGTAAACATTCTGCTTTAAAGTCACTTAGGTTAAGTTCAGATGCTACTGCTTGTGCAGTATTGGTGTTATCTCCTGTCATCATGATGACATTTACCCCCTTTTTTATTAGCTCTGATATAGCACGTTTACTGCTTTTTTTAATCGCATCCGAAATTGCTACATAGCCCAGAGCTTTTCCATCTACAGCTATATAAGATACTGTTTTTCCAAGTTTTTGTTGGGCAATAACTTGATTGTCTAATTCATTGCTTACTTCAATACCAAGCTGCTTCATTAACTTTGTGTTTCCTAGTGCAACTTTTTTGGAGCCTACTGTACCTGTAACCCCCTTACCTGCAACAGCTTCGAAATCATCTACATCAATCATCAAAGTATCTTTTTGTTTGCCATATTTAACAATGGCTTCTGCTAAGGGATGCTCACTGTATTGATTTAAGGATGCAATTAATCTGAGTAATTCAGCTGTCTTTTTATTATCTAAAGCAAAAACATTTTCTACAGAGGGTTTACCTTCGGTAATTGTTCCTGTTTTATCAGTGATTAATACATCTACCTTATCCATTGTTTCCAAAGCTTCTGCATTTTTAATTAGAATACCCGATTGCGCTCCCTTGCCAACCCCTACCATAACCGACATTGGCGTTGCCAAACCTAAGGCACAAGGGCAGGCGATAATTAATACCGCAATTGCATTTACAAAACCAAATACAAGCGCAGGTTCTGGCCCAAATGCGGCCCACACGGCAAAGGTAATTAAAGCAACTACGATAACAATTGGAACAAAGTATTTAGAAATTGTATCTGCCAACTTTTGGATAGGAGCCCGAGAACGACTTGCATCATTCACCATTTGAATAATTTGAGAAAGCAGGGTGTCGGCTCCAACTCTTTCTGCTAGCATCACAAAAGATTTATTACCATTTATGGTGCCCGAACTGACCTTATCTCCTTCCGCCTTCTCAACGGGTATTGGTTCACCAGTAATCATTGATTCATCAATATTACTCTGTCCTTCAGAAATTTTGCCATCGACGGGAATTTTATCTCCTGGTTTTACTCTCAAATAATCCCCCACTTTAATATCGTGAATGGAGGTCACCCTATCTTTACCATTTTCTACAAGGACAGCTTCTGAAGGTGCTAGTTTTAATAGCTCTTTCAAAGCCCCGTTGGTTTGGCTATGAGCTCTGGCTTCTAAAAGTTGGCCGAGTAGCACTAATGTTAGGATAACAGCCGTTGCCTCAAAATAAAGGTAAACTGTTCCCTCATCCGTTTTAAATTCTTCTGGAAATACATCAGGGAAAAGCATTGCGACAACGCTGAATAAAAACGCAACGCCGGTGCCGATTCCGACCAGAGTAAACATGTTTAAATTCATGGTGATAATTGATTTATAGGCGCGCTCAAAAAACATCCAGCATGCATAAAAAACAACAGGAAGGGTTAAAATAAAGGATAACCAGTTCCAGCCTTCCTGACTCATGATATTAAGCAATGGTTTTCCGGGTATTAAGTCTGCCATGGCGATTAAAAAGACTGGTACGGTAAATAATGTCGCTACCTTCATCTTTTTAAGAAGTTCGTTATAGGTCTTTTGCTCGTTACTTTCTGTGGGTTCAAGGGGTACTAAATCCATCCCGCAGATTGGGCAGGAACCGGGCTGATTTTGAATGATTTCAAAGTGCATAGGGCAAGTATATTGGCTTTTTCTGGTAACAAGTGTGGGTTGTTCAAGCAAACCCATGCCGCACACCGGGCAATCCCCTGGCTCTGGGTAGGTTTTTTCTCCTTCGCAATGCATCGGGCAATAATAGACACCAGAATTATTATGATGTGAGCTTTCCGTACGTTGGGTTTTAGCGTGTGATTTTCGAATCGTATAGTGCAGACCAAAATCAGTTAAGGTTTGTTGTAGTTTTTGTAATGGAACATGGCGACTCATCTCAATGGTTACTTCTGACTCTTTTAGGTCAGTTGAGACTTTAATCACTTCTTTAATCTCGCTTAGTGCATCTTCAACACTGGATTGACAGCCTAAACAAGTCATTCCATCAATGCTGTATTTATGTTTCATTACTTGTTTTCCTGTTAATGCTAAGATATTTAGAAGATCAAAGAAACCACAGTGAAGTGGTTTCTTTGAGTTCTACTATTGATTGGTATCATCTATCTCTTTTACGTCATGATGACCATCTTTGGTTTCAGCTTTTTGGCTGGTGTCCGTTACAAGCTCATTTTCATTTTCGGAATTAGTCACTTCATGTCCATGAGGTGTTGTCATTTCAGTTTTCACCGGAGGAATTTTTTCCTGCTCTTCATCTAACGCCATTGCTGTTTGCGAAGCAAGAAAGAGACTAATGAGTGAAATGGCTAAAGTATTCTTTGTAAGTGTTTTCATATTTTATTCCTGTAGATTATTTATTTATGTTTTGGTGTTAATAAAGTGAGCTAGTTTATTGGTTTGTATCAAAGTAGAACGGGTCGCCAATAATAATGTTACTCATATCCTGTTGCCCTATATAACTGGCTGTAGGTAAGTCGTGGTGACCATCTTGAGTATTTGCAACAGGTGTGCTTGGTGCTCCGCCATTCTCAGAATTACCGATGCGATGCTCATGCGGTGCCACTCCAGTTTTTACTGAGGGAATGAGTTCCTGGTCTTCATGGCCAGCATAAGCTGTTGTTCCCATTAATAACAATGCAGTAACAGCAGTCGCTAAAAGGGTTTTGATTTGTAATGTTTGGCTTTTCATCTTTTTATCTCCAGTTATTTAGTTAAGTACCGCTTTTGCTTAAGCGTTGAATAGATAATAGAGATAAAGACTTAGGTGGGAATTAGTGGGGTAAAAAACTTTATTTTTTTGTATGTTGTAATCAAGTTCTCCTTATTCTCCCTGGATGAGGTCATAGCATGGCCGGCTATAGAGATAGAATTTTTTTTTGTTAAACAAAAAAACCACTGGGTATTAGCCAGTGGTTAGTAGAGTTATATGCGTGTTTGTTTCTTATTGATTAGTATCAAAGTAGAAAGGGTCGCCAATAACAACATTGCTCATGTCCTGCTGTTCCATATAGCTGGCTGTAGGTAGTGCGTGGTGACCATCCTGAGTACTTGCAACAGGTGTGCTTGGTGCGCCACCATTCTCAGAATTACCAATGCGGTGCTCATGTGATCCCATTTCTGTTTTTACAGCAGGAATTAACTCCTGGTCTTCATGACCTGCATAGGCTGTTGATCCCATTAAAAACAAAGCGGTAACAGCAGTTGCTAAAAGGGCTTTAATTTGTAGTGTTTGGTTTTTCATCTTTTTATCTCCGTTTATTGGGTTAAATGACGCTTTTTGCTTCAGCGTTGGATAAATAATAAGACTAGAAACTTAGCCAAGAATTAGGAGATAAAAAATCTTTTTTTATTAGACCAGGTTTATTAGACCAGGCGTTTTATTCGTCAATATACCTTTATAAAAGCCGTAATTTCACTGTGAAGGGAGAAAATGCCAGCCGAGCAAAGCGAGACAATGTTGGCGCGTAGCGACAACTTCCCGAAGGGCGGAAAAACCGTAAAAAAGTAGGGGGCTGTACTTTACAAGAGTTCTGACAGGTGCATAAGTACCACGTTTTAGGCAAATGGCTGGCTTTTCACCATAAGCTGTTCACTTTTAAATATATTTTAATTGGAAAGTAGTGCTTCATTGTGAAATTTGAGAAGATCAAAGATTGAACTAATACGCTAGAGTCTCTTGATATTCTGTGTTTATTGGTCTCTGTATGTAAATTTCTCTATCGGTCTTTTAGCAAGGATAAGGAGTTTATTTGCTTGTTCAGGGAGAATTACTTGCAATCTTTCATTTTTGGGAATATTATCCCAAAAATGAAAGATGCATTATCTATAGCTATATTCTCCATTTTAAGGTCACTAATTGCTCTTATGTATCGTAGTGGTATTTCCTTTGGTGAATTTACACAGTTGGGAAAAGTGGCTTATATCAAAGAGATTGAGAAGGAGCTGATAAAGGAGAATGAGAAAGCAACCACCTCCCGAATCGCAATTATTACGGGGTTAACTCGGAAAGAAGTAGCGACTATTAGAAAGCAGGATACACCCAAAATAGAGCCAGCAAAAAGACGAGGACGCGCGGTGAGAGTGATTACAGCGTGGATGAATGATGCTAAGTATCGCGATAGCACAGGCAAGCCAAAACTGTTAAAAGTATCAAATAATAGTGCTGATGTGAGCTTTCAATCTCTTGTCAGTCAATATAGCGGTGATATGCCTTATCGTGCAATGATGAATGAGTTGATCAGAACAGGGTCTGTAGAGTTAGTTGATAATAATAAAGTAAGGTTAGTACGTGCTGCATACATTCCAACGAATCAGGATGATGATGAAAAGTATTCCATTCTAGGTGAAGATGTACCGTTACTAATTTCTGCTATTAAACATAACACTATTAATACTGATGAGTCCCCTTATTTTCAACGCAAGGTTTGTTACAACAATATTCCACGTAAACATATTGCTGAATTTCAAGCACTGGCAAATCATGAGAATCAGGCCTTATTAGAGCGTCTTAATAACTGGCTAGCTGAACATGACGAAAACGATAATCATTTTGGATCCAATAACACCGTTAAAGTTGGTGTAGGGGTTTATTATTTTGAAGAAAAGAAAACTTTAGCGGCAGGAATATAAAATGAATATTAAATATATGAAGGCACTATTTTTGACTCTAATACTCTTGCTACTTAACTCTTGTGGTGGTGGAGGTAACGGCCCTGACAATATCGTTTCTGAAGGTGGTGGCATTAGTGGGACAGGAATCACCTCAATTGGTGTCATTACACGTTTTGGCAGTATACATATCAATGGGATTCGTTTTGATGTTGATAACGCAACATTCAGCCGTGATGGAAAGGTATCAACAGGTCAAAGTGAATTCAGTATCGGTGAATATATCGTTATTAAGGGAACACTCAATGCAGATAAAAAAACGGGTGTAGCAGACAGTGTATCCTTTACCGATATTGTGGAAGGTCAAGTTACTGCTATCGCTAGCCAAAGTATTGACGTACTCGGCCAGCCAATTTTGATTAATCAAGATACTGTTTTTCATGGTTTCACACAACTAACAGAATTAAGGCGGGGGAATATATTGGAGGTTTCTGGAATAAAAAATGCCAAAGGAGAAAATACCGCCACAAGTATGAAATTGAAGCAAGAACAATTTGATTATGACTCTGAAAATGAAGTTAAAGGTACTATTAGCCAGCTTAACAAAGCACTGAAAACCTTCAGTATTAACCGAATTACTGTTAACTATGAAGGGGCTGAATTTAAAGACATAAGCCCAGATACTTTAAAAGATGGGCAGTTTGTAGAAGTAAAAAGCCGCTCTCGCTTAATGGGTAATACCTTAATAGCGTATAAAATCGAGCTAGAAGATGAAAACTATGAGGTCAAAGATACAGAGGGAGAGATCGAGTTACAGGGTCTTGTCACACGATTTGTATCTATAAGAGATTTTGATGTGAACTATCAAAAAGTTACTACACACCCAGGCACAAAATATGAGCACGGCAAGCCTGGCGGTATTATTTTAAATACCTTGATTGAAGTAGAAGGCAAGGTAAATAGTGCAGGTGTTTTGGTGGCAGATGAAGTGTCATTTGATGATTAAAGAATTTCGGGGAAACCCGTAAAAAGGTGACTCGGTGCGGTAACACCGAGTCGATAAACTACTTACTCCTGAAATATCGGGGTAAGCAACTTAGCCAATGGAGTATAACATGAAAGCATACACTACGATTCCAATTATCGTATCTGCTGGACTGCTTCTTACCGCCTGTGGTGGTGGAAACAATACACCATCCCTGGAAGAATACACTCTTTCAGGGACGGTTCCAGGTACTTTAATTGAAGCATTTTGTGATGATGGTTCTTATCATCGCGTAACCTCAACCAGGAATGGAACAAACAAACACCCATTCGCCCTGAATCTGCCGGTAAACATTTCTTGTCGAGTTTTAATGACCACGAATGAGGATGAGCCCAATAATAAAGTCATTACCCCTATTCGACTGGTGAAGAACAATGGTGTAGCCAATATTGCCTTTAGTAGTACAGATGATATCAACCTGGGACATGTTGATTTACCTCTTGCACGATCTGAAATGACGTCTGACAGGAATAACGATGGCGTTGAGGACGAACCTGTTAATATTCAGCTAAGTCCTGCATATTCAGATTTAGTATATATCGATACCCGAGATAGTGATCCTATGGATAGCGATGCAGATGGAATAATCAATATTTATGAAGATGATGATGGTGACCATATTCCAAATAGATATGATGATGACACCAGAATTTCTGATGACTATGACAAAGACGGTATAAAAGATAAAGATGATATTGATGACGATAATGATGGCATTGAGGACGATAGGGACTCTCGCCCAAAAGATAATGATGACAGATACGATGATGACGACAGATACGATGATGACGACAGATACGATGACGACGACAGATACGATGACGACGACAGATACGATGACGACGACAGGTATGATGATGACAGAGTAGGGAATACAAACCCAACCGTACAAAGTGCTGGGCGGTTACTTGCCTCACAATGTTTTCAATGTCACGGCAGTGAAGGCGTATCGAAAACCAGAATAGATAGCCTGGTGGGTGAAAGCCGTAATGAAATCATTGAAGAGCTTTTTGAAATGCAAAGTGAAAATAAAAATGAAATTATGCATTTACAAGCCAAGGGTTACAGTGCAGAACAAATTCGTTTGATTGCTGATTATTTTGTTGGCATTCCCGGCAAAGGAGGAAACTAAAATGAATACCTTTTCTCGTAGAAACTTTTTAAAGGCAATGGGTAGTGCAACCGCATTAGCGACCTTCCCAACGATTCTAAAAGCAGCTAACACCAACCCTCGCGTGATTGTAATCGGTGGTGGTTTTGCCGGAGCAACAGCTGCAAAATACCTGAAGCACTGGTCTCCCAGCCTGAATGTAACACTGGTTGAACCAAATGCAAGCTACCAGTCACCGATCTTGAGTAACCTTGTCATTAATGGTCAAAAATCGTTAAGCGATATTACCTTTAACTACAATGCACTCCAGCAAAAATATGGTGCAAATGTGGTACATGAATGGGTCGCAGGCATTGATGCTGCAGGAAAAAAAGTAGAATTAACCTCAGGGCGGACTCTGGAATACGACCGTTTAATCGTAGCACCAGGGATCTCATTTAACCCCGTAAGTGGTCTGGATTTTGATAAAATTCCGCATGCATGGAAATCAGGAGATCAACTCATCCAGCTAAAACAACAGCTTGATGCCATGCCAGCAGGGGGCAACTTTGTTATGACAATACCGCCTGCACCTTACCGTTGTCCTCCAGGGCCTTATGAAAGAGCGTGTTTAGTCGCTGATTATTTACGTCGAAACAAGCCCGGTTCCAAAGTCATTGTGCTTGACGCCAACCCTGGCATAATTGCCGAGAAAGAAGCCTTTAGTTATGCCTTTAATACAACTTATGCAGGTATTATTGAATACCATACCGATGTGGTTTTAGAGTCGGTTGATTCAGACCGGCGAATCGCCATTACTGATGCGGGCGATTTTGATGCCGATGTTTTAAATGTAATCCCGGTTCAATCAGCCGGAAAAATTATCACAGCTTCAGGTCTGGCAAACCATGCTTCAGGTCGTTGGGCTAATGTTGATCCATTAAGCTATGAATCGACAGCACGCCCTGGTATTCATGTGATTGGTGATTCACAGGGCACAGGTCAGCCCAAAGCAGGTCATATCGCTAATGCAGAAGCCAAGGTTTGTGCCGATGCCATTATTCGGTTGCTTGGTGGAAGGCAACCCTATCAGCAACCGACGACAAACTCGGCCTGTTATAGCCCTATATCAACCACCACAGCCTCATGGGCAACTGTTGTGTATCGCTATAACCCTGCCACTAAACTGATGACTCCAGTGCCAGGGTCAAGTGGTGCAGCACATCGGGCAGACCGTGAAAGCTACAGAGATATGCTAGGCTGGGCGGGTAATTTATTTGATGACACATTCGCCTAAGTTTTACAAATAATGCCCCACATTAATTTAATACTGGGGCATTATTGTAAATAAAAAAACATACAAGCCAATTTGCAGAGGTGCACCCTTGGCTTGTATCTTTTCAGTATTATGTTTTAACTCGTTGGGTATAAATAAACCGTAAACCACCTTCTTTTCTATTGGTTAATGTAATTTTACCACCTAACTTTTGTGCTATTTCATGACTAATGGCTAGCCCAAGGCCTGTACCGGGCTGTGAGCTCTCTAGTACGCGATAAAAAGGCTGTTTGACAAGCTTTAGTTCCTCCTCGGGGATGCCAATGCCGGTATCTTCTACCACAAAGGTTGCCATTCCGTCTTCACTATAGAGGCTAATGTCAATCTTTCCATGTTGAGGCGTGTAATGAATCGCATTGCTGATTGCATTAGAGATAAGTTGATGTAAACGGCCTTGCAAGTCCTCTACAATAATATTTTCTTCCTGTTTAATAACACCCAGGTCAATATTGGCTTTTTCTGCTAAAGGGTAAAGGTTTTCTATGGATTCCTGAACAATTTGATTAAGCGAAACGGTTTCCAGGCTTATCTCATCTTCACTTTGTAACCTTGCCAAATCAAGTAATTGTGCAACCAGACTTCGTAGCCGGTCAAGCCCCAGTTTAAGTTGATTATGACGCTTTTTATAAGCATCAGCTGTGCTTGCTTTATCGAGGTTTTCAACTTGTAATGACAAGGCTGTTATGGGCGTTCGTAGCTCATGTGCCGCATCGGCTATAAAGCGTTGTTGCTTCTTTATTGCTTGATTGACCCTGCTCAAAAGCCCATTTATTGAGTCAACAAATGGGGCAACCTCTATTGGAATATCCTTATTGGGAAGGTGTTGTAGACTCATTCCATCTTGTTGATCCAGGTCTTTTGTCAGCTTGCTAAGGGAACGAAACTGTCGTTGGATAATCTGCCTGATAATGAGCAGCATAATTATAATGAGCAAGGCAATGGGTAAAAATACACTAAGGCTACTAGCCATAGCAATTTTGTCGCGAAGTTTCGTCTGCTGGGCGACTGAAAATCGTCGTTCAGAGCCGGGTTGAGTCGTGACGAAAACCCGCCAGGTTGAATCATCTAGCTCCATTGTGTGAAAGCCATCTGCAGTATTAACCGGAATGATAGGAACGTGCTGCTTCTCTCCTAGCTCATTGATAATAACTGTATCTTTCTTAATATCATGATGAATTGCTTTAGATTCATTAACTTTGCCTGCTTTAATTAAACGAGCAATTTCCAGTAAGGTATGGTCTTGTAACTCACGGGCTTGATAAAAGGCAACGCCACCGGCAATCAGCCCACCGAGAAGGACAAAAATCAGTGCAGTAATCACTATCCAACGGTTTAGTTCCCGTTGTAAGGATTTCTGTTTCCTCATACGCTTTTACTCATTTACTAACCATCCAGCCCATGCCTCGAACATTTTTAATTGCATCTTTTCCCAGCTTTTTACGCAGTGCATGAATAATAAACTCAACAGCATTACTGGCGACTTCTTCATTCCAGCCATAAATGCTTTCTTCAAGCTGGCTTCTGGAAAAAATAGTGCCGGGGCGCAACATCAAGGTATGCAGTAAGGCATACTCCTTAGCTGATAGAGTATAGCTTTGATTGTCGCGGTTTGCTTCCCGTGTGGATGGATCCAGAGTCAGAAATGAGCTGGATAAGACAGGATTTGAAACGCCATGATTACGCCTTACTACGGCCCTGATTCGGGCGTGTAATTCATCAATCGAAAATGGCTTTACCAGATAATCATCAGCGCCAAGATCGAGCCCTGTAATCCGGTCTTCTATGGAGTCTCTTGCAGTGATAATAATCACGGGCATGCTTTTTTTATTTCTACGAATATCTTTCAGAACATCCAGGCCATTTTTTTGAGGAAGCCCGATATCAAGTAGTACCAGAGAGTATTCTTCCATTGTGATGGATGATGATGCCGTCAAACCATCTTCTACCCAATCAACAGCGTAGCTGGCATCATTAAGTGCTTGTTTAACGGCTTTTCCGATGAGTTGATCATCTTCTACTAACAAAACGCGCATATTTTTATTTCTGCTTATTGTTTTTAAGTTGTTGTTTCAGGGCTTCTAACTCGACTCTGTCCCGGTTTAGCTGTTCAAGTTTTTGATTGATTGCCTGAGTTGCTTCTTCGTTACTCATTTTATTAACGGGTTTGGTAGCTTTGCGAGCGTTGTTACCGCCTACAAGATAAAAAGCGCCTTTGTCTCCAGTGACGATACCTGGGCCCTGTTTGATCTCATCGTTGGCAATATAGGCCTCACTCTCTCTTGTATTGCTTGAGCAAGCCATAAGAACAGAGGATGTAATCAGTATAATCGTAGCATTCCTCAGAGTAGAAGACTTGCTTTTTATTTGTTTTAACGTGTTTCTCATAATATTACCCCAAAAAAATGAAGCGCTTGCCATGTTAGGTTTACCAGATAAGAGGTAATGGTTATCTGGCTTATATCTTAGAATCCGGGTGTAGCAGTTTAAACACAGGAGTCATTGTGATGCTAAATTACTAATACGGATCCCACCCTCCATCCTTTGCAAATTTGGAAAGGCAAGCGCTTCAAAATGGTTTACCTCAGTTAAAAGGCGACTCTCTAAAACTTAATGCGAGAGCCGATGGATATTGTGTCTAAATCTTCAAGATCTCCGCTTGTCCGACTTAATTTTGCTCTTTGAACATCTGCAAAAATTTCTATTCCTCGTTTAGGAATTTGATAAACATAAGAGAGGTTATAGCGCTTAGCTTCGTCACCCGCTAAAGCAAGGTCATCAACTTTGTGATAGCCAACTGAAACCAGGTGGTTTTTTGCAGAGCCTAAACGTTGCCCCAGTTTAAGGTACAAGCCTTTTGGGTCGGTACTGCTGCCATCAGGTTTCTTTTTGCCATAGTGACCGGTTACGCTAAAACCGCCAGCGGTCAGGTAGGATGCAGACATGCCAAGTTGTTTAAAATCAGCTGCCGAATCTTTAACATAACCTAATGCGCCCGTTAGCTTTGAACCACCTCCCATGGGTTGATTATAGGTTATTGCAAACTCAGAACCGTCTTGCTTTTTACTGACAGCAACTCCCAGTGGGCCAATTTTGGGGGTGTCATAACGAATGCGATTATTGCGACTCAGGCCATCAAAATCACTAAATGCCTGTTTCATTTTAACCAGTTTGTTACCCGAACTATCGGCAAAGCTTAAGCCGCTATGTAAGAAGTCACCTGCGTTGTTTGCAATCCATGTGCCCGAATTATCAGCCTCGGATGTATTATTGGCAGCGCCATCACCTTTACCCAGCGACAGCTTACCCCAGCCGCCCTTAAACCAAAGGTCTCTTTTTCTTGAAGTGAAAACATTGTTGTTATCACTATCGCCAATATCGAGAGAAAAGGATTTATTGTCCTCAAATTGTGTTTCAATATTGATTCCGGCTGATAAGTTGGGTGAAATATCTACCTTACCCGTTACTCGAAGCCTGGAGCCGCTATTGGTGTTATCGACAAAAAGAGTATCGGAGTCTGTTCCGTTATCGGCATAAGTAAGGGCTCGACTGACCTGTCCTGATACCTTGAATTGTACTTTTTCGGCATTGGCTGTGACACCAACGGCTAGCGCAGGAATGAGAAAAATCCCATAGTATGCGCGGCGTGTATTAATTGATTTCATAATTTATTACCTCGAATCACTGACTTAGGCACTACACACTAAAATCAGCATGTTTAATTTTGATACTTTTTGATACAAATGAACGCAAAAGAGAGAGAAAACCTCCGCTGCTAAAAAGAGCGTAATTAATCAAACTTAGCTAACACTTAGGAAAAAACAGGCAGAGCCATAAGTTTGAAAGAAATCAGTTAAAAAATTAGATACAATACCCGCCTTTTATCCATGGAAATTTAGCTTAAATGGAAATTATCCACGCAGTTATATTGGGCATTATTGAGGGCATTACCGAGTTTTTGCCGATTTCATCAACGGGTCACCTAATTGTTGGTAGCGAGTTAATGGGTTTGCCACAAAGCAAAGCGAATACAGCCTTTGAGGTGATTATTCAGTTATCCGCGATTCTTGCCGTAATTGCTAACTACAAAGATAAATTTCATCCGCGTTATTTTGATTTATGGGTCAAACTGTTTATCGCTTTCTTGCCAATAGCCGCCATCGGATTTATCTTTAGTGACCAGATTAAAGCGCTGTTTTCAGTCAGGATAGTTGCCATAATGTTTATTATTGGCGGCATCGTCTTTTTGGTCGTTGAATATTTTCAAAAAAATAAAACGCCAGAAACGGTTAACGTTGAGGATATAAGCTATAAACAAGCTGCTCTGATTGGCATTGCACAAGTATTCGCCCTTATTCCAGGGACAAGCCGCGCCGGTTCGACCATTATAGGTGCTTTATTGGTGGGGCTGAGCCGCAAGGCCAGTGCTGAATTCTCCTTTTTATTAGCGTTACCTGTGTTGGCAGCCGCCAGTGGTTATGATTTGCTAAAACACTATAAAGAGTTCAGTGGAGCTCAGCTAACCCCATTGCTGGTTGGCTTCGCCGTGTCATTTATTGTCGCCTACTTCACTATGAAGCTGTTTATTCGGTTTTTAGAAAGGTTTACCTTTGTACCCTTTGGTATTTATCGCATTGTGTTTGGAGTGATACTTCTTTATTTACTGTATACCGGCCTGATAAGCCCTACGGCGCATGGCTAACCGAGAAAAGCCGTAAAAAGGTAGGGGGTGTACTTTTTAAGAGTATTTAAGCATGTAAATACAGCTATTTCGGGACTTGTAAGCTGGTTTATACTGATAAATAGAGTGTTTTTTCTGTCCATCTTAACGAAATAGCCTCTAAATAGTACATAACACTGCTGTCCCACAAATATCCCACAAAAGCAGAAAGCCTGAATCCTTGTTGTATAATGTTTGTACCATCAAGCACTATATATAAGGAGTTCAGGCTTTGGCACATAATAACACCGCATTTCAACAA
>JALWMR010000067.1 GCA_027083815.1 Thiotrichaceae bacterium
CCGGGAATCATCTCGCGCAAATGTGAAAACATCTGACAGCCATTACAGACACCTAAACCAAAGGCATCGTTGCGCTCAAAGAAGGCGCTGAACTCATCTTTTGCCTGCGGGTTATGCAAGATGGTTTTTGCCCAGCCACCGCCCGCGCCCAAAACATCACCGTATGAGAAACCGCCACAGGCGACCAGCCCGGCAAAGCTGTCCAGAGTGGTGCGACCGGAGATAATATCGGTCATATGTACGTCAATGGTGCTAAAGCCCGCGCGGTCAAACGCGACCGCCATTTCCTGTTGGCCATTTACGCCCTGGTCACGAAGTATTGCAACGCTGGGGCGTGCGCCTGTATTGATATAGGGCGCGCTGATGTCCTCGTTAATATCAAAACCGGGCGCTGCGAATAGCCCTGTATCATGCCTGTCATCCAGTCGCTCAAATTCTTGTTGGGCACACTGGTCGTTATCACGCAGGGCTTGCATCCGGTAGCTTGTTTCTGTCCAGATTTTTTGCAGGTTAGCGCGGCTGTTTTTATATACCGGCTCGCCAGCCCATGAGAAGCAAACTTTATCCCGCTCATTTAAGCGCCCGATGCTATGGGAGCAGTTACCCAGACCCGCTTCGCGCAAGGCGGACAATACTTCTTCAGTGTCGGTATGATGTACTTGTATCACTGCGCCAAGTTCTTCACTAAAGAGTGCTTCCAGCGGCGTTTTGGCAATATCATCAAGCTGTATGTCGATGCCGGTATGACCAGCAAACGCCATTTCACACAGGGTTGCCAGCAAACCGCCGTCAGAGCGGTCATGGTAGGCCAGCAGCTTGCCTTCCTGATTTAGGGTTTGAATCACCTTAAAGAAATGTATCAGCGCTTTTGGGTCATTCAAATCAGGCACATGTGCACCGACCTGTGAATAAACTTGAGATAGCGCCGAAGCTGCCAGGCGGTTTTTACCTTTACCCAGATCAATTAAAATCAGGTCAGTATCGCCTTTATCTGTACGCAGTTGTGGGGTGAGGGTGTTGCGAACATCCTTAACAATGGCAAAGCCGGTGATGATAAGGGACAGGGGGGCTGCCATTTCATAATGCTGGCTACCATCCTGAGTGTTTTGATCCCACACTGTCTTCATTGATAGCGAGTCTTTACCGACCGGAATGGCAATGCCCAACTGCGGGCAAAGTTCCTCGCCGACTGCTTTTACCGTGTCAAATAGAGCCGCATCTTCACCTTCAAAACCGGCGGCTGCCATCCAGTTAGCGGATAGATAAATATCTGAAATTGTTTCGATATTGGCAGCGGCCAGATTGGTAATCGCCTCGGCAATAGCCATGCGCCCTGATGCCGCCGGGTTAACCAGAGCAATAGGGGTGCGCTCTCCCAGTGCCATGGCTTCGCCGTGATAAGCAATATAGTCAGAACAGGTGACTGCCACATCTGCCACTGGCACTTGCCAGGGGCCAACCATTTGATCGCGATTTACCATGCCGGTAATACTGCGATCACCAATGGTAATCAAAAATGATTTAGAGGCAACCGCTGGCAGGCGTAATACCCGCTCAATGGCTTCATCCAGCCTGATTTGATCTGTCGCCAACTCAGGTTTATGGAACGTTTTATGATGCACATCGCGTAGCATTTTGGGTGGTTTGCCCAGTAACATATCCATTGACATATCAACAGGGTAATTATCAAACAGGCCATCGCCAACTAACAGGTGTCGCTCCTCAGTTGCGCTACCAACGACAGCATAAATTGCCCGTTCGCGTTCACACAAGGCCTTAAAGGCCTCCAGTTTGTCTTCTGCAATGGCAAGCACGTAGCGCTCTTGCGCCTCATTACACCAGATTTCCATAGGTGACATGCTCGGTTCATCATTGGGAATAGCGCGTATCTCAAATTTACCACCGCGCCCGGCATCATTGACTATTTCGGGGATGGCATTGGAAACACCGCCAGCGCCTACATCATGAATCCATAAAATTGGGTTGTCATCACCCATTGCCACACAGCGATCAATAACCTCTTGTGCGCGGCGTTCCATTTCGGGGTTGCCCCGTTGCACCGAAGCGAAATCAAGGTTTTCAGCACTGGTTCCGCTGGCCATTGATGATGCAGCGCCACCGCCTAATCCAATCAACATGGCCGGGCCACCCAACACAATAATCGGCGTATTGACCGGAATCTCTTTCATGTCAATATTGTTCTGGCGGATATTACCCAAACCACCCGCCAACATAATTGGTTTATGATAACCGCGCAGCTCATTTTCGGAGGATGCGCCAGGTACTTCGGCTTCATAGGTTCTGAAATAACCGGTGATATTGGGGCGGCCAAATTCATTATTAAACGCCGCTGCACCGATGGGGCCTTCCAGCATAATATTAAGGGCGCTGTCGATGCGTTCTGGCTTGCCGTGATCCTTCTCCCATGGCTGGATGTAGTCCGGTATTTTCAGGTTGGAAACCGAAAAGCCACATAAACCGGCTTTGGGTTTGGAGCCATTGCCGGTGGCGCCTTCGTCACGTATCTCGCCGCCAGAACCAGTCGCCGCGCCGGGGAAGGGTGAAATGGCCGTGGGGTGGTTGTGTGTTTCCACCTTCATTAGCATATGAACAGGCTCCGCCGAATAGCCGTATTCGTGCGTCGCGGTATTGGGGAAAAAGCGCGTTGCCAATGGCCCTTCAACCACTGAGGCATTATCATGATAGGCTGATAATACGCCCTCAGGTGATTGTTTGTAGGTGTTTTTAATCATGCCAAACAGGGTTTGATCCTGAGGCTTGCCGTCGATTACCCAGTTGGCATTAAATATTTTGTGGCGACAATGTTCTGAGTTTGCCTGTGCAAACATCATTAGCTCAACATCGGTCGGGTTGCGTTTTAGCTCGGCATAATTGTCTGCCAGATAATCTATTTCATCCGGTGATAAGGCAAGTCCCAGCTCGCTATTTGCATTCTTTAAAGCAGAAACGGGGTCATTGCCTAAGTCAATAATTTTTAAAGGGGCGGGTTCGGCATCATTGAACAGTGCTTCAGCATCGGCGCCATCAGATAGAACAGCCTCAGTCATGCGGTCATGTAATTGCGCCTGAATAATATTTCTTTGCTGGTCGGTAAAGCTTTTTTCCGGGTCTTGATGCTCAACGGTGTAAGCAATGCCGCGTTCCACCCGCTCAACGACCTGCAGGCCGCAGTTATGTATAATATCAGTGGCCTTGCTCGACCAGGGTGAAATCGTCCCGAGGCGGGGCGTTACCAGAAAAAGCTCACCGGCTGGTTGCTGCTCATTATTATGCTCGCCACCCATATCGCTGTAATGCAGCAAGGCTTTGAGGGTGTTTTGCTCCTCATCATTTAAGCTTTTGGCCGTTTTAACAAAGTGCCAGTAACGGGCGTGAATATCGGATAGCTCAGGTATGGATGCCTGCAAACTGTGCAGTAACTTGTTTTTGTGAAAATCAGAAAATGCGCGACTACCGGGGAGTATTAACATGCGTGTAAATAACCTGTCGGGGGCTGGTTTCAGTAAACTGTATGATATAACAAAATAGAAAAGTACACCCCCCCCTTTTTTGCCTGTTTTCTAATAAATTGGGATAAAAAAGTTGCTGGAGTGTAGCCAGAGCGGTGTTTGACGAGAAAAGCTGAAAAAAGGTGGGGGGTGTACTTTTTAGTATTGTTTTACAGGATATCCATGCGCTTATGAATGAAAGAGTATTGTTTATTCAACAATAACCCTGAATTTTAATTGAAAATTGGGTGCGCTAGCGCCTGTTTTAGGCTGAAATGCGCCATTCATGGATGAACGCAGGTTGCTGACATTACTATCTGCACCATCCCCATCAGCAACAGGCGAGTAGGTAAAGCTAGCACCGTTATTATTCGAATAGGCGGTGCCTGCAAGGCTCAAGCCACTGCTGGGCGAACCATCAACAAAATAGGGTGCTTTACAACTGCCGACATTACTGACGCATAGCCTGGTATTGGCAGGAATCAGATCGGAAATTTTGATGCTATTGTTATCAGCCGCCAGATTGCCATCATTTTTGGCTTCTATAATATATTCCAGGATACTGCCCGGAATGGCTTTCGGGTTGCTTGCGCCATTGTAAGGGTCGTAAATAGTCTGAACTGATTTGGCTAAGCTGATTACCGGTTTGGCTGTGTTATCGTCTCCCAGACTGTTTTTAAAAGCACTGGGGTCGGTATCGCGGGTCCCTAAATAGCCAGGGCAGGACGTCGCCTTTTTGCTTGCCACTGTGGTTGCTGATAACTCCCAGCAAATACTGGTATCCGTATCGGTATTATTGGGTGTTAAGCTGACTGACTCACCAATGGCTGCCCCTCCCAGGCGACCACTTTGTGATGAATTCCAACTGACAGTGACACCATTCAGGCTGGTCGGTTTCGGGTCAATAGAGCCACCCGTACCATAAGTCATATAATCAACAGGAACCACGTTGTGAGTGCCTGCATTGCCATTGAGGGTTGTAATATCGGTGCTGGATGGTTTGAGTAACAGCACATCATCGGCGGAGTTGGCCAGCACAGCAGTACTGCCCTGGGAGTAGATATGATGAACCCTGCCGCTGCTGCTATTCGTCCCGGTTCCAGAATAAAAAATCACATAATCTCCCGCTGTCACATTTACATCGGGTAAACGGTAATTTTGGCTTTGACCGTCCTGACTGCTCACCAGATAATTAAGAACTGTGCCATTGCTTAATACAGAAAACTCAATAAACTCTTTAATCGCGCCAGACTGGTTATACATGACCTCATTAATTTTCAAGTCTGCATAGGTTTTAACAATGGGTTCCATTAGCCAATAGGCGACTTGTTCGCTGGTATGGTTACGATCTGGATCACCCACGGTATCTTCATCAATAGCAAGACCAAGTTGATTGGTTACCGGATTTGAACCATAGAGTACAGCCCAACCACCATCGCCGCCGTCCATGGCCGAGATGGTTGCCGTTGCAAAACTATAACTGCGCGGTAAAGAATAATTATAAGGAGGAGAATTTAATACACCACGAATCGTATCAACACCTAAAGCAATTTTCACATAGGCATTAGGCAAAATATACTCAGCTTCCTCGGCAATAAAATAACCTAACGTCTCTGTGGTAGGCGCTGTAATAGCAGTCTCGCCAACGTGCTTGCCGACACAAATGGCTGAATTGGTCGCGGAAGCAGTTCTTGTGCAATTACTTGACCAAAACACTACGTGGTTTGGGTTGTTGTATGACATTACCTGACCAATCACAACCGGCCTGGTATAGTTTTGAACTTTGCTTGCAGTGACATTTACCATGCGGGATATTTGCCACTGTGCTTTTTTGTTCGTTTGTGTTGAAGATACAGTATGTGCTTCATATTTGATAGGAACTGTATAAGAACCTTCTTCAGAAACGGTGCAATAAACATCAGATGCGGTCACAGCATTCGAATTAAGCGGGCGTTGTACTTTAACCTGAACCGAGCTGCCGATAACCTCTACTCGTACCGATCCCTCATTGCTGCTACTGGCAGATAAATTATAAGTACAGGCAACAACAGGATTGGTATAAGTATTTTCTAGTGGTAAGGTCTTCCAGGTATTACCCACATTTGTTACCTTAACCATCTCAAGATAGCTTGTGATCGGATATGCGCCAACCCACAAAGGAATGAGCAGGCTCGCAATAAAGAAAAACCTAATAAGCATTATTTTTATTTGAATTTTGACGTCGTGCCACCATAATACTCCAGGTAAGCTTGATACAGTATGAACCATTTTATTATGCTTAAATAATG
>JALWMR010000068.1 GCA_027083815.1 Thiotrichaceae bacterium
TCATCCAGGTCTTGAGAGATCACCAGCACCGCCGCACCGTTTGCTGCCAGCTCACGAATCGCCTCACGTACCGTCTGTGCGGCGCCGGCATCCACGCCCCAAGTGGGTTGTGACACAATAAGCAAGGTCGGGTTCTGGCTAAGTTCACGACCAATAATAAATTTTTGTAAATTTCCGCCGGACAAACTGGCGGCTGGCACACCAATACGGGGGGTTTTTACCGCATAGTCCTTAATTATTTTTGTAGCAAAATCTTTTGTTTTTGCATAATTTATCAAGCCACCATTAATAAGCTTCATGCGCTTAAAGGCCGTTAAAAAAGCATTATCGACCAAATCCATATCGGGCATGGCTCCGTGGCCAAGACGCTTTTCAGGTACACTTGCCAGCCCCAGCAAGCGGCGTTCATTGGGACCATATTGACCCACAGCCTGACCTTCAATCAAAATTGAATCAGCTTGTCTTGAGTGCTGCTCACCATTGAGCGCCATTAGCAATTCATCCTGCCCATTACCGGCAACACCGGCGATACCAACAACCTCTCCCTCCCTGACATCCAGATTAATGTCTTTAAGTGATATACCCAATGGGTCAGGTGCGGGCAGATTCAAATCTTGTACCTTTAAACGGATATCACCCGGCTTGTGTTTTTCAGGATGATTAAAGGCTGCTAATTCTTCGCCCATCATCAATGCCGCCAGTGAACGGGTTGTTTCATCATCCACCTGGACACTAGCCACTACTTTGCCTAAACGCAAAACCGTGGCGGTATGACACAGCGCCTTGATTTCATCCAGCTTATGACTGATATACAAAATAGCCATACCTTCATCAGAAAGGCGCTTCAAGGTAACAAACAGCTTATCGACCTCCTGCGGTGTTAGCACAGAGGTCGGTTCATCCATAATGAGCAGTTTTGGGTCTTGCAACAAGCAGCGGATAATCTCAATACGCTGACGTTCACCAACCGATAAGGTATACACATGACGATTGGGATCAAGAGGCAAACCATAGCGGTTTGATACCTCGGTGACCTGCTCTGACAGTTCCCTCAGGCTATTGCAATGATCCATGCCGAGTGAAATATTTTCTACCACCGTTAATGAGTCAAACAGTGAAAAATGCTGAAAAACCATGGCGATACCTAACTGACGCGCATGTGCGGGGGATTTGATTAGTACCGGCTTTTGCTGAAAAATAATTTTCCCGGCATCCGGCTTTAAGATGCCATAAATCATTTTAACCAGAGTCGATTTACCTGCACCATTTTCACCTAACAGTGCATGAATTTCACCGGGTTGGATACATAAATTGATATGATCGTTGGCTATAACACCAGGGAATGTTTTTGTCATTCCTTTTAATTCAAGGAGAAAAGATGAAGTTCTATATTCTTTATTATCTGATTCACGAGCCTGGGGCATTTATAATCCTTTAATTGAGACTTGTATCTAGCAAAGTTGATTAAAGTAGATAAATGAATAAAAGTCCATTATCAAATCATTATAGAAAGTACACCCCCCTACTTTTTGTGCATTTTGTCGTTAATATCATTAATATCAGTAGAAAAACCATACTAATCAGGCATGAAAAAGCCCCTATTCACATAGAGGCTCTAAAACTATGATGCTTAGTCATCACTTCTTGACGTCACGATCAATACGTGAGAAATCCTTAAAATTATTTAGCTCTTGTAATGTGGATCAACCTGATCATCAGCTAAAGAAACAGGTAAGAGTCTAAGCACTTTCATTCCTAATACAACCATGGCAATTGCCAGGGCAAAACCGGCAACACCCAATAATATCTCATCCAGAGTTGGAGAGTAGCTGTTGATAGCACCATCAGCAAATGAGCTGGAAACTTCTGCATTAGGGAAAAGGATTAGTGGGTATGCTTGCCCCCCAATGAGGTTTACGTAGATAAAGAAGAATCCGCCGATAACCGCTAATAATGCAGCAGTTGCTAGTGCAAGACGATTGTTCTTTAAAAAACGACACCAGATAAGAAACATGGGGAGCAAGGCTCCAATAAGGATCTCGCCATACCAGAACAGGCCAGAAAACTCACCCGTAAGTATAAACGCTTCAACGCCATGATGCTCAGTTGCATACAGGTTTGTTAAATGACGAACAAGTTCCAGAAAAAGGGTTAAGGCAATGAAAATAGCAAGGGTATAACGCAGTCGATTAAGCACAGCATCACCAAGTGCTCTACCGGTAAGTTTATAAGTGGTCATCAACAATAATGTGTAGATGGCTGTTCCATAGACATAGGAGGCAGCAATAAATAATGGTGCCATTATGGCAGCATCATAATATTGACGAGCTACTAAAAAGCCGAAGATAGAACCAGTACCCATTGTTAGCAAAAAGCGCCAGATCATATTCACATAACCAACTGGTTTATACAGTGATTTTGCCATTTTTCTTCGGTCCATCATGGTCCACAAATAAGTAACCAATATTGCTATAAAACCGGAATATAAAATCATGTTCCATGCAAAAATAGACTTAAAGTTTAGATAACCTCGTGCCATCTCTTCAACATGTGCCATATCACCCAAATCGAGTAATAACACGAGTAAACCACCGATGAGAAGAGATGCCGCTAAAAAGGCAGATAAACGACCTAATGGCTGATAAATCTTTTTACCGAAAACAGTACCAACTGTTGCTACATTAGCTGCTCCGGATGCAGCAACAATTAAGAATATAGCAAATACATGAGGCATGCCCCAAACAATTTGATTATTCATACCGGTAACGTAATGCCCTTCATGTTCCATATGGAACACAGAGAATGCACCTGCGACAATTAACAGACCAAGCGCAACTAACACTCCCCAGTAGCCAATACCGTTATTTTTGACTTCGCTAAAAACCGTCTTTGTAGCCATAATTATATACCCCAGTATCGAACACCGGTATTAAGCCCAAGATCCGCACGAATCTGGGTTCCGCCGTATTTTTTAAGTGCTTTACTGATTTTACTTTCCGGATCTTTAAGATCACCAAATAATAATGCTTCAGGTGCAGCATCAACACATGCAGGGTTTTTGCCCGCATCAACACGCGTTACACACATATTACAGGACTCAACCGTTCCCTTACCACGAGGTGTATTTTGTTTTTGATCTTGTAACTCCTCATGTACAAAGCTTCGCGCTTTATAAGGACATGCCATCATGCAATAACGGCAACCAATACAGATATGCTTATTTACTTGAACGATGCCATCAGCACGTTTCATCGAAGCCCCTGTAGGGCAAACATCGACACAGGGTGGTGTTTCACAGTGTTGGCACATAACAGGCAGTGTAACAGTGTGCCCAGTCAACTTTTCTGTGACAGTGACTTTACGTATCCACTGTGATTTTTGAGCATCATTGGAGTGCTTTTCATCGCCCCAGCCATGCTCTTTTTTACAGGCAGCAATGCAAGCATCTCCACCATCAGTTAGTTTATTAGTATCAATTAATATACCCCAACGCACTTTATCGCTAGCTGGTTCGTCAGGTGCCTTAGCATGAGCCTGGCGTAGAAAAACACCAGGCGCAACAGTTGCTGTAGCTGCGACACCCGCCAACCCTGAAATGAACTTACGACGATAAGAATCTATATTACTCACTTCGGGACTCCCCTATTACATCGACTGGATCGTTGTTGCTAGTTTTTTTATGTGCTGTTGATACATCATTGGTAGTATTAATTACAAGCTGATTTTCATTTAACAAATTAGTGTTAACTTGAGTCATTGAATCTAACATTAGACTTTGAGTTTTCGTTTGAATTTTCTTACTAATATTAGATTCTGCTTGAGCAACCGTATTACTGACGGGATGATCTACATGACACTGAAAGCAATCTGGCTTTGCTGCAACATAACTGTGGCATGTTGCGCAAAAATGCTTAGGGTCGCTGTGTCTTAATATCTTTCCATTATATTTGGCAGGCACATGACAATTAATACACGCGTTAAGACTATGCTCTTCAGTTCGAATTCCTTTAATAACTGTCTCATCACGTTTATGCCTTAATAAATCTTTATGATTCTTTCGCATATTGTCAATGTGTGCAGTTCGTTGCTCATCAGATTCAAACTGCTTCACCGCCTTCATAAGCTTAGGCGGCTCACTGTCACAGGCATAAAGCCCAACAGTAGCTATTGCAAGAATAAACACCTTTAATATTAAAGGCATCCTATTTGCTATGCCGTTGATATATAAGTAAGAATTAAACATACTTTATCCTGAAATATAATGGCTAACCCTATATTGCAAGAGTTAGCATTATTCAAAAGAGCTCGACTGGAGTTTACTATCCTCCAAGTCCCATTTCGATATAGCCTGTTGGACAAACATCTGCACAAATGTGGCAACCGACACAACGATCATAATCGGTATCAACATACCGACCAGTAGTAGCTTGGTCTTTTTTAACGCGATAAACAGCGTCCTGGGGGCAATAAATAACACAGTTATCACATTCAAAACACAGTCCACAACTCATGCAACGCTCTGCTTCAGCTATAACCTGTTCTTCAGCCAGAGCATTCATGCGTTCAACAAAGTGGCCTAATACTTCATCTTTGCTAGGAACATCCTCGGTACGTTTGTTGCGTTCAACTTTTTCAAAGTGTCCTAAAAATAGTTCGCTTGATGATACTATTTCATGCTCTGAACGATCATCAAAGTTATGTATTGCATAATTATCCTTATCAGTACCTCTTAAATCTTCTTCTTTTCCTTCGTCAAAAGGTATAGGCGCAAGCTCGGCCTCTTTTAATTTATCCAGTAAATCAAAGTGATGTTTATCAACTTTAGGACGTTTACGCAGTTTTTCGTCATTGTGTACTAAATAGTGATCTATGGTCTCGGCCGCAATGGAAGCCTGACCAATTGCTGTAGTTAACAAATGAGGACGAACAATATCACCTGCAACAAAATGACCTTCTTTACCCGGAACCTGATAGAAGTTATCAGCATCAATGGCATTTCGATCATTACCAAGATCTTCCAAGCCTTCAAGGTCACCAAACTGTCCAATCGCAGAGACAATAAGATCAGCTTCAATTAATGTTTCTTTGCCGCCTTCCTTTGGTTTTGGAACATTACCTTCCATTACAGATTCAACAACCTTAAGAGCAATCGCGCGACCACTATCATCAACAACAATTTCAGTAGGCATTACCTCGGTGAGGATAGTGACACCCTCAATAAGAGCATCTTGAACTTCATGCTCTGCCGCAGTCATCTGGTCAAGCGGGAATAAAGAAGTAAGTGTTACTTCGGAAGGCACTTTGTTAGATGGTTCTGATTTATGTTTTATCTTGCCTGTGGCTGCTTCTTCAGGTTTCTCATTATAGTCAGCTAAAGTACCAATACGACGAGAAACTGATACGACGTCAATTGATGTATCACCACCACCGACACAAACTACCTTGGGTGCTGTATATTTCATATCACCAAGATTGAACGCCTCTAAAAACTCTACAGCTGTTATGGCATTAGGTACTTCATTCCAATTATCTACAAAGAGACCTCGACCCTTCTTACAGCCAAGCGCCCAAAGTATTGCATCGTATTCTTCTTCTAATGACTCAACACTAATATCTTTTCCTACGCGTGTATTTAACTTAACCTGTACACTGTCCATATCGGTTATACGCTGGATCTCAGCATCCATTTTATCACGTGGAACTCGGTATCCAGGGATGCCGTAACGAGCCATACCACCCAGCTTATCATGATCATCAAAAATAGTAGATGCATGTCCCATTTTGCGTAACTGATAAGCAGCTGCCATTCCTGCGACGCCGCCCCCTACAATAGCTACTTTCTTACCTGATAAGGGAGCAGAATCATCAAATGTCAAACCTGATTCAATTGCCTGGTCACCGATATACTGTTCAACAGAATTAATACCAACAAAGTCGTCAACATCATTTCGGTTACAGCCTTCTTCACATGGAGCAGGACACACTCGACCCATCATGGAAGGAAATGGATTAGCAGTAGTAGAGCGTCGGAACGCATACTCTTGCATACTCATATCACCCGCTGGCTTTTCTATTCCACGAACAATCTGCAACCAGCCACGTATATCCTCGCCAGATGGACAACTTCCCTGACATGGTGGCGTTTTTTGAATATAAGTCGGACATTTATATGAGGTATCTTCACGAAAAATTGCTTCTTCCATGCTATCCCATGTATTGTCACCATCTTCAAATCTTCTAAACGTGTAACCTTCTAATGTCTTATCATCAGGTGAAGTTGCCATGCTAAATTCTCCTTGCTCAAATCCAATTGGATTAGATGTTATCTAAATTTATTAATACCTAAACATCTGATATTACAGATGATTGTTTATTTCTTATCAGCTTCTTCAGCTGCTTTTTCACGAGCTTCTTTTGCCGCCAGACGTTCAGCCTCTTCCGCAGCCTCTTTGGCTTCAATCTCTTCCTCGGTAAGCTGACCTGTTAAAATTAGTGCATTACTAACAAGCTGATGGACACTAACAATCTGATCCATGGTAAAGCCATAATAAGGGATAACTTTTGTAAATTGAGATTTACAAATTGCACATATAGCTGCCATATGTGTTACCCCAAAATGATTGGTCACATACTTTAAAGCTTCCATACGCGGTTGTGCACCTTTCACACGAACTTCCATTAAATCATCGGTTAAGATTCCACCGCCACCGCCGCAACAGAAAGTGGCGTCGTGTATCGTATCTGCGGGCATATCGACGAAGTTATTACAAACAGCCTTAATGACATTCCGTGGTATCTCAAATTGACCGCCTGGTTTATCACCCATTCTTGACCCGCGTGCGATGTTACATGAATCATGGAAGGTTAGTACCATGTCATCATTTTGAGACTTGTCAATATTAAGTTTACCTGCCGCTAGTGCAGGTTCTGTAATTTCGAGCACATGCTGTGGAATTGGGTAATTTTGATCCAGAAAATCAAACGGACCAGCCAGTGTATTCAAAAAGCTATAAGCTACTCGCCATGCGTGACCACACTCACCAAAAACGATTCTTTTGACACCAAGATCCTTTGCTGCTTTACGAATACGCAAGGATATCTTACGCATATTTTCATAACTGCCAATAAACATGCCAAAATTTGCGCCTTCAGATGCATATGAGCTAAGCGTCCAGTCTAAGCCCAACTCATGAAAAACTTTTGCATAACCCATTAATCCATCTACATGGGGCTCAGCAAAAAAATCTGCTGACGGAGTAACCAACAATATTTCGGCACCTTTTTTATCTAAAGGTAGCTTAACGTCAACACCCGTATCATCGTAAATATCTTCTTCGAGACCTTCTAATGTGTCAGCCAATGCAGCCTCAGGCAAGCCCAAATTGTTACCAATTTTATTTAGCTTACCCATTATCTCAGTACAGTATTTTTGCCCCATTCCAATATGGTCGAGGATTTCACGAGCAGCCATTGAGATTTCTGCAGTATCGATCCCATACGGACAAAAAACAGAGCAGCGACGACACTGGGAACATTGGTGATAATAGTTATACCAATCCTTCACTACATCTTCAGTTAGCTCTGCAGCACCAACGAATTTGGGTATACCAAGCTTCCCGAAGAATTTGCCCGCAAAAGTAAAATAACGACGATAAACCTTTCTTAATAGATCCTGTCGTGCTACAGGCATATTCTTAGGGTCAGCTGAACCTAAGAAATAATGGCACTTATCTGTACAGGCACCACACTTAACACATATATCAAGAAAAACCTGAAGAGAACGATAGCGACCTTTTAGGTCAGCCATTTTATCCAAAGCACGCTCTTTCCAGTTTTCGACCAATGTATCTGCGTCACCGTATTGGCTGACATCTTCAGGCATTTTAAAATCAGTTGGAAAATGCATTGCCTCTTGAAACTCAGGCTTAGAGACCCAAGGTCCATGACTTTTCATAGCATCAGGCTTGATTTTGGGAACATCGACTATTCCCTCCTCACCTGATATCTTTGGTATTTCGTAATCAGCCATTAGTATTCTCCAAAAACCCTATTTTTTTAACTCATCCAAGAACATCTTACCCTGCTTATCAAGTTCCGCCGCCCACGGAGCCACATGCCTTTTTTCGCGAGGGTTATCAATCTGATTACGTGTTGGACTAAAGAAAATACCAGGCGCATGCAATAACTTACTAATTGGAAAAATAATCATTAACGTCGCAACAAGGCCGAGGTGAATAAGCAAAGGAAGGTCACTAGGTAATGGTTGCCAATCAAACGTGATCAACCCCCTAAAAAAGGCTTTAACCATGACAATATCTGTATGACTAACATATTGCATCATCAATCCAGAGATTCCGATAAATATCAACAGCAATAGCATAAAAATATCAGAAGGAGCTGTGATATACCTAACCCGGTCAATTATTATGCGACGCATTAAAAGGCCCAGCAAACCCAAAACAAAAACAAAGCCAGCATACACACCAAAAGGCTGAATAAACTTAATTATTCCCCATACAGGGTCTTGCACATAGCGAAAGTGACGAAGAACGATCAAAAGCATTGAATAATGAAAAAGAAAACCTAGCGCCCACAATAATTTATCTGAACGAAACAGACTTTTGAACAGAAGAACCTCTTGCAACATTCGCAAGACAACCCCTCCAGGGGTAATAGGAGCTGGGGTTGTAGGAATCTTAAGTGGAGCAGGAGTATTCCAATAAATACGTACTTTATTGGCTACACCCAGCACTAAAACTAATGTCGCAGCCCAAAACAACACTGCATAGATAACGCCAATGGCCATTTACAACTCCTAAAAAAACATCTCTTTCAAAATTTTACAAGAAAATGCGTAACTATAAGATTTTGAAAGAGATTTTGGGGCGTAAACCCCAAAATCTAATTGACAACTAACTGATGCTTTATTAAACGCAACCAGTTGGCTTTGGTAGACCTGCATACTTACATGCCTGCTTTCCCGGACCATATGGGAAAAGAGAATACAAGTACTTAGAGTTACCTTTATCTTTACCCAGTCTCTTTCCTACAGCTTTAGTTAATACGCGAACTGCAGGAGCAATCTGATACTCATCATAATATTCACGCAGAAAGTTTATGATATCCCAGTGCTCATCCGTTAACTCAACATCTTCACCAGCAGCCAATGCTTTGGCTACTTCTGGTGTCCATGAGCTCAGGTCTACTAAGTAACCTTCTTCATCTAGTTCAATTGTTTGACCATCTACTTCGAGTGCCATGTTAGCTCTCCTTCTTTAAAAAACATTAAATAACAGCTAAAAATCGTATGACTCATTGTATTCACAAGAGTAATACAGGTTATAGCCAGCTTTGCGTCGTCTCATTTTCTACGGTTAAGTCGACAAAACCTGCATAATCAACAGACTTAATTCCATTAATAACACGATCTTCACTCAAACCACGTGCAACAAGATCACCACCTAATACGTACACCGACACATCACTCATCGACGCCTTAAGCTTATCCGAAAAAGATGTATTGTCGTATGCACCAACTACTGCATCCTCTATCATCAATACGGAATCACCCGGCTTAACGTGATTTAAACAACTTCTAAAACTCACCCTTTCAAACGGTGATTTATTCACAATATGTAACATTGCCATTTTAATATTCTCCGCTAGATAAGACTTAGAAGCTCAAAGTAACTTCTTGTTCAGCCATCGCGTCAGCCATTTCCGCACGATTAACCAAGATAATCGAAGGTTTTTCAGCCCAGTCATCATCTTCATCTTCCCAAACAAGATCCATCAAGTCGTCTGGAGTTAAGCCACGCTCTTCCAAAGACTCCTTTTCCACATAAAGTTTCTTGATTTCATAATCACCAAGCGCTTTATAAGTGCTAGAGAAGTTCTTTTGACCAATCCCATCAGTATTTTGACCTTTGGTGATCTGGTACACACCATCATCTAAAAAAGCCAGTGACACATCCTGCTCAAACGCAGCTGAAATCAATACAACCTCTAAAGACTCTAGAGCGTAAACGGTTCCATAAGGAGATTTTCGATTAACGAACATGAATTTTTTAGTTGCCATCTTTAGTCTCCAAATACAACAGTACGATCTGATTCGATACCGCCTTCAATTAACTGACCTAAACCAGAGATACGAAAACCCTCAATGATATTGTTAGCATCTAACCCCTGACGTTTAGCCTCATCTTCATCCATAATACCGCGACGCTGAGCTGCTGCTATACATAGAACCAGATCCAGATCATGCTCTTTAGAGAGCTCCGACCACTCCTTTTGAACCAAACGATCATCCGCAGGTGGCACACTTAAGCGCGTACCATTATTCACACCATCATGGTAAAAGAATATACGGAATATCTCATGACCTTGAGCTAAAACAGCCCGAGCAAACTGAAGTGCCGTATCAGACGACTGATGCTGATAAGGCCCTTCATTTATCATAATTGTGAATTTCATCGACTAAACTCCTTAGAAACGAATATGAGTTGATGAATTCAAGTTTGCACGCGCACCACGCCAATTATCGATGTGGTACTTTGTAAATGGCAAACCAGTAACCTCGAAGAAACGAGGCCATCCAATACGCTCCACCCACTCATTGATACGCTCCCAATCACGCGCGCCTTCTTTGTAACACTCAAGAATCTTTTTAACAACAGCCGTTGCTTCAGGCCAGCGCGGTGGATTATTAGGAATACCAGCAGCTACCAAGCGTTGGAAAGTAGGCTTTCCACGCGCGTTTGAGTGATTACCTCCAATCCAGATGGCGAGCTGAGTAAACTCATGATCGTTAATTTGCATAGGAGGACATGGAGGATAGCATGCACCGCAACAGATACATTTTTTCTCATCCACTTCCAATGACGGTTCACCGTCAACCATTGCAGGTCGAATCGCAGCAACAGGACAACGTGCAACTACAGATGGACGCTCACACACATTACCAACCAAGGAATGATCTATCTTAGGTGGTTTAGTATGCTGTACATTAATAGCGATATCACCTTGACCACCGCAGTTAATCTGACAACAAGAAGTTGTTATATGAACGCGATTAGGCATATTCCAGTTAATAAACTCATCATAAAGCTCGTCCATCATGGACTTAACCACACCAGAAGCATCCGTACCTGGAATATCGCAATGCAACCAACCTTGCGTATGAGAGATAGACGCAACCGAGTTACGTGTTCCACCCACGGCAAAGCCTTTATCTTTAAGGGCATCAACCAGAGGCTGAACCTTATCTTCTTGATCGGTATAAAATTCAATATTACTTCGAATCGTAAAACGAACATAGCCATCCGCATACTCATCAGCAATATCCATTAAAGTGCGTAGGGTAAAAACATCAAGGATACGTTGCGTACCTGCCTTTACTGTCCACAACTTATCGCCATTTTTAGCCACATGAACCATAACACCTGGCTGAGGATCTTCGTGATAATCCCATAGACCAAAGTTACGACGCATTGTAGGGTGCATATACTGAAAGCCATCAGGACAACCTGACTCTATCGGCTCACGCATTTCGGGTGCTGCCATATTTAGCTCCTAAATCTATTACAAGAACTCAACTTTATTACCCAGTCAAATTCAATTAAAAACAATTCTCTGATTATAAAAAACAACTAACCTGCTGCTTTTTCTTCGCGCTTACGATTAAACCACTCTTCAGCAGCCTCATCCCAACCATCTGTTCGCACATACGATACATTTCTAGGTCGAGCAATCATATTGGGGTCCGGATCTACTCCAATACCTTCAAGGAAATTAACCAAACCAATACGCTCAATCATCTCACCAGTACGCTCATGCTCAAGACCATTTTCAGCCCAGAAGTCGATAATCTCTTCAGCGAGCTCTACGATCTGCTCATAATCTTCGGTTGTTTCGAGCTTCATAAATGGTACAAGTACCGTACCCATTAAATCACCTATTTTAAGCGTACGCTTACCGCCACAAAGAATAGTTACACCTTTATCATCACCAGGACTAATAGCCTTAGGAACAACATTCATGCAATGCATTGAACGAACACAATTACTTTCATCAGCGATTAACGAATTATCTTCGCCTAGAGACAAAGACTTAGATGTACAACGTGAAATAACATTATCCATCACGTAATCAACACCCTTTTCTGCGACAAAAGCTTTCCATGCCTCCTGATCTATTTTCTTATGATCTCTCCACGTACCTATCACTGCAAAGTCTGCACGCTCTATTGCATTCTGACAATCATTAGGACAACCTGATACTTTAAACTTAAACTTATAAGGAAGAGCCGGACGATGCACATCATCTGTAAAGTTGTTAACGAGATGACGATGTATCGCATGCTCATTACAGTTAGATTGCTCACAACGCGCACCACCCACACAAGACATTGCAGTTCGCACACATGGGCCGGCACCACCAAGATCCCAGCCATAATCGTTTATTTCATCAAAAAAGTGCTGAAAGCTATCATTGTCAGCCCCGATAAACATGATGTTACCTGTCTGACCATGAAAAGTTTGAAGGCCTGATCCGTATTTTTCCCAACTATTAGCCAATTGGCGCATCATGTCAGTTGTATAGTAGTTACCGGGTGTTGGCTGAACACGCAAGGTATGAAACTCTTTAGACTCAGGAAACTTATCACCCACTTCAGAAAAACGAGGGATAATACCACCACCATAACCAAATACTGAGATGGTCCCACCCTTCCAGTAACCCATCTTAGTTTCATAGGAGTGCTCTAACTGCCCCATCAAACCGTTTATTACGTTATTAATACGCTCATCCGGATGCTCATCACGCATCTTCTTAAAGCCAGTAATAAAACTCGGCCAAGGGCCATCTTCAAGAACATCCAGCATCGGCGTAGGATACTTTTTTATATCTGCCATTATTGCCTCTCCTATAAAATCAACAATCAGCGGGCAAATTAAATCTTGCCTACCATAAATAAAATTCAATCAAACAGTCATCGAAGCATAAATCCTAAGACCAAGCTACGAATTCCAAGAGTCCACATAGTCTAGTTGCTATACCACAAATTAAGAACCTCACCCATGGGAGGTTCTGAAAAATATAACCTATCCCTTAATGGATACAGCTCTAAAACCTAATCAAAAATGATTCTTTATTAATACTACTAAGGAAGTGTAGAATATTCGAATATACTTAAATAGCAAGAAAAAACTTTTGCAGGACACAATCATGGCTAACCGCTTTCCACTACTTTTTTCCGATGATGACTATAAGCAATGGCGCAACAAAAAAATAAATCGCGCTTCACAACTTCTTGATAATGAAATTACCAACTTGTTTGTAGACATTCCCAAGCCAGATATACTATCCCCTCAAGAAAAACAACGCATTCTAAATTATTGCCAACAAGATAATTACTGTCTTTATAGATTAACCAACAGTAGAACAGACACAAAAAACAATATACGTCTTATGGCCAAACAACTTGGCCTTGTTAATCTTGATACTAACTTATGTGCTGATACCGATAGCCTGACCTCCATTACGATGACTACTCATAAAGGGCAGCATGACTATATTCCATACTCTAATAAAAAGCTGAGTTGGCATACCGATGGTTACTATAACTCCTTCAGCAAGCAAGTACACTCTATACTACTCCACTGCGCCCAGCCTGCCAAAGAAGGGGGAGAGTCTTATTTACTGGATCACGAAATCGCCTATATTTTACTTAGAGATGAAAACCCTGACTATATAAGGGCACTAACCAAGCAAGATGCTATGACAATTCCTGCTAACATACTGAATGGCAAGGTCATTCGACCAGCACAAACCGGACCCGTCTTTTCCTTAAATAGTAATGGGGGAATACATATGCGCTACTCTGCTCGAAAAAGAAATATTGAATGGAAACAAAATAACCCCACATTGGAAGCAGTAGCATTTTTAGAGAATATACTTAATAGTGATAATCAATTTGTTATCAAATATAAATTTAAAGCAGGTGAAGGTATTATTTGCAAAAACATTCTTCACCGCCGTACAAGTTTTGTGGATTTTGACGACCCCACCAAAAAACGCTTACTCTATAGAGGTCGGTATTTCGACCAAATTTTATCAAATTAATAGGAAATAATTGTGCGAAAATATGTAGAAACCTTTAACCAAACTTTATTATACCATCAACATATCTTTTAACAACATATCAAAATCAGGGAAAAAACAATGCTTTCATTAAGTGAATTACTTCTACGTGAGGGTGATAGTTTATCAAGCTTTCAAGAATTAAAAGACTGCATCCAAAAAACTGCCGTTGAAACCAGGGAGCTTTATTTTCAAGTGGATATAGAACCACCCGCTTATAGCGATAGACCGAGTGACTGGCATGAACAATTAAACTTAGCGTTTGAATCCGCTAGATAACTATTAACTAAGGATTATCAGCATGTTTTGGCAAGAAGATGAAGACAAGAGCCTACCTTATGAAGTTCCTGATGATGTCATAGATTTAGCCTACGCTATACGCTGCAAAAACCTGCCTGTTAGTCACGCATGGCAACTCTCTAATGAAATCCTTAAGCACTTGCCCTGGATAAACGATTACCCCGGTGCTGGCATCCACCAAATACATGTTGCAGAAAGTAATAATGGCTGGATTAGACCTGCTGATGATGAGATTAATGCATTACTGTACCCATCTAGACGCACTAAAATGACTATCCGGATACCAAAAGAGAAACTGAAGGATGCGAAAGAATTAGAAGGCAAAATACTGGATATTGATGGCCATATTATAACTGTCGGAAAAGCAAAGACAAAAGCATTTACCAATGCTAGCGTTATATTTTCACGTTACGTGATCTCTAAAAAAGACGAGAGTGAAAACCAGTTTCTTGAAAGAATGGCAAAAGAAATTAAAAGTAAAACAGAGTTTAATGTGAAAAAAATGCTATGCGGAAAGAGCCATAATATAAAAACCCCCACTGAAACACTTGAAACAAGACACCTCATGATAGCTGATCTTGATAGCGAAACGTCCATAAAAATTCAACAACTTGGCCTAGGCAAAGGTAGGGAGATAGGGTGCGGTATTTTCTTGCCTCATAAGGGAATAAAGTCCTTAAACTCTGCAGAATAACCGCATAGACAGGCAGAAATTACTTCTAAAACGAGACCTTTGCATAAGAGGATGGCGAGAGAAAAATTAGCGCAATTTTTATCCGTCATGTCTTTTGTGCAAAGATCTCAAAACAAGTGTTAGCATTACTTTTAATCGTACAAACAAATAAAAATCCATATTTACAAGCATTTTTATTCGTACTACAAGCAAGTTTATGCTCTTTTCAATTTCTATCATCTATGTAGGAAAGCCACCAACTAAAACAAAAGTACACCCCCCGCCTTTTTACGGATCTTCTCAGGCACATGTCGTTCCTATTAGCCTACTTCACCCTTAAAGGTGACCACCTTCCACTATATATTGAATAACTATGATATTGATACTTCATATCTAACAACCGCCTATCCGTAAAACCTTTACTTCTGTCCGCCTCCATGAGTATATTCCCAATAGCTAGGATGGTAGCCTCATCTAACAAACAATAAATGGCTATCTAATACAAAATAAAAAAAAGATCAATAAAAAGGAAAACTGCCATGACCACCAACACAAACCAGACAATTCTTATTGCTGATGACTCTGAAACACAGCTAATGCATTTAAAGTCCATTCTTGAATCAGCGGGATATCAAATCATAACAACAAACTCTGGTAACAAAGCAATAGAACTAAGTGCAAAAATAAAGCCAGACGTTATCATGTTAGACATTGTTATGGATGATGGAGATGGATACAAAGCCTGCAGGACCATTAAAAAGAATCCAGACCTGGTAAATACACCCGTTATTATGGTATCAAGCAAAGCTAACCCCGTAGATAAACAGTGGGCAAGACAACTTGGTGCATCGGATTATATTGTGAAACCCTATGAAAATTCGGAGGTACTGGATAAACTGGTTGCTGTTTGATAGTGACTTAAACAACCCAACATTCCTACATTAGAATAATAAAGCATAATAATAAGATAGAGACCAAAGATGGCCATTACCAAAGATAAACCACAAGACAATAAAGAAGTTGATGTTTCAACCTTTTTAACCGACTTAAATTCAGCAATTAATAACAGGTCTTCCTCAAATGAAGAACAGAAAACGATTATTAACCGTTTTATTTATTCTATTGGCTCTGCTTTATTCTTATTAGAACAAGACTTAAAGGTTGAAAATATTTCGCCTAAAAAAATCAATCTTGTACCACACAGCCTAGACTGGTATGAAGGTATCATAAGCATACGTGGCACCATAATGCCCGTTATCAATCTATATAAATTCCTGGTTGATAAAATTGACCTAAAAAAAACAACAAAAGGCAAAACTCATTATTTACTATTGGATCATAAAGATCACAAACCAGTGGTCATTACGATAGATAAACTACCAGAAGTCATTAATCTTCAAGAATACACTTGCAAAAAAGCATCAACTACTACACCTGATTGGTTTATAGAGACACTAGAAAAAGGCAATCAACGCATTATCAAGGTCAATCATAAAAAGCTTCTAGACCAGTTTGTATCGTTACAAAACTAAAAATAAATAAAAATAATAAATAAAAGGAAAGCTCAACCATGTTAAATAAACTATCCATCAATTTTCGAATGCTAATACTCATCATCATTCCGGCCATCTTTTTTATTATTGTTAGTTACTTCTCAGTCAATGGATTACAAAATAATCAACAATCCCTAGAACTTGCTGAAAAAAACTTTGAAACAGTAATAGCAGCCGATGACATGATGTATAATGTCAACAAACATTTCACCCAATTACTTTCCAATATCAATGCCGGCTTTATATTCTGGAAAGCAGGTGAGAAAAGAACAAAAAAAGGGCTTGATATTATAAAGCGTAGTTTTAGCAAATTTAACAATGGACTATCTGCCAAACAAAAAACTGACCCAAAGTATCAAGCATTGTTTGGCCAGCAACAACGCCTTCTTAAATCCTACCAATCTATTCTTCCCATTTTTACAAAAGAAGAAGATAAAGAAGCACTGAATAAATATGTATTAAAAAAGATGTTCCCCTTTGCCAACGCACTGCTTTCAAATATTAATAAAATTCGTGCTATAGAATATGAAAAAACAGAAGCAAGTGCTCAAGCTGCTATCAAAGAATCTAAAGCGCTAACCCATAAGGTACTTCTCTACTCTCTTGGCGCCATATTAACAACACTACTTATCGGTCTATTAATAATGTTATCTATCACAAGACCTGTTAAGCAGATAACAAAAGTCGTTCATAAAATTACCGAGGGTGAGTACGATACTCGCGCTAACGTTAAAGGTTCAGATGAATTAGCTACACTTGGAACCGCACTTAATAACCTTCTTGATGATAGAGCCTCATCCTTGCAAACAACTGAACAAGAACACCAGGAACTAAACCAATCTGTATTTAAACTATTACAGGCTGTAGCAGAGCTTAGTGAAAGAAACCTGACTATCAGGGCCGACGTGACAGAAGATGCAACCGGCCCTGTGGCTGATGCCATAAACCTACTTGCTGAAGAAACAGCTAAAACACTCTCTCAGGTTCGCGATGTTGCAGAAGAGGTAAATGAAACATCTCAAAAGGTAAATACTCACTTGATGTCGGTCAATAAGCTAGCTATGAAAGAACAAGAGCAAGCAATTGAAACAGCCGATCAGATGGACAAAATGCTACAAAGACTGGATGCAATTGCAAACTCAGCAGCAGATACCAATACGATGGCGAGCAACACAACTGCCTCCACACAAAAAGCACACGAGTCTGTATCAGGAACACTCTCAGGAATGGCTGAAATTCGCGATACTGTCCAAGAAACAGGTAAACGTATTAAACAACTTGGAGAACGCTCACAGGAAATCTCTCATGTTATTGACATCATTAACACCATTGCTGAACGAACAACAGTACTCGCTCTAAATGCAAGTATGCAAGCTGCAGCAGCTGGCGATGCAGGACGAGGTTTCTCGGTTATCGCCGAAGAAATCCAGCGACTATCAGAGAGCTCTCGAGAATCTACTGGACAAATTGCAACACTGGTACGCAATATTCAGCAAGAAACTAATACAACAATTGCCACCATGGACAAGACTATTGAGCAAGTTGTAGAAGGTTCTACTCGAGCTGAAGATGCCGCACAGCAAATGAAAGAGGTACTACAAACAACCTCACAACTTGTTCAGTCGGTAGATCAAATTGCTTCAGCTTCTCGGGATCAGGTAGATATTAGTCGAAGCCTAAAACATAGAGCTGAAAGCATTTTGAAATCAACCCAATCAACAGGCCAAGAATTACTCTCCCTAACCGGCCTCAGTCGAAATATGGCGGATTATGCACAAAAATTAGTGCAATCCGTAAATATTTTCAAAATAGAAAAAAACGACAAAGCCCAAACAGAATCGTAGACGCTTACAATTAGGGAGTTCGCTACATGCAGTACAATAATGAAAATAATCTTGCCTTGGCCGAAACACTTGATGAGGCTCTATCCAGTCTCTCAGAGCTGGATAGAGACAAAATAGCACAAGCAGCAGCCAAAATAGAAGAGCAGCTTGAACGTATAGAATCGGTTTCCCGGGAAATAGAGGCCTCGGGCTTAAGAGCACTTATTCACTGGATGCAACTTAACCTTGAGCCTAATGAAAATAATAAAGATCAGATTCAAGCATTATTTAGCACAAATGCTTTTACAAACTGGATTAGCATCCTAAGTGATCTGCTCCGGGAGCACCAACAAGCCTTATTACCCGAATTATACAACTCATTAGTCAATCCAACATGGTTGGTTAAACCCTCCATACCTGTATTAAAAAGCTTTGCGAACTGGATAGATCTTACTAAAACCGACACCACCTCGATCGTGGCCATTGATCTGAACAATGAAGAAAATAATTTTTCTGGCAACCAGAGAAAAAAAGAAAAGCCTATTGAAGAAAATGAACAGTCAACACATGGAAAATCCAAATACGTCTTTGAAGAAGTCGATAGAACCATTCTTGAAAAAGATTATACTCAGGATCAATCCAATATTATCAAGGAACTCAAAGAACTGGAAAATGAGGAACAAACGCCACTCTTAATTACTGAAAAAACCAGCTATTTTTCTAACAACCTTGATGAAGATAAAACCGAAACAATCGACATACTTAGTGAAGATGAACACACTCATTTTTATTCAAGCAATGATATTTATGAATTAAATGACGGACAAGTTGATATTTTAGAAGAGGTTGAAAATGCCATCAACCAAGTCACTAAAGAAGCCGAAGTTTCCGAAGTTTCCGAAGTTTCCGAAGTTTCCGAAGTTTCCGAAGTTTCCGAAGTTTCCGAAGTTTCCGAAGTTTCCGAAGTTTCCGAAGTTTCCGAAGTCTCTGACTGTACTGATTTTAAGAATCAAGAAGAAAGAATAACTGAATTCTCATCGACCTCTTTTGCAACTGAAGAAACTATTGAAACGAACGGCTTCAATAAAGAAATTGAAGACATCATCATGACTTTGGCAAGTATTAGCCATACTTCCAATCATATACTTAATGATTTAGATCAATGTGCCACGGAACTAGACAGATTAATCACTTCATCAAAACTATTTGCCTATAATGAGGTTGCGAATATCGCCAACTGGTGTAAGCAAAACCTTCTTTTATTCAAACAGGGTCATAATAACAACACCAAAGATTTTCTATCTTCGGGGGAAAGCTGGGCGTGGATAGAACTCATTCATGCTGTATTAAATGAGCCCAAAGAAATATCTCACTTATCAACACTAAGCTCTGAACTAACCCGTAGTGAATGGGTTGAACCACTCGATATAGAAGAACTACAAAGTCTTTTGCTCAGGCTGCGCAGTCCTGACAAACAGGAAATGGGTAGTAATGAAACCCCTGAGGAGAAACCTGATACAAAGAGCACTAGTACAAAAAATACAGATGATGATAATGAGAAGTTACCACAACACCCTACAATAAAACTCTCCTGGGATGACGATATCCATCCAGAATTACTGGAAGCCTACTTTGAAGAAACACCTGAACTGGTTCGAAAGATTTCTCAGTTTCTTAAAACATTTTCCAATGAAAAATTTGATAAGGAAGAACGACATACCGCATCTCGTTTGGCACATACTATTAAAGGAGGAAGTGCAGTATTAGGGATTACTGGCCTTGCCGACATTGCCTACTCGCTTGAGAAGATTCTGGATTACTCTGTCAACAACGAATTATCAGCGGATACAATTACTTTGCTTGGCAAAATGTCGGAAACTTTAGAAACAGTATTTAATGCCGTTCAAAACAAACAAAATGTACCAAATGATATTGAAATAATAATAACTGAACTTCAGCAATGCTCAGATGCGCTGGAAAATGATGAAGATCTGGACATGGAACTCTCTGCACCAGCAATGCCAGATTTTATAACAGACCTCAATGACAGCACAAACCTTGATAACAACGACTCAACACTAAATAACGGTAGTTCAACTATCAATATGGACGCTGATGTGGATGGGCATAAAACGGTAGAACAAATTGAAGATGAAGTCCTTCAAAAGGTATCAGGGGACACTCTTGATGATAAAACCGGCACTATTCATGAAACCATAGAAGATATTGAAGCCAGTATTTCTACTGATGCAATAAATAGTAACAACTCACTTATCAATGAAGTAAGTGATAAAAGTATTGAGGATATTGAATCCGAGCCGGTAGAAAATATTAACTCAGAAAATCTAATTATTGACACAACAAGTAGCCAAGAAGGCTTTGAAACAGAAAAGAAAACAGAATGTTATCCGTTAACGATGGAATTAATGGAATCAGACTCCACAGATTTCTGTGCCGAGCTTGATGATATTACAATGAGCTTAATTGCCATAAACAACCAATCAGATAGCCCTAATTCAAACATTATAGACAACTTCACCGAGAAAGTTGAGGCATACACCGCTGAGCTAGAACGCCTTGAACTACTTGCTGAAATATCCGGCTATAAAGAAATATCGGCTATAAGCCAATGGTGTCAAACCAACC
>JALWMR010000069.1 GCA_027083815.1 Thiotrichaceae bacterium
GGGCTTGCTGGCTAGCGCAGGATGCAGATGGAAGCTGGTGGGCATATCAGGTAGAGCCCTTGCAGTATCATCAGGGCTGGTATGAAAATGAGCTTGGTAGACGCATCAAACTTGGCTGTGCCCCCCGCGAACTGGGAAAAAATGCTCTTTAGTATCAATAAGATACCATGTTAAAACAAGTTAAGCAGTAGACCTGGAAAGAACCACTCTTTTATCAAGTTGATAAAAGAGTGGTTTCTATCACAGTTTTATCAACTTAGTGCCGTTTACGGTTATTGTGTTTTAAACGATAGATTCGTTTTGACGCTTTATTTTGATGGTGTTGTACCCGTGCACGTTCCTTTCGGGTAAATACGCCATCCGCTTTATAGCGATGCTTTTGTTTTTGAATGCGTACTTGCTGTTTGCCTAAACGAACTGTTTCTCTGGCTGTTAATGAACCAGAACCAACACCCTGGGCAATCCGGCGAGCCTGTTTATTTTGGCGCTTATTGATACTCATCTTTTTACGCGGATGATGGCCTTGCACCTGGCGATCATGCTTTTGCTTATAAATACTATGAGAGGATCTGGCAAGATCGTAATGTACTTTAGCGCGTTCCCTGCGACTAAATGTTCCATCCGCTTTAAAGCGTCGCTCCTCACGATAAATCCTGCGTTGCTGCTTGGTCAAACGACTGAGTTCTTTGGCCGTTAGCTCGCCTGATTTGACACCTTGAACAATACGATGTTTCTGCTGTGCTTCTTTTTGGTCAATTACAGGGCTATTGGTTCCGGCGAAAACAGGCTGGCTTAGAACAAACATCCCTAGCATCAGGCTTATTAAGCTTTTTTTGTTTGTTACTTTGCTCGTTACTTTGCTTGTTGAATTGTTCGTTGTACTGATAGTTAACCTTCTCTTTTTCATCATGTTATCCTCGTGATTAAATGGTGTATAGGTATTTTCCTCCTATGATCCATACAACGAGCTGGTGAGCATTTGGTTGACAAATTATTTTTTTATTTCTTATGCGACCTTTACACAAAAGAGATGACGGATAAAAATTGCGCTAATTTTTCTCTCACCATACTCTTGTGCAAAGGTCTCCTTGTGACTATTTTGTCAACCGAATTCAGGCTGATGCGTTAAAGGTATAAAACAAGGAAAACATTTGGAATCATTTATCAACATTGAGCAATTTTTAATCCATAGTGAAAAGCGTGCTTTTGTTATGGCGCGTCTTGCAACCCATGATGATGAAGTAGCGCTGGATATTGTTCAGGATGCCATGCTTAAGCTTGTCAGCAAGTATTCGCATAAACAGAGTCATGAGTGGCCTCCCCTGTTTTACCGAATCCTGCAAAGCAGAATAAACGACTGGTATCGCAAGCAAACGGTAAGAAATCGCTGGCGAAGCTGGTTAGGCAAAGGCAAGCAGCAAGATGAGGAAATTAAGGAATCTGCACTGGAGAATAATAGTGATGACTCAGATATTCTTCCCGATAATGTATTAAGCAATATGGAATTTAGTCAATCTCTGCAAAATGCCATTAGCCAACTTCCTCTCAGGCAACAACAAGCCTTTATGTTGCGTAGCTGGGAAGGCTATAGCACACGAGAAACAGCAAACATCATGACATGCTCGGAAGGAAGCGTTAAAACACATTATTCGAGGGCTTTAGCAAGCTTGAGAAATAGCTTAAAGGAGTTTTCAAATGAAGAAAGCCACTGAAAACCTAAAAACACACTTTGAAGAAAAGATCAGTAATACACTGGATCAACAGGTGGATAGCCTTGATGATTCAATTGTACAGCGTCTGCAGGAAGCGCGCCAAACAGCCCTTTTACAACAAAAAAAGTCACCTGGATCACCTCGCTTAAATCTCACATGGATAACGGCAGCAGGGACAGGCCTAGCACTGGCGAGTGTACTCGGGTTTATGGTCATTCCTCATTTGATAGCCGATTTCACCAATAATATTGAAGCCGATCCATCTCTGGTGCTTATGGATGATTTCGAAGTGCTTAGCGATGATTCAGATCTGGATCTGTACACCCAGCTTGATTTCTATCAATGGCTTGATGACTCCCTGGGTGAAGCCACACTTTGAAAATGAGCACACTTCAATTATCAGCTTTTTATCTGTGCCTGATTCTTACTGGCACTGCACAAGCCAATCAGAATGATGCATTTGAAGCTATCGAAGCCGATGCCGATTTTCTGGCGTTTTTGGCTGATGTTGAAGAGGCAACCGGTGATGGATTTGAGCAGTGGATCGAAACAGACTCAATGCTTTTCGACTGCAATCAAAACCAGCCCAACAAACCATTAGAAGTAGCAAAAACCTGTCAGGACAAACAATGAAACAAATCAGTATGTGTAAAAAAATACAGCTAAACCTCGTTAAAAGTCTACTGTTCGTCTGCTTTCTCGGTATTTCTGGATATAGCTTCGCACTAGACTGGCAGTCACTCAGCACAGAAGAACAAAAGGTTCTTAAACCACTAAAGAAAAAATGGCAAAGCCTGCCAGAAAAACGCCAGTTGCATTTACAACGAGTTGCCAAACGCTGGAAAACCCTGACACCAGAACAACGAAAGCGTCTAAAAAAGCGCTACCGACAATGGAAAAAGCTTAATAAAAAAGAGCGCAAACTGGCACGTGAACGCTTTAAGCGATTTAGAAATTTACCCCCCAAACAAAGAAAACGTATCAGAAAGCAACGACACTGGTTTAAAAATCTGCCACCTGAATTACGCAAACGTATAAAACGTGCTTTCCGGAATATGACACCACAAGAAAGACAAAACTTTAGACAAAAATTAAGACATATGAGGCCAAAAGAGCGTAGACAGGCAATACGCCAGTTAGAGTTTGCCTATTAGGGATTCTAAAAGTACACCCCCCACCTTTTTATGGCTTTTCTCCGGGATAGAATGAAGCGGCTACATCATACCCCGTTCGGCAAAGGAAATAACGTCGTCACCGATAATAAAATGATCTAACAGGCGCACCTCAATGAGTTGAAGTGCCTGTTGCAGTTTTTGGGTTATGGCTTTATCCGATTCACTCGGTTCGGCCACGCCGGAGGGATGGTTGTGCGCCAGAACGATGGCGGCTGCATTATGATGTAACACCCTGCGCACCACTTCGCGAGGGTGTACACTGGCGCTGTCAATGGTGCCGCGAAACAGTTCTTCATATTCAATGACGCGATGTTTATTATCCAGAAAAAGACATGAAAATACTTCAAACGGATAATGCTGCAGGCGTGATTGCAAATAACGCTTCACATCATTAACACTGCTCATGGCATCGCCACGGTGTATTTTTTCATCCAGATAACGCCGACTCATTTCAACAACGGCCTGAAGCTGAACGTATTTTGCCTGACCTACACCTTTGCTTTGACAAAAACGGTCTTCATCAGCGCTTAACAATGCCGATAAACCACCAGTTTCATTGAGTAGCTCACGCGCCAGATCAACCGCCGATTTACCTTTTATGCCGGTTCGCAGAAATATTGCCAGCAATTCAGCATCGGTCAGTGCTTCAGCTCCTCTCTGTAGCAGTTTTTCACGCGGTCTGTCTTCAGCCGCCCAATCAGTAATCGCCATAAGCCTGAATTATTTGTTATGATCGCTTTATTATGTCAGCTATAAACAACAAACATATCCTTATCGGGATAAGCGGTGGCATTGCCGCCTATAAAACAGCCGAACTGGTACGTTCACTGATTAAAAAGGGTGCTCAGGTGCAGGTTTGTATGACTCAGGCGGCCTGTGACTTCATTACACCACTCACATTGCAGGCCATTTCTGGAAATCCGGTACATACCGATTTGCTTAACCCTCAGGCCGAAGCGGCCATGGGTCATATTGAACTGGCACGCTGGGCCGACTTGATTATGATTGCACCTGCCACGGCAGATTTTATGGCGCGTCTGGCACATGGTCATGCCAATGATCTGTTAAGCACCCTGTGCCTGGCAAGCGAAGCACCGATTCATTTAGCACCTGCGATGAACCGTGTTATGTGGTCAAACCCGGCTACACAATCAAATGTCAGGCTGTTAAAAGAACAGGGTGTTCAGTTACACGGCCCCGCCGAGGGTGAACAGGCGTGTGGCGAAGTAGGTGCGGGCAGAATGCTTGAAGCCTTGCAACTCGCTGATCTCATTGAATCTCAATTTAGCGCATCTGCAAAGCAGCTGCCTCTATCGGGTAAAAAAGTATTAATCACCGCCGGGCCAACCCGTGAAGCGATTGATCCGGTTCGTTATATCAGTAACCGTAGTTCGGGTAAAATGGGCTATGCCATTGCCGCTGCTGCACAGCAAATGGGCGCTGAAGTTACTCTTGTTTCCGGCCCTGTAGCGTTAGAAGCACCTGCTGGTGTTAGACGTATTCTGGTTGAATCCGCCAAAGAAATGCATCAACAAACCTTAAAAGAAGCCGAACGGTCTGATATTTTTATTGCCACGGCTGCGGTTGCTGATTATTCACCCGCTAATGTTGCCGATCAAAAAATCAAAAAAACAGATGACCCTGTTTCACTTGAGCTGGATTACAACCCCGATATTTTAATGGATGTCTCACATCAGTTTCCCGAACTGTTTTGTGTGGGCTTTGCAGCCGAAACCGAAAATCTTATTGAGCATGCCAAAACCAAAATGCTACGCAAAAAACTGGATATGATCGTTGCCAACCCGGTGGGCCACAATCAGGGTTTTGATAAAGACACGAATCAAGTTGAGATATTGTTCAAAGATCAACACATTTCACTACCCGAACAGGATAAGAGGACACTCGCAACTAAATTAATGAACATAGTTGCCAATCAAATCAACTAAAATCACAGCTTTAACAATCATTATCAGGAATATTTACTTGCAAACAAAACCCCAACTCAATTTTAAAATTCTCGACAAGCGCATTGGCGATACCATTCCCCTGCCCCATTATGCTACCGAAGGTTCTGCCGGAATGGACTTACGTGCTTGTATTGATGAGCCGCTCACGATAAAGCCGGGCGAAACACAGCTTATCCCGACTGGCATCGCTATTCATATCGCCGACCCCTCATTGACGGCAACCATTCTGCCCCGTTCCGGGCTGGGACATAAACACGGCATAGTGCTTGGCAATCTGGTTGGGCTGATTGATTCAGATTATCAGGGGCAGTTGTTTATTTCCTGCTGGAATCGGGGTGATACCGAATTCACCATTGAGGAAGGTGACCGTATTGCACAGCTGGTTATACTCCCTGTTGTGCAAGTTAGCCTCAATCAGGTTGAATCCTTTGATGACAGTGAACGTGGTGCTGGTGGTTTTGGTCATTCTGGCAAAAAATAATCCCATCACATGACCGCTTCCATCAACACGCACATCAATAAGGATATTTTTCGAGCCTATGATATTCGTGGTGAAATCGGCAAGGAATGGTGTCTGAATAACAACTTTGACGATGCCTATTTCATTGGTCTGGCAATCGGTCATCAGTTAGTCAAACGTCACGCTGATTCTGCACAAATTGTTGTAGGTCGAGATGGACGACTATCCAGTGATGCGCTCAGCGAGGCTTTAATCAACGGTTTATGTGCTGCTGGTTGTGATGTTTTAGATATTGGTCTGGTGGCAACGCCCGTCACCTATTTTGCTCTGCAACACCTTGAAATTGCCAATGCCGTGATGGTCACCGGCAGTCACAATCCGCCGACTCACAATGGTATCAAGATTGTTTATGAAAAGGCTCCGCTTAGTGGCATTGTCATTGAAACGCTGTATTACGATATTGTTAACGGTCATCTCGCAGAAAGTCAATCACGGGGCAAGCATACACCGGTCAACAACATTGTTGGAGAATATCAACAGGCGATAGTAGAGAATATCCACCTGGAACGGCCTTTACGCATTGCCATTGATGCCAGTAACGGGGCGACTGCGCTGTTTGCCGAATCACTGTTTACACAGCTGGGTTGTGAGGCTCACCCCCTTTTTTGTGAGCTGGACGGCACCTTTCCCAACCATTCACCGGATCCGACGGTGCCTGCTAATCTTGAGACTTTGGCGCAGTATGTGTCCGATCAGCAGCTTGATCTGGGCATTGCTTTTGATGGTGATGGTGATCGCATGATAGCGGTAGACAATAAGGGTACTATTCTCTGGCCTGACCGAATTTTGATTCTGCTGGCTCAAGGTGTACTGCAAAACAATCCCGGTGCTGCGGTTGTTTACGATGTTAAATGCAGTTTTTTAGTCGCGCAGATGGTGCGTCAATATGGAGGGCAGCCTTCCATGTGCATCAGTGGTCATTCTATCCTTAAAATGCAAATGAAACGTTTAAATGCCCTTCTCGGCGGTGAATTTAGCGGCCATATTGTTATGCCTGATCGCTGGTCTTATTTTGATGATGGCCCTTACGTGGCTGCCCGTTTGCTGGAAGCCTTATCACAAACACCATTAAGTAGCAGCGAGTTATTTGCACAGCTGCCGAATAGTTATTCTACGCCACAATATGATTTAAAATTTGACAATATTGAACAAGCCAGGAAGCTGTTAAATCATTTTATACGAAATGCCAGCTTCCCCGGAGCCGAGCTGTCACTAATTGATGGCTTGCGGGTTGACTATGAGGACGGCTGGGGCTTAATTCGCTCGTCCAACACGTCTGCCAGCCTAAACTTTCGCTTTGAAGCGACCACCAGGCAACGCCTTAATGAGATCAAAAGCCAATTCAAACAGATTTTTAGCCTGATTGATTACGATCAAAAGCTTCCCTTCTAATATCACCCAAAACCAGACAAAAGTGGAAAAAAGTGGGGGGGTGTGCTTTTATACTGCCTTTTTAAACGATTTTTACAGAAACAAACTATGCCAAGCACTGATCCCAAGCAAATTGCCCCTATTTTAACCCAGGCTCTGCCCTATATTCAGCGCTATTCGGGTAAAACCATTGTCATTAAATACGGTGGCAATGCAATGACCGATGAAAACCTGAAAAGAAGCTTTGCACGCGATGTGGTCTTATTAAAACAGGTCGGTATTAACCCCGTGATTGTTCATGGTGGTGGCCCGCAGATTGGAAAATTGCTCGAACAGATTGGCAAGGAAAGTCATTTTATCGAAGGGATGCGCGTCACCGACAGCGAAACCATGGACGTGGTGCAAATGGTGCTCGGCGGGCTAGTCAACAAACAGATTGTTAGTGATATTAACCAGGCTGGCGGACGCGCTATTGGTTTAACAGGCAAAGATGGTAATTTAATTGTCGCCCAGAAGCTGGAACTTAAAAGTAAAGCAGTCGAAGCCCAACCCTCCGAGATTATTGATTTGGGTCACGTCGGCAAGGTCAAAAAAATTAATCCCGGTATTTTGAAATTGCTGGATAATGAAAAGTATATTCCTGTTATCGCCCCCGTTGGCGTTGGCGAAGATGGCACCTCTTATAATATCAATGCCGATCTGGTTGCCGGCGAAATGGCTGCTATCCTGGGTGCTGAGAGGTTACTTTTGCTAACCAATACGCCGGGGGTTCTGGACAAGAAAGGCAATCTGCTAACCGGTCTGGATAAACGCAGAATTGAGGCGCTTACAGACGACGGAACGATTCAGGGCGGCATGTTACCCAAGCTGCAATGTGCACTTGATGCAATTGATTCCGGCACCCAGTCATCCTGTATTATTGACGGACGTGTGCACCATGCGGTATTACTTGAGTTATTGACTGATGAAGGCATCGGAACGCTAATAAGGCGCTAATTACGCAAAAATTATAAAGAATATACAAGAAATAGAAGCTTTTTAAAGTACACCCCCTACCTTTTTAGGCGTTTTGTAAGCACACCCTTGCGGACAATCTGATTGTTTTCAGTTCGGCTTGAAGGTTTAACCCACGGGAGGTCTGTCAGAAATCAGTTTTGCTTCAGGTACGCTACGAATAATGGCAGCGGGTAGCTCAACCATCATGCCTTTAACAGGTTTAATGGATACCCATAGCAAACTCATTTTCATATTCAAATCAGCAAATACAACGATATCAGAATAATGAGCCAGCACATGTGTCAGTGCATTAATGGTTTTTTTACGATGTTCCGAACTGGCTTTTTTTAAACCAGTGATGATCATCATAAAGTCACCCAGATAGCGACCTGTTTCGTCTTTAGTGGGCACCCTTGACCAGAGTGGCGTATTAGCGGAATACTCTAAAGTGGGGCAAATACTGCCGGCTTTTTGTTCTTTAGGAAAGGTCATGGGCTGAGTATAGCCCATGACTTCTGATTAGTGAAATTCCTGGGAGTCTGTCCGAGAATAGGAAGCGCAGCGAAAATTACAGGAAAGCCATAAGGTGAGTTTATTGAAAGAGGCGAATAGCCCTAGCTATTTAACGAATTCAATAGGCTCAGATTATAGTTTTCATGGGATTTGCAGTAGCTTCTTTATTCTTGGACAGGCTCCTAGCTAGCCTTAGAACGAGGTGGAAACATATTGGCAATACGGCTGGCGGTTGAATCCTGACGGCGCGATATTTTACGTACCTCAGGGTCTTTAATAAATTCTGCCAGACTTATCCCGTCAAGAAACTCATAAAGACGTTCACTTAAGTCATTCCACAGGTGATGGGTTAAGCATTTCTCGCCTTTATTGCAATCCTTATTGCCTTTACAACGGGTATTGTCGATTGATTCATCCACCGCAACAATAATATCGGAAACGCTAATCTGCTGGGATGGCTTGCCTAAACGGTATCCACCACCGGGGCCACGCACACCTTCAACCAAACCAGATTGGCGTAATCTGGCAAACAGTTGCTCTAAATAAGACAGTGAAATTCCCTGACAGTTTGAAATATCTGCTAATGTCACCGGCCCATCTCTATCATGTATTGCAAGATCCATCATGGCGGTGACCGCATAACGTCCTTTTGTTGATAATTTCATCATTTCCTCCGTACCTGTTTCCAAGGACAAGTACTGTTTATAAAACCTACTAAATTAGTATGGATTATAAACAACCCAGTGTTCTAGTCAAGAATAGAGTGCGGAATTTATCGCTTATTTTGTATCTTTAAAAGAATGGCCTTGATAATCAAGATGCTTCAGCCATTTATAAAGAAAACGGTTTAAACGCCAGCGACATAATAAAACACTGTCTAATTGTTCTTCCCAAAGGCGTATCTCACGCCCCGTAAGACGACAGTTACGGCTAATAACATCGGCCTGGCGCGAATCATGGTATACCTGAATTTTTAAATCGGGACGTCGCTCCCCATCATCAAACAAATAAGTCAACATTAAAGTCGTTGTGTGGCTAGCCCGTTCGAGCACACTCAGCCGGACAGGAACGCCACCCGGTATGGTCGAAACCATTACTTCAGGAAGCTGACGAATATCCCCACAAAAGAGACGAAGACGTATATAATTATGCTCATACATATCCATTAAATCGATAAATGAGCGAGGCCGGGGAGTAAATGCTTGTGTGTTTTTATTTGTTACAATCATGCGACTTATAGTATATCACTACACTCAATTAACCAATCACCATGCGAAACCCAGGCAAACAAAAGCTAAATAATTATGCATTACAGTAAACCCATTAAAGTACAGCCGGTTAAAACACAAGCCTTTAACGACCAAAAGCCCGGCACATCAGGATTACGAAAAAAAGTAGCGCAGTTCAAAAAAACTGATTATTTACAAAATTTTGTGCAATCCATTTTTAACTGTTTGCCCAATCTGCCAGGCTCAACCTTAATCCTTGGCGGCGATGGTCGCTATTATAATCGTGAATCCATCCAGATTATATTACGCATGGCGGCAGCTAATCGGGTTGGCAAGGTTATTCTGGGTCAGGGTGGTATTTTATCCACCCCCGCTGCATCACATTTAATTCGCAAGCACAAGGCATTGGGTGGGATCATTTTATCCGCCAGCCATAACCCCGGTGGTATGAATGGTGACTTTGGTATTAAATACAATGTTAGTAATGGTGGCCCTGCACCGGAAGAATTTACTAATGCGGTTTATGAAGAAACCAAAAAGATTACTGAGTACCATATTGCGCCTATTAAAGGCATTCCCCTTGATTTACTCGGCCACTATACCTTGGAAAAAATGAACATTGAGATCATCAACCCGGTTCAAGACTATGCCGAGTTGATGAAATGCCAATTCAATTTTGACAAGATAAAAATGCTGATTAACCAGGATAATTTTGAACTATGCTTCGATGCGATGTACGCTGTTACAGGGCCCTACGCAAAGCAAATACTTGAAGATGAGTTATGTGCAACACCTGGCTCTGTAATTCGCGGAGAGTCTTTACCTGATTTTGGTGGTATTCACCCCGACCCAAACCTGGTTCATGCCAGGCGACTTGTTGCTAAAATGTTTGATGAAGAAGAAACAGGCAGCGCCCCCAATTTTGGTGCCGCATCGGATGGAGATGGTGATCGCAATATGATTATGGGTGATTACTTTTTTGTAACACCGAGTGACTCACTTGCCGTAATCGCTGCCAATGCACATCTAATTCCAGCATTTAAAAATGGTCTAAAAGGCATTGGTCGTTCGATGCCAACCAGTCAGGCAGCTGATCGAGTGGCCGAAAAACTTGGCATCCCCTGTTACGAAACGCCTACTGGCTGGAAGTTTTTTGGTAACCTGCTTGATGCCGGACGTATTAACCTGTGCGGCGAAGAAAGCTTTGGCACGGGCTCCGATCATGTGCGCGAAAAAGACGGGCTTTGGGCTGTTCTTTGCTGGCTCAATATTCTGGCAGAGCGGAAACAAAGTGTGGAAGATATTGTGCGCCAGCACTGGGCCGAATACGGTCGTAATTATTATACTCGCCATGATTATGAGAATATTCCCAGCGAATCTGCCAATAAATTAATTGATACCCTGTTGGCTAATCTAAACACCTTAAAAGGCAAAAGTTTTGGCGAACGTACCATTACAATAGCCGACAATTTTAGCTATCACGACCCTGTTGATGATACGGTCAGTAAGAATCAAGGTATACGCATTTTATTTGACGATGGCGCACGTATTATTTTCCGCCTTTCGGGTACTGGAACAGAAGGTGCAACCTTGCGTTTATATATTGAGCGCTATGAAAAAGACATTCAGCAACATGACCTGGATACCCAGGAAGCATTATATGACCTGATTGAAATAGCCGAGCTGATTGCCAATATCATTGGTTATACGGGCATGCATGAACCTACAGTTATTACCTGATTCATACTATCTGGCTACCTTGACCTGATTGATGTACTAGATAACAAATAGCTTTGCTATCTCAACAGTTGAGCTGTAGCCGAGCAAAAGCCAAAAAAGGTGGGGGGTGTACTTTTATGTTCTTAAAAACACTTTCAATGCTAATCAGATATCGCCTGGCAATCTCTTCAATTAGCTATTCCACCATAAAGTCCATCTCTTCCTCCTCTTACTATTAAAATTCTCTTAAACTTCACAAATAAGTATGTGATTTTTTATTGTTGCCGATTATTTTTAAATTATTTTATTAAAAAATGACACCTTCCTGAGTATTAATCCACTTATTAGAACCACTTATCTTTTTAGAATACACAAACCAGACAAGATAAAAATACCATTATTCAGGTATCAGTTAATTTTTGCATAATTAAAAGAGAAGGCAACAAAATGGAAAATAGTAAAATTGGCAGCAAGGTGATTCTTGGTGCTCTCCTAAGCATGGGTGCATTATTACCATCACAATCTGTGATTGCAGGCCCAGTACACGCTTATTATGCTGATGAGCATAATACCAGCTCAACAACACCAACGGGTAATAGAATACTTGAAATCGATGTTGAAAATATGGAGCTTGTCAATACCCTGGATGTACCTGGTTTGCTTGGTCATCATGCTGATAATGGCTTTAATAGCAAAATATATGGTGTACCCAAAGGTTCTGGTTTTGTTAATGTCATTGAATTAAGAAAAGATCAATCTGGTCAAACGACTATGAAGCTCGTGAAAAAGATTGATTTAATACACAAGCCACGCTCTGGTGATGCATACAATAAAAAGTTTAATGTTATTTTAATGGCAGCCAGTAACCGTCCTATGGGGTCATTTATTGATGTGGATACTGATGAGGTCGTTGGCACTATCGGCGAAAATGTTGATTGCACACTTACCGATGGAAGTATGCTGCTAAGTCATCCAGATGCCAATACCATTGCGGGTGCAACCAAATATCACTGTGCAAATAACGATCATGGCGGCAACCAGATCAGTGGTCACCCTTATTGGTTGACCCCGGATTACGCGGCTATTGTTGATCGCGCCAACCGTCAAATATCCGTTTATAATGTCTGGAAAGAAGGTAATATACTTAAAAGCCAGCTTGTCAATCATCTACAAACCCGCACGTCAATTCATCAAATTGTACCGAGGGATAGAACCAATCTACCAGCCAATGAGCAAGCTGACTTTTATGCTATCGAAGAAGGAAAGCATGCAGACCCCTCTGATTATACAGGTGGTATAGCACACGCATTGCTTAAATTAAAACTTACGACTAATGGTTTACAGCTTGTCAGCCGTATGAATCTTCAGAGAACTGAATATCTGCCCAAAGCAAAAGCGGATCGCATTCTCAATGCCTGTATCAGTATTTATAGAAGTACTTTCAGGGGAGCTTTAAACGGGCCAAGTCAGAGCCGTGAAGACCAGTACAATCGTTTATTTGCAAGTGAAGGCATCACCCGCAGTCCAGATCAGGATCAATATAATGACTTCCCGATTGACTGTTTCTACCCTGGTATTCCAGGTGGGCATAACGCTGACTTTGCACCAAATAATAAGCATCTTTATGTGCCTATGGCTGGTGGTGCGGTTGCTGTTGTTGATGTAAATCGCTGGAAAATTGCCAATACCATTGATATTGGTATTCGTTCTGGCGTAGGACATTTTTGTTTCTCAGAGAAAAATAATGTTGCACTTTCGTCTAACCATGGCTGGAGCGATATTTTTAACGCTAGTTTTACTCGCTCAATTCGTTATATCAATTCAGAAAGGCCGATTGGTTATTATTGGATAAGACTACCTTTTACACGAGAAGGAATTGCATCAACGTATCAATCTCATTCTTGCTACGTAGATAAAAATGAAGATTATTATTATAACTTCTTTACCGATGGTGGTACGTTTTACAAGATTGACCTGGCTGGTGTTTTCAATAACCCCACCAATGGCAGTAGCGCCCTTGTCGTTGACTCTCTCTATACGGGTGGGATACCCATTCAGGGAAGTTATATTGACCTTGATAATATCAAATTAAATACACCTTCAGTTCAGTTTGCAGCCAATAATGATTCTGCCGAATCAGATGGTTCTAAAATCACCATTGATGTATTGGCAAATGATACGGGTAATAACCTGGTACTAGAGGAAGTTGATCCGGCTTCAAATGGCTCCGTTTCCATCGTCAATGGTAAGCTTGAATATCAACCCAATCAAGGCTTTAGTGGCACTGAAGAGTTTTGGTATGGGATAAGCTCCTCGAGTAGCAATTCATGGGAATGGGCACTTGTTTCTATCAAGGTTAGTTCATCAATACCACCCGCTCCATTAAATGCAGCTAAAGATACGGTAACAGCTATAACTGCTACACCTGTCACTATTGATGTTCTTGCCAATGATACCGGTACTGGTCTAAGCATCGGTTGGTATGATGACCCCAGTAATGGCAGCGTATCAGTTAATAATAACCAGCTAGTTTATCGATCTAACCCCGGCTTTACTGGAACAGAGGCTTTTTGGTATGAACTGGTGGATAGTTCAGGTCAAACAACCTGGGGTAATGTGATTATTACCGTTAGCAATAATGCTAGTAGCTTAAAAGCCAATACCGATACGGCAAACGTTGCATCAGGTGACTCAGTTGCTATTGATGTACTCGCGAATGATACTGGCACAGGTCTAAGCATCGGTTGGTATGATGACCCTGATAACGGTCAAGTCAGTGTAAATAATGGACAAATAATCTATACGCCTAATGCCAGTTTTTCAGGTGTTGAAGTATTTTGGTATGAACTGGTCGACAGGCTTGGGCAAACAACCTGGGGTAAAGTAACTGTTACCGTTCAAGGCGGAGGTGGTGTACGCTTAAACGCCAGGAATGATACTGCTAGTGTGGACCCTGGAAACACGGTTACTATTGATGTGCTACAAAATGACACTGGTTCAAATATACAAATCAATGAGGTTGATAGTGTATGGATTGGTAGTGTTACGGTCGAAAACAATAAACTGCTCTATCAAGCTGATAATAACTATAGCGGGGGAACCGTCGATATTTGGTATAGCATTATTGACTCCAATAATGAAGTTGTTTGGGCAAAGGCAACAGTTACCATTAACTAACGTAAATCTATACAAAATAAATAAAGAGGATTTTTTATGACAAATAAACTACATAACTTTGGTTTGGCGGTAATCGTCGCTATTTTTATAACGGCATGTGGTGGTGGAGCAGATAATCCGCTATCCCCGCCACAGGTAAACAATAACTCAGTATCTAATCCAGCTCCTACTAATAATGATTCCGAAGAACTTATTATTGATAATGGCCGAGGTTTATCAAATAATCAGGATACTGAAAAGCCAAAATAACAGGATGATATTTAAAGCCTGTTTAAAACACATAAGCCGCCAACTTGACGGCTTATGTTATTTTGAAGTAGCTATATTTTAATTTACAAAAAAATTGTGGCGCCATATTCTTTTAACTTTTTTCTATGCTGCTTAAAGAGAGGGTCACACTCTTCAACTAATGCCCAAAAACGGGGAGAGTGATTCATTTCCAGCGTATGACAGAGTTCATGAATCATCACGTAACGAACCACATCCTCCGGCATCATTAGTAGTTTTGAGTTGAGATTTATATTTTTGTCACTTGAACAACTACCCCAGCGCGTTTTTTGTGAACGAATACTCAGGCGCTTATAATAAAACCCATGCTCCTCTGCAATTTCCTGCATCATGGAAGAAAATATGGGCCGACACATTTTCTGCATCCATTTATTAATGACTTTTTTTACCATTTCAATATCATCTATTTGCCCACTGATGGTAAGTTGTTTTTCAGCAGAGACTTCCAGTATAACTCCATTATATGTTTTTTTGGACAATTCGACTGACCAGGACTGTTCAATCAATTCCAGGGCTATTGTTGGTGGTATGCTATCAAATGCAGACTTTTCAGGCAGCCTGGAAAGCTGTTTTTCTATCCAGTCAGTTTTGCTGCTTATGAAGTAATGTGCTTTTTTTTGAGCATATCTTTTCGGCAAAGTAACGCTTAATTCGCCCGTATTTGAAAGCTTAATTCGAATATATTTTGCCCGACTGGAAAAAACCAGGCGATAAGGATAACGACGACCATCAGATAGCGTTAATAGAAAACTATCCGTCATTTTCTACCGTTCTAGGCCAGGAATTTATTACCGCATGTATTAATGTTGCCAGGGGAATTGCGAAAAACACACCCCAAATTCCCCATAAACCACCAAACAATAAAACAGCCGTTATAATAGCCGCAGGATGCAAATTGACCATCTCGGAAAACAATAAAGGAACCAGCAGATTCCCATCTAAAAACTGGATAATTCCGTATGCCACTAATACATAAAGGGTTTCAGTGCTATACCCCCATTGAAAATAGGCAACAATGGCGACTGGAATAGTAACAATCGCCGCTCCTACATAAGGTATTAATACAGAAACTCCCACAGAGAAAGATAACAAAACCGCGTAATTTAGACCAAAGAATAAAAAAGTAATGTAACTAACCAGCCAGACGATCATTATTTCTACAAACTTTCCACGAACATAACCGGCTATTTTGGTATTCATTTCAGTCCAAACTTTGGAAACCAACTTGGTATCACTGGGAAAAAAACGAGAAAACCAGCTCAATATTTTTTCCTTATCTTTTAAGAAAAAGAAAATTAACAGCGGAATAACCACCAGATAAACCATATAGGTTAATAAGCCAGGTACGGATGCCAACGAAAAACTAACGACTGATTGTGAAAAATCGGTAATTTGAGAACGAATTCCTGAGAGTAACTCTGACACTTGTTGTTCCGAGATAATACTCGGATACTTCTCGGGTAGCTGCATTAAAATCTTTTGACCTTCCGTAAACATATTGGGAATTTCCAAAACAAACTGCGTCGCTTGTTGCGCTAACAGTGGCGCAAGAATAAATAGAACAATCAATAAAAACAGAACGAAAATACTAAATGTAATGGTAATAGCAATTAATCGGGGAACCTTTAACTTTCTAAGTTTATTGACAAAACCATCTAATAAATAGGCAATAATGATTGCACCTAGCAACGGCGCTAGAATTCGCCCAAAAAAGTACAGTGTCATTGCCCCCAGAAAAAGCAGCAGGGCCAAAATAGCAACCTGAGGGTCGTTGAAGTGACGGTGGTACCAATCGTTTATAAGCTTTAACATCGTATACTCATCTCTCTTATTATTATTTTTTACTAAGACTTAAACTGATTAAATTCTTTAAGAAATACATCTTCCAATTCATCTATAACTTCTGAAGCAGGTTTACCTTGCAACATATGTGACGTCATTAAATCAGAAATGGGGTGCAATATATTATCTTTATCTACCATCGGGTACGTTGCACTTAAACGCTTAATCGCCTTAATAACACTTTCATTATCGGGCCTTTTAATTTTCAGTGGTTCAGTCAGGATTTGCGAATCTTTATTAGCTGACGTTTTACCTGTTTCCTGCTCATTTGCACGTGCCTTAAGAAACTCCGCAAATGCCAACAGGGCATCCTGATTAGATGGGCTAAGTATCTTAAACAGTTTTATGAGTTTGCGCTCTTGCTTATTACCTTGGACAGGCATACCGGGTAACATATTATTTCACATCAATTGAGAGCTTTATATGAAAGTATGATAAAAGAAAAATAATCTCATTTTTAGGGGAATGTAGAAAATTTAAGCTATTTCTATTCATCATTATCTTTGGCTTAAGGCTCTCCAGTTATTAGAACGTTCTATCTTAACGAAATCAAATGAATATGACTAATAGTATTGAACCTCGCAGGTTGAATGTTTAAATAGAAAGGGTGGTACAGCCTTAACAATAAAATAAAAAAACGGGACTAAAAAGCCCCGTTTATAAGAAATCCGCAAAATACTAGGATTCCTGACAATAGTTTCTGGCAAAATCCAATAGCTCTTCCATGGTACGAACACGAAACTTCTGACGTTGACGCACAAAAGAGAATTCTCGGCTTAAGGGCGGATCAAGTGGTACACCTTTGAGAGTACCTAGCTTAAGTTCCTTAGAAATACTAACGCTAGATAAAACAGATAAACCCATGCCCGCTTCAATAGCACCTTTAACAGCTTCAGGACTACCTAATTCCAGGCACGCTTTTAAGGCATGCTTACCCAAACCCTGTGCTTTCAAGTGTTCTGAAATAACCTCACGTGTACCAGAACCCTCTTCACGACAAATAAAGGGATATTCCAGCATTTCTTTTACGGTTACAGATTTTTTGTTAGCTAACTCATGGTCAGGCGGTACCACAACTACTAAATCATCTTTGCGACATACTTCAACCAACAGGTTTTTATTTGTCACAGGACCTTCTACTACGCCCAGATCAATTACATTGTTCTCAACCATGGAAACAATCCCCTCGGTATTGGAAACACGCAGCCTCAATAATACTTCTGGGTTCTTGGCATTAAAATCACCTAATAATGAAGGCAACATATATTCTGCAATGGTTGTTGATGCGCCAAGTGTAAGCGACCCACTAATGCTCCCTGTTATTTCACGGATTGCATTTTCCATCTCGGAATATTTTTCAAAAATGGTTTCGGTAAACTCAAAGGCAACATGCCCCGCTTCCGTTAGGCTCACCCGGTTATGTGCACGATCAAATAATCGCGTATCAAATTGTTCTTCTAGCTGACGGATTTGAAATGTTACCGCCGGTTGTGTCATATGCAGCACTTCTGCAGCTTTTGTAAAGCTCAGCAAACGTGCCACTGCATGAAAGACTTGCAATCTCCTATCTGACATTAGATCTTCTCCTAAAATTACTCGCAACAAGTATTATTTAATTTACAAACAAGACGTTTAATTATTTTTGTCTTATAAAATTATTATTTTTGTCCCATACATATATATAGCTTCTGAGGACAGAATAAACAAATTAAGGCTTGTTTATGTCGATAGGCATACATTACATTTATGGGAGAGTTAATATTAGTAACAGCTAATATGTTACCGTATCATTATTTTTTATCTATGTGGCATTATCCTCCTTTTTAAAATTTTCAGATGCTGATTCTTTTTCAACGCTAGCATCTACTCCTTTATGGTTTACTTCGTTTCCAGGAATTCTTGGATCATCATCATCCATTAGAATCCGGTGTGCTGGACCTTCAAGGTCATCATATTGTCCGCTTTTAACCGTTAAAACGAAAGCAACAACAACAACTAGCATGACTAATACGCCTAATAGTATAGTCATTGATAAAGCGTCCATTTTTTCACCTTGTATAATAGTACTATTTTTGCATCTAAATACTGATTCGAATCAATTATCTTAATGAGAACCTGATTAAAGAGCCTCTAAAAAAGCCCTTGCAGATAAGCCTTCTACGCTTAATTATACTAAATCGTAAGACTACTATACGTAATAATAATTATTATATCTTTGTGAATAAACCAAAATATAGCACTAATTACAACAAATCGAATAAACTTGAATATAATACAACAAATAAATGAATACTAACCGGAGGAGACATCATGACCAACACTGTTTATCCAGTATCAAAAGAGTTTGCCGCTCAAGCCAATATCAACGCCGAACAATATCAACAAATGTATCAGCAATCGATCAAGGACCCTGAAACATTTTGGGATGAACAGGCTAAAAAATACGTTGAATGGTTCAAGCCATGGGATAAAGTCACTGACTGGAGCTTCGACCAGGCCGATTTGCACATTAAATGGTTTGACGGCGCCACGCTCAATGTTTCCTATAATTGTCTTGATAAACACCTTGATACCCGTGGCGACCAGACCGCTATCATCTGGGAAGGCGACAACCCCGAAGAAGATCGTCACATCACTTATAAAGAGCTTCACGCTGAAGTCTGCCAATTTGCCAATGTACTTAAAAGCCGTGGCGTAAAAAAAGGCGACCGTGTTTCACTTTATATGCCGATGATACCCGAAGCAGCCGTTGCCATGCTTGCCTGTACCCGCATTGGTGCTGTCCATTCCGTTGTGTTTGGAGGTTTCTCTCCCGATGCGTTAAAAAGTCGTATTCTCGATTCAGACTGCCAGGTGGTTATTACCGCCGATCAATCCATGCGTGGCGGTAAAAAAGTACCCCTAAAAACCAATGCGGATAAAGCACTGGAAGGCTGCCCTAATGTGCATACCTGTATTGTTGTTAAACGTGGTGGTGATCCGGTAGATTGGACGAGTGGGCGAGACATCTGGTATGACGAGGAAGTCCCCAATACTAGCACCGACTGCCCCGCAGAGGAAATGGATGCCGAAGATCCACTCTTTATTCTTTATACTTCCGGTTCTACCGGCACGCCAAAAGGTGTTTTACATACTACCGGTGGCTACCTGGTTCAGGCAGCCATGTCTCACAAGCTGGTATTTGATTATAAAGAGGGCGAAACATACTGGTGTACCGCCGACGTGGGTTGGATAACAGGCCACACTTACATTCTTTATGGCCCACTCACCAATGGCGCAACCACCTTAATGTTTGAGGGCATTCCAACCTATCCTGATGCCTCACGTTTCTGGCAAGTTATTGATAAGCATAATGTTTCAATCTTTTATACTGCACCGACTGCAATTCGCGCCTTGATGTCAGCAGGCAATGAACCGGTCGAGAAAACGTCTCGCAAATCGCTACGGGTGCTCGGAACCGTCGGCGAGCCCATCAACCCCGAAGCCTGGGAATGGTATTACCACGTCGTTGGCAATGGCAAATGCCCTATTGTCGATACCTGGTGGCAAACCGAAACGGGCGCACACATGATAACCCCCCTGCCCGGCGTGCATGATTTAAAACCTGGGTCAGCCATGGCTCCCTTCTTCGGTTGCGAGCCAGTCTTGCTGGATGATGAAGGCAATGAAATAGAAGGCAATCCAGCCGCTGGCAACCTTGCCATGAAACAACCCTGGCCTTCCATTATGCGAACCGTTTACGGCGATCACAAACGCTTTTATGAGACTTATTTTGCCATGTTCAAAGGCTATTACTTCACAGGTGATGGCGCTCGTCGCGATGAAGATGGCAACTGGTGGATTACTGGCCGCGTTGATGATGTCCTTAATGTTTCTGGGCACCGCCTTGGCACCGCTGAGATCGAATCCGCTTTAGTATTGCACCCTACTGTTGCCGAGGCCGCCGTTGTTGGCTACCCGCATGACATTACTGGCCAGGGCATTTATGCTTATGTCACCCTTATGGCAGGCAAAACCGGAACAGATGAACTAAAGGCCGAACTGGTAAAGCTGGTGCGCGCTGAAATCGGCCCCATTGCCAAAATCAATATCATCCAATGGGCCCCCGGCCTGCCTAAAACACGCTCAGGCAAGATCATGCGCCGCATCCTAAGAAAAATAGCCGCCAATGAAGTCGAAGAAATGGGTGATACATCAACCCTGGCGGACCCATCAGTGGTTGATGACTTAATCAACAACCGAGAGAATCGATAATTATCAGAGATCTTTGCATGAGAGTATGGCGAGAAAAAAATTAGCGTAATTTTCCTGATTTTTTGAAGATTTGAGGGTAATAGCAGGGCTATTGACCGAAAATATGCGAAAAAACAGGGGAATTTATTCGGCAAACAGCGCCTCACCCTAATGGGTCAGCTAAAGCTGTTGTCTCGCGTTGCTCGGCTAAGCAGTTTTTATCCGTCATATCTTTCGTGCAAAGGTCTCTATTATTGAAATTAAAGTTCTAAAAGTACACCCCCCACCTTTTTTGCCCTTTTCACGGTCAAAAGGGCAAAAAAGGTGGGGGGTGTACTTTTTAGTATTATTTGCCAGTAAAGAAC
>JALWMR010000070.1 GCA_027083815.1 Thiotrichaceae bacterium
CATGTACAGCTCGTGAGAATTTAGTGAAGGCAAAGCTGGAAGCTTCCTGTTTATTATATTGGATGCGTATACTAATAAATATGGCAGATTCAGAAAGGACTTCAATTTCATGCAGGTTATTTTCAACCAGCAAGCCCGAGCTAGTGTCACCTTTATGCAAGTAGCTAGCCGGTAACGACTTGTTTCGCATATTTTCAAGCGTATCACCCCACTTGTTATGCGTTAGGCGGAGTCGGCCTGATTCAACGATAAGCAAACTGAATTTTTGGGGATGTGCATGCCTGGGTATTGACATTCCCCTGGCAAGCTTATGTATAGAGAAAGAACAATTTTCTGTTTTGACCAAACAACAAGCGTAAGGCAATGATATTCTGTTTAGCTTGTCAAGCCCGGATATAAGTTGTTTGTATATTCGGTTGCTTTGTAAATAAGCATGAAAGTTAGCAGCTTGATCTTTGAAGGCGGTTAAACTTTGATCTGTCTCACCGCTTTTTTTATAAATCGTGTGTAATGTTTGGCGTAATTTATCCAAACGGGTTTGTGCTATTACGTAGTTTGGCTTTTTACTTAATAGTTGAGTATTCATAATACCCTCGCTTTTATTTCTATTAGCCTCCTTTTCCCTTCATGAGATAAGCTATAACAAAACAATGACAAAAAATGTTAATATGTCACAGTCCACCAATAAATTGACATACTTTTGTATACTGATGTAGAAATGAATACCCCTTAAATCATCCAAAGATAATCCTTATGAGCCCCAAACAGTCGCCTATTGCACTAAAAAATCATAGAAACAAGCTTGATTCGATTGAGCTGTTTTCAGGCATTGGCTCAGGAGTTCTTGATGACATTTTTGCTTTAATGAAAGAGGTTTCTTTTAAAAAAAATACTCAAGTGATCACCCAGGGTGATAATTCTCGTAGCTTATTTATTATTATTAAAGGCCGGTTGAAGGTTTTTGCCAACGATGAAGATGGAAGCCAGACTATTTTTACTTTTTTAGGTGAAGGTGATTTTTTTGGTGAATTAAGTTTACTTGATAGCGCTCCCAGATCAGCATCAGTCACAACCGTTGATGATACAACTTTGTTAACTCTGACTCATCAAAATTTCAATGCCGTTCTAGAAAAAAACCCCGAAATATGCCACCCACTTTTTGCTGCCCTAACAGCAAGAATCAGACAAATGGACGATACAATCTGTAATCTAACATCACGGGATATCTACGGAAGACTGGTTCAGGTTCTTTATAAAGAGGCTCAACAAAGAGCAGATGGAAAACTGATGACTCAGCGCTTAACCCATCAGGATCTTGCCGAAATGATTGGCTCATCAAGAGAAATGGTGAGTCGGATTTTAAAAGACTTGCGTACTGGCGATTATATCAGCATTGATCAAAAGCAAATTACGATTAATAAACTTTTACCCAACCAATGGTAGAAATTTTACTAGGAGTCTATCTGAGAACTAGCAGGCTCCTGGGTATTCATCTTCATATTCCTTTCAAAAAGCCTGTCTGACATAGCAGAAACAACCATTTCCACTTTTTGAAGAACGTTTAATAAACGTTTAGACTTTTCTTCAAGGCGCTTATAATAAACGTTCATTTGCTCTAATTGTTGTTCTTTTTCCTTCTTTGATGCAAACAAGCGTCGTTTGGTGCGAGAATTATGTACCTGCAGAGCAACATTATAAAGCGCTTCGTAAAGTTCGTGAAACTCCTTGTGCAATGATTCAATTTCTTTAAAACCCGGTATATTTTTTATATACAACCATTCAGAATAGAACCACTGACCAAAGGTGCAATCAGTACATTTTAAAGGCGTTTGAGCATTTTCAAGATTATCCCCTTCCACTAATTGCCTACCATAACCAAGCCATTTTGCATGGGCTACTTGAGCACTTTCTAAGGAGTACAAAATTTCGGATCGTTTCATTTTTATTTTTTATTGCTGTTAGTATTAATATGATTTGTTTATTTTAACCGTGTTGCTATTTTTTCTATAGATAAATTTGATGAATGGCCTTAATCATTGTCTCCTTAATTGATTAAACAGTCTACATACCAGACACAACACAGCGAAGTACACCATAATCAAATTCGCCTTCCAGTTCATCATATAAAGGCTTCAGAGTATTTTCTTCCTTACTCTTTAATAGCTCTGCCGTGCGTTCAATCAACATAATATCGTCATCATCAATGTCCAACACATCAGGCGCGGTCAATATACCTGCCTCAATAACATCGGCTAAATGCCCGTAAATAGTTGATACAGATAAATCTCGTTGCTCAGCTATTTTCTCAATACTAAAGCCATCGTTATAAAGGGCTAGTGTCTTGTTAATGGTATCTGAAAAGTTATTATTAAATAGCTCAGGTAAAGGATATTCTCGAATAACATCCATAAAAACTTTACCATAGCGCTTTAGTTTCATATCACCAACACCACTGATAAAGCGGAAAGTATCATCCGTTTGCGGGCGCTTTCTAGCCATCTCAATTAAAGAAGCATCGCTAAATATGACATAAGAGGGCACGCCTTGCTCGTTGGCCAACTCGGTACGGCATTCCCTAAGTGCTTCAAACAAAGATTGGTCTATATCGCGCAATGAGGCTTTAACTTGCCCTCTTTTACTAGCCGTTGAACCCTTTTCCGGCTTTCGATGTTTGCGCGCCATTAAGGTTACTTCGCCACGCAGTAAAGGACGTGATTGTTCGGTTAGCTCCAACGCACCAAATTTTTCCATATTAATACTTAAATAGCCTTGCGCTATTAACTGACGATATAGACTTCGCCATTCAATTTGCTTCAGATTTGCTCCAATCCCCCAGGTCGAAATATTATCATGACCATTTGTTTTGATGCGCTCATCATCCTTGCCCAATAAAACATCGGTGACATAAGCCACACCAAATCGTTGTCCGGTACGATAAACTGTAGATAAAGCTTTTTGAGCTTCAACCGTTGCATCCCAGGTTTCTGGCGGATTAAGGCAATTATCGCAATTACCACAGGGCTGATTCAGGTCTTCATCAAAATAACTCAATATCGCCTGACGACGACAGCTAGCCAGTTCGCATAGACCCAGCATGGCATCCAGCTTTTGATTGGTGATTCGTTTGTATTCATCAGAACCATTGCTGTCCTGCATCATTTGCCTTAGTGATATAACATCCTGCAAACCATAGCTCATCCAGGCATCGGCTGGCTCACCATCACGTCCGGCACGTCCGGTTTCCTGGTAATAAGCCTCAATATTTTTGGGCAAACTTAAGTGGGCAACAAAGCGCACATCGGGCTTATCAATCCCCATTCCAAAAGCAATGGTGGCCACAATAATGACGCCATCCTCACGCAAAAACCGACGTTGTGACTCAGAACGCTCCTGTACACTTAAGCCAGCATGATAGGGTAATGCCGTTAGGCCTTTTTGAGATAACCATTGTGCAGTTGATTCAACTTTTTTGCGTGACAGACAATAAACAATACCTGCTTCACCCTTGTGTGTTTCCTGTATAAAGCGAAAGAGCTTATCGCGCGCATTTTGTGACTCAGTTATGGTATAGGTGATATTGGGTCGATCAAAACTATTAACATAAACACCGGCATTTTCAAGGCGCAACTGTTGAATAATTTCGCTTCGGGTTCGCTTATCAGCCGTTGCTGTCAAGGCAATGCGGGGTACATCAGGAAAGCGATCTGGCAAGACAGATAAACGCTGATACTCAGGCCTGAAATCATGCCCCCATTGTGAAACGCAGTGGGCTTCATCAATCGCAAATAGCGCTATCTTACATTGGGAAAATAAGCCTAAAACTTGCTCATTAAGTAGTCTTTCCGGCGCAATATACAAGATTTGAAGCTCACCTTTAAGCAAACGTTTCTCGACATTTTGTCTTTGATGCACCGACAGAGTGGAATTTAGATAAGCCGCACTAACGCCCAATTGCGTGAGGGCATCAACCTGATCCTGCATAAGCGCAATCAAAGGAGAGATAACAATACCGACGCCCTCTCTGGCTAGCGCTGGTATTTGATAGCAAAGAGACTTTCCGCCACCCGTTGGCATTAATACAAAAGCATCTTCGCCATTCACCAGGTTATCAATAATATCTTTTTGGTTAAAACGAAAATCATCATAACCAAAAGTTTCTTTTAATATCTGCCTGGTGCTTATCATTTACGCAGTTTAAAACAGGCCACAATACTTTGTATAATTATTTTATCAGATAGATCAATTCGCTGTTGTTACAGTTCCCTTAACCTTATTGTAAATTCTGTATAAATGCGTTTGTTTTTGCTGGTAATTATCAGCCAGTAAGCCAAGGGATTTATCAATTTTTTGTCTAAATTCTTCTATATTTATCTCACTGATATTGCCTGCAAAAAACTCAAGAGAATGTAATACCTCTTCGCCAGTCTGGTAGATCAGTTTATTAAAAATACTTAATATTTCTTCTTTTTCCTTACTGCTTTGTCTACTCACAGAATTGATAAATAAATACAGGATTTCTTCTTCTTTTCTCAAATAAGCTTCTATCTTATCCTGAAAGTCATCCAGCAACTCAGATATGGCAACATAGTCTTCATCCTCTGCTACAAGGCTTAATTTATTGAGTGATGCCACAACACTTTTATAGGCTGCTTCAAGTATCTCTACAAAATTATCTGCTTTGGGATCAACCAGGTTTCCTTCTATCTTTTTATTTCTTCTTCTATCTCGAAGTTTACGACGATCCCAATTAGGTTTAATTTTGCTATGTGAAACACGACGATCAACATAAATCTTACGTCTATCCAGAACAGAACCCTCTTCGATTAAAGAAGACGCAGGTATATATTGATTATTCTCAGTGTTTTGCTTTGGGGTGAATAGACGTTTGATCTGAAACATTGTTACCTCAATATATTATTGTTCTAATCCACATATTTTTAAAATTATTAGAGCGCTTTGCATGAAAGTATGATGAGAGAAAAATAAGCGCAATTTTTCAGATTTTTCTTAAAAAATAAGCTTAACAGAAAGACTATTGAGCAAATTCTTAGGGGAAATATGAGAAATTTAAGCTATTTTTCTCATCATTATCTTCTGTGCACAGCTCTCTATTAGTATATTCATTGATAACAACTGTAAAAAACCCGAAGGTATCGCATCAAATAGTCAATACAGGCTAATGATTAAGTTCAAATTGGTCAAATTAAACCGATAAACGTAGCTATTATCCGCAAATATTTATAAATTATCGTATAAACTCTAAATCACAGACTTTAAAGCATTATTTTAAGCTCTAAATATACTTAAAAAGTACACCCCCCCACTTTTTGGCGGTTTTGTCCTATGTCAGCCTGGTTTGAATACCCTCAATATCATTGGAAAAAGAAACAGGCAACTATCATTGGTGGCGGAATAGCAGGTGCCCAGATTGCCTGGCATTTATGCCAGAAAAATTGGCAAGTTACTCTGATCGAACAGCGCAAGGAACTTGCCAGAGAAGCCTCGGGAAATCCAGCAGGTGTTATCTTGCCCAAAATGACAGCCCAGCCCAGCGAAGGTGAAACCTTTTACGTACAAAGTTTTAAATACACACTAGATTTACTTGAAACGCTTGAAAAACAGGGTAAGCAACTTGATCGACAAGCCTGTGGCGCAATTCAACTGGCATATAATCCGCGTGAGATAAAACGCTGGAAAGCACTAAAGAACAGAAAGTTGTCAGAGACTCTTATTCAGTTACTGGACGAAAAAAAGACAGAAGAAGCTGCCGGCATCAAATTACACCCAGAGAAAGCCTACTTATCCACTTATTTTCCTCAAGCAGGCTGGATAAACCCATCAAGCCTTATTCATGCATTAACACGCCATCCAAACTGCCAGATTATCTTGCAAAAGGAAGCCTTGCTTCTTTACTACAGGCAGAGCCAATGGCAGGTTATCAATGACTCAGGCAAGTTAATTAATGAGTCGGAGATTCTGATACTGGCAAATGGAAAAAGCTTATGTGACTTTGAACAGACCCAGTTTCTGCCTCACATGCCAGTTGCCGGACAGACCACTTCTGCCCATGCTTCAACTTTTTCAGAAAAACTAAAAACAGTGATTGGTCATGAAGGCTATTTAACACCCGCCATCATTACTCAGGAGACCAAAGGAAAACACATCTTTGGTGCAACCTTTAATCGTAATAATAAGCATCCCAGAATACGTTTAGATGATGACACAGAAAACCTACGGCAATTAAGCCGTTATCTACCTACATTTGTCAATTCACTAACAAGGATTGAAAGCGCACATGCCGCCGTGCGTATGACCACGCCAGATCGGTTTCCCTATGTCGGAGGCATCCCGGATAAACATTTCTACCAAAAACAGTATCATGATATTCATCAAGGTAAACAATGGAAGGAATACCCCAAAGCCGAGTATCTGCCTGGTTTGTTTGTTTTGGGCGGACTGGGTTCCCGCGGCCTTACCACCAGTGCTTATTGCGCCAATGCGCTAAGCCGTTTGCTTAATAATGAACTAGACTCAGATAGCAAAACGACACTCAAAAACTGCCATCCCGGTCGTTTTATTATTAAACAATTAAAACGAAATCAACTATGAATATCCGTCCATTTGAGAATATCTTACCCAATATTGACCCATCTGTTTATATTGATGACACAGCTCTTGTCATCGGTGAAGTCACTATCAAAGAAAACAGCTCAGTGTGGCCAATGAGTGTAATACGCGGTGATGTTAATAGTATAAAAATTGGCAAGCGCACCAATATTCAGGATGGATCAGTGTTACATGTCACTCACGCCAGTGAAGAATACACAACTGACTCAGGCTATCCGCTTATTATTGGGGATGATGTCACCATAGGGCATAAAGCCTTGTTACATGCCTGTAGAATTGAAAACCGGGTGCTGGTTGGCATGGGAGCAATTATTATGGACGGAGTTGTTGTTGAAAAAGAAACAATTATTGGGGCTGGAAGCCTGGTGACACCAGGAAAAAGATTGCAAAGCGGCTACCTTTGGGTAGGAAGCCCTGCAAAAAAAGTGCGCCCTTTAACGGCTAAAGAGAAGGCTTATCTGGTGTATTCGGCAGAACATTATGTGCGGCTAAAAAACCGTAGTGAAAAAGCATAATCAAAGATTTAGGAGAAACTGATTAAGGCTCTTCCTCAGCAGGCTGACTCAATGCTTGCTCTATCGCTTCGATAATTTTTTGTGGATTCGCTTCAGCCTGTAATTCACAATGATATTTACCATCACGGTATAAAAACATGCTTGGCAAATGAAATACATTAAACTCATTCACCAGCGCTCCGGCCTGATCCGCCTTTACCTCATAAACATGAAAATCAGAAAAGTGCTCAACAAATAACTGAAACTCGTTATTGATTAAATCACGCAGATGGTGACACGATGCACAATGCGGCCCGCTGAAAAACACCAGCGATATCCCCGCACTTTGCGATATTTCAGGATGAAAGTTAAACTCATCTAATACTTTAATCATATATTACAAGAATGTTCTCCCTAGCATATTTTAGTACTTTTTCAAAAGGGCAAGAAACAAAAAGCCATGCAATTGCATGGCTTTTATAAAAGATGGTGGCTATGGGTGGATTCGAACCACCGACCCCATCATTATGAGTGATGTGCTCTAACCAACTGAGCTACATAGCCAGATTCAGATAAACCTGAGGGGCGCTAATATAGTGATTGAAACATCGGGTGTCAACAGCAACATGAGGATAATCCTAGATTCCTCAGTTGGACAGGGTAAAGTGTATGACTGTGATGGTGCGGGGCTAGGCGTAACTGCGCGGAATAGTCATTCTCTTTCAAGCAGTTACAACAACGCCATGTGCCATCACAGTTATGTAATTTACCCTGTAGCGCTTTTACTCTGTGAGTGAGTCTTGCTAAAGCGTTATATTTCACACCAGTCATTACATAATTATCTTTTAAAGCGGTCAACTGAGGAATCTAGGATTAATATTTATCTATTTACAGACAAAAAGCAGACGCACCGCTAAAAACATTTTATAATTGCTCGGTTACCCTATAAGAATATAACGAAAACTATGAGCCAAACCACTTTCGACCGTGATGCATTTTATAAACTGCCCGAGTTACAACGCTCACTACTACAGCTCATTGCGATCATTTATGCGCCAGTAGCAGCAACACCACTCGCCAGTTGTGCTTTTAGACTGGGTATTGTTGACCCTAAAAGCGGAGATAGTTTTACACTTCACAGCCTGCGCCCCATTTTGGTGGATCTAATTCATGCCGACTGGCTGGTCGGCAGTCAGGGAAAATATCACTGCCCTGCTCCACTTCGCGAAGAAATATTATTAACCAGTATAGAAGATGACACATTTAACCGCTTTGGCGATCAGGTACTAAGCTCTTTTTCAGCAACCGAGTCATTCGGCAGAGTGCTTTGGCAAAGTGTTGAACACGGCATTTCTCACGCACGCATCTTTTTGTTTCAGGGAAAATCAGAAAAATTGGCACACACCCTGGAGCTTTTAAATGAGCGCTATCAATACCGTGAATCAGAATTGACAGATCCCGGTTTCTTCATTGCTACCTTTGGTCAGCCACCCAATCATAAGCTTCTGGATAAATTGTCACCCGAAATGTTCAGCGTCACCTTTATTGATCTGGTTGAGCGCTGCATGCTCAATCTCGAAGATCAAAGTGCGCTTTGGGGCTTATTACAAAAACGTGAATCTTCCATGCCTGACACACCTGGCTTTCAATATCACTTGCAACACCCTCGAATCAAATACAGCCTTTATGCAGGCGACAGCGACCTGTTCCCCGAATTACCTGCCGGCACACATATTCAAGAGGGTGTGCTCGGCACCACAGATAAAGTCGAATATGATGATCGCCACATTAATTGGCACCTGGGTAATAGTGCCAGGAATCTGATACAGGGTAATATTGACGGGTCTATTCAGGCCTATGAAAATGCCATTGAAACATTTCGCAGTGTCTATAATAAACGCAAGGGAACCAGTATCGTTTTCAATACAGAACTTGAAAAGTTTTTCTTGCTGGCATTATTATCCAAAGGGGAGGCATCAAGTGCCTCTCAGGTTCAAAAAACACTCAAAAAGCTAAGTCAGGAAAGCATTGATTACCAGATTTTAAGCGCCTATGCCGAATCTCAGATAACCGGCATTTTTAATCTAAGCATTCCAGTTCAATCACTGCAAGATAATTATTTGAGTATTCTTTTTTACTCCCTTATCAAACACTGGCTAGGGCAAAGACTCTCTGAAAGTGCCTTTGAAACCCTTGAAGCCATGCATAGCAAGGCGGCTTCTGGCAAATACCGCTGGCTACAAGCCGAATACGCACAAGCTTTGGGGCTTTTTAGCGATGATAAAGAGGAGCGAGAAAAATATTTGGAAGAGGCTCAAAGCCTTCATCAGGAAAGTAACAGCAAAACCTTGTTTGATCTGGTTCAACCTCAGGCCGAGTGGGAACGTGCCCTCAATGCCATGAATCAGCTATTAACACCCACACAAACTACACGCTCAAATGAAACCGAAGAACGTATCGTCTGGATGCTGGATGTTGATCGTTATAATGAATACACCCTAACCCCAAAGCTGCAAAAACTCACTAATAAAGGCAACTGGACAAAAGGCCGCAATATTGCCCTCAAGCGCCTAAAGAAAGAACAGCATGAACTGCCGCCTTTAAGTGAGCAGGATATGGATCTGGTATCCGCCATTTTTGAGCAACCCGATTATGACAGTTACTACCATCGTGGCCCACAATTCACATTGGATTTAAATGCCGCCTGGCCAAAACTGGTTGGACACCCGCTACTTTTCTGGGATGGCGCACGCAACACACCGATAGAGTTATCACAGGGTGAATTCGAACTATTAGTATCTGAAGAAGGTGATAATTTACGTATCAGTTTTTACCCGCCTTTTGATGATTCACAGGAGGACAGTCTTTATCTAATTCACAAAGAAACCCCCACAAGGCTTTGTATTTACAAAAAAAGTGAACAGGTCATGCGCCTAAGCGAGATCATTTCAAATGGCATCGTTATCCCGCGTGAAGCCGAAGCAAACTTACGCGAAACACTCAGCACACTGGCACCCATGATTCATATCCAGTCAGACCTTGAAGGCGTGGTGGATGCAGAAAAAGTGGAAGCCGATACCCGCATTCATGCCAATCTATTGCCCTATGGTGAAGGTTTGCGTGCCACTTTAAGAGTAAAACCCTTTGGTGAATTTGGCGGATATTTTCCTCCCGGTCAGGGTCGTGCCAAATTATCAGTTGAGCATGAAGGTCAACGCTATACTACAACGCGTGATCTGGATGGAGAACGTCAAAGGCTGGACACGTTATTACGACACAGCAGTATCCTGGGCGAAGAAGATGAATTCAACGATGAATACCTGCTTGATGACCCACAGGATTGTCTGGAGCTTTTAGAACAACTTCACGCCGAGAAGGATAATGTAATTGTCGCCTGGCCCGAAGGAGAGGTGATGCGTATTGCATCACGCTTTGACACCAATAATCTACGCCTAAGTATTAATAAAAGCGGTGACTGGTTCCAGCTAGAAGGTAACGTATCAACCGACCCCAGTTTAGTGCTATCCCTTAAACAGCTGTTAGGTTTGACTCAAGGTAACAAAGGCCGGTTTGTCAAAATGGAAGATGGCCAGTATATTTCCTTATCGCATCAATTCCGTAAAAAGCTGGATGCGATTCATCGCTATGCTGAAGTCAGTGGTGAAGGTGCCAAAATTAGTGGCCTGGCCTCTCTGGCACTAGAAGATTTAACCGATATGGTCGGTGAACTGACGGTTGATGAAGCCTGGAAGTCACATATCCACAATATACAAGAACTGGAAAACCATAACCCTGTAGTACCTTCAACGCTGCAAACGGAACTTAGAGAGTATCAAACTGAAGGCTTTCGCTGGCTAAGCCGCCTTGCCAAATGGGGTGTTGGCGCTTGTTTGGCCGATGATATGGGCCTGGGTAAAACAATCCAGACGCTGGCTTTATTGCTGGAGCGTGCCAGTTGTGGCCCAGTATTGGTTGTTGCACCCACCTCCGTCAGTAATAACTGGCATTCAGAAATACAAAAATTTGCACCCACATTAAAACCACACTTTTATCGTGACGGTGGACGTGCCGAGCTTCTTGATAAAGCAGGGCCATTTGATGTAGTGATCGCCAGTTACGGCCTGCTACAACAAGACGGTGAGCAGTTTATCGAAAAGCACTGGTCAACCATTGTGCTGGATGAAGCTCAGGCAATTAAAAATATAAATGCCAAGCGCACAAAAATCGCACACAAACTGGTTGGTGATTTCAAAATCATCACCACCGGCACACCCATAGAAAATCACCTGGGTGAGTTGTGGAGCTTATTTCGCTTCGTTAACCCTGGTCTTTTGGGTACACAGCAACAATTTATGCAGCACTTTATCAACCCGATTGAACGCGATAATGATACCGAAGCACGTTTACATTTAAAGCGCCTGATTCAACCCTTTATTTTGCGTCGTACCAAAACGCAAGTATTGGATGAACTCCCCCCCAAAACTGAAATTACCGTTGAGATACCACTCTCCGAACCGGAAAGAGCGCTTTACGAAGCAGTCCGCAGTAGCGCTATCGAAAATCTGGCAAAAGAATCAGGTGGACCAAAACAAGGGGGCAGCAATCATTTAAAAGTACTTGCCGCTATTACCAAGCTACGTCTGGCAAGCTGTCACCCCAAACTGGTTATGCCCGATAGCACCCTATCCAGTAGCAAGCTGGAGCGTTTTGGTCAACTGGTTGAGGAATTGCTGGAAAACAATCATAAAGCGCTGGTCTTTAGCCAATTTGTAAAATACTTATCCATTATCAGAGAATATCTGGATGAGCGCGGCATTAAATATCAATATCTGGACGGTAGCACCCCCGTCGGACAACGTAAGGCGCGCGTTGATGCCTTCCAGAACGGTGAAGGTGAGCTCTTTTTAATCAGCCTCAAAGCCGGCGGATCCGGGCTTAACCTTACCGCTGCTGATTATGTTATACACATGGATCCCTGGTGGAATCCTGCGGTAGAAAATCAGGCGTCGGATCGAGCGCACCGTATTGGCCAGACCCGCCCCGTCACTATTTACCGACTGGTCTCCGAAAACACCATTGAACAGAAAATCGTCAAACTTCACCACCATAAACGAGAACTGGCGGATAGCCTGTTGGAAGGCTCTGATATGAGCGGTTCACTTAATGCCGAACAAATGCTTGAAATGATGCGTGAGGGATAATATTCACTAAAAACATAGGTAATAAAGTACACCCCCCACCTTTTTTGCCTTTTTCTCCAAATTTCTTGAGACCTTTGCATAAAAGTATGGCGAGAGAAAAATTAGCGTAATTTTTCTGGTTTTTGTAGAATAAACTTCCCCCGTGGCAAGCCCTCTCGCTTAACGCTCGACTTTCTCGTATCTCGAAAGCGGGGTATTAATAAGGCTGTTTCTTTTACCCTTTCACGCCCCAAGGGGCGGGGAATAAAACCCAAAGGGATTTAAGGGTAATAGCAGGGCTATTGACCGAAAATATACGAAGAATCAGGGAAATTTAATCAATTTTTATCCGTCATATCTTTTGTGCAAAGGTCTCTTCTTATATTATCCAGTCTGGATTAAAAAAATGAGAAAAGAATGAAAACACCCAAACGGCTCATGCCACTGGTTGAAGATGGTTTAGTCGATGAAGTTCTTAGCCGCTTAATGAGCGGCAAAGAGGCGGATGTGTATGTGGTGCGATGTGGCTCCGAGATACGTTGCGCAAAAGTATATAAAGAAGCGGCACAACGAAGCTTTAAAAAGGCCGCCCAATACACAGAAGGCCGTAAAGTTCGCAACTCACGGCGCGCTCGCGCCATGGAAAAAGGCTCCAGGTTTGGTCGCAAGGAGCAAGAAAAAACCTGGCAGAATGCCGAAGTTGATGCGCTCTATTTACTGGCCGATGCCAATGTCCGTGTGCCTGAGCCATACGGCTGTTTTGATGGCGTTTTATTAATGGAACTGGTCACCGATGCCAAGGGTGATGTTGCACCGCGCCTTGGCGATGTAGAAATGACTCAGGAAGAAGCAATCATCAATCACGCCATTATTATGCAAGATGTGGTACGTATGCTATGTACTGGCATTATTCATGGCGACCTTTCCGAATTTAATGTTCTTCTTGATGAATACGGCCCGGTTATTATTGATCTACCCCAAGCCGTAAACGCCTCTGCCAATAATAATGCACAAGCCATGCTGGAGCGCGATGTTGATAATATGACACGCTATTTTGCTCAATTCGACCCTTTCTTGCTCGATTCACAATTCGGCAAAGAAATCTGGAAGCTCTACGAAGAAGGCAAGTTACAACCGGACACCATCTTAAGCGGCGAGTTTGAAGAAACAAATGAAAAAGCTAATGTCGGTGAGGTAATGGTTGAAATTAAAGCAGCCTACGAAGAAGAACAACGCCGCCTGGAGCGCCTTCGAGAAAATAACTAGCAGACTGTTGAAATTCGCTTAGGCGAGTACGAGACAAGGCAAAATCGACCGAAAAAGCGCAGTTTACTGGGGTAAATAAGTATTTTGAGGTCTATTTTAACGCAGTGTCGTGTCGTCCAGGTAGAAATTCAACAACCTGCTAGAAGTCTGTCGAGTACAGAGCTTTCCACAGAGGATAATATATCACTAAGAAGTACACCCCCCACCTTTTTGGTCATTTTCACGTTTCTACCTGCTATTCATTGCATCTCTACGCTTTTCATAATCGTAACTACATAAGAACTCAAAAACTGATCTATACTGTTAGTGAGGACTTAATTAAGAACTTCCTCTAGTAGACATAATAACAGTTAACCCCCGACCGGACGTTACTTATGATAAAACGAATGGAACTGTTTATAATTGCTGCTCTTTTTTTATTGATAACAGCTGTCATTCTGATTATCTATAGCAAACAGCGTGAACATGAATTTCAGGCCCACAATACAAGCATCCAGAAGAATCTGGTGAATGGTGCCTCTTATGCGCTTAACTTAAAACTATTGGAAAAAAAGCGTCACGTTCTATTATTTGCCAGCGAATATACTAGCAGCTTGATTCAACTCAATAATAATCCCAATGATGAAGCTGCCGAAAATAATATTAAAACCCGCCTGCAACAGCGCTTTTCAGACTTCTTCACCTATACCATAACCGACCAGAATGGTGTTCCAAGATTACTAAATATAGATTCATTAGTCGGTCATGCTTGCCAACTAGACCTAAGTAAATTTGCCAAAAAAATTGGCAATAGCAACCAATATCAAAATAAGGTTGTTATCCATCCACAACCCTTTAATTATCACTACGATATTATGTCACCTCTTTTTGTAACGGGATCCAAACCGGGTATTTTCTTTGTCAGTTTTCATCCCAAAGAAATAGCCGATATACTAAAAACACATGAAATACGGGGGCAACAGCTGCTTCTGGTAAAACAATCTGACCCAGACCTGATTGAAATTGGAAGCAAAGGAGCACGCGATAAATTAAAACGTGACATTCGCTTATCCAAAGAAGAACAACAAAGAATTCTTGTCGAAAAGAATATCCCCGGCACCGACTGGAGGCTGGTCAATTTACCTGACTCATCCTATGAAAAGGCCTATATTGCTGGCCTATGGAAGGAGGCGGCAATTATTATCGGCATTGTCACGCTCGCCTTATTTCTCTTACTTTCCATTCTTCTCAGACGGCGCCCTCAATAAGGCTTTTTTCCGTTTCTATTTTCTCTTTGTAGATAGCTTTTCCAGCAAGAAATTGGCACCAGCAGAGAGGTCGCCAGCCGTTCCCTGAATCATCTCGAAGCAAAGGGTTATTTAGAGTTAAGGCGCGGTGAGATTAAAGTAACAAACTATAACGCATTAAAGCAATTTTCTACCATCCACTGAATGCATCTTTATTCTGAATTCTAAGGAAAAAATAAACGCTCTATAATAAAAAAGCCCCGGACAGTTTCCGGGGCTTTGCTTTATACACGATTCAACGTATTGTGTACTCACCTCACAACTTATTTTTATGACACATCACGCAACTTACCTGATCACCCTTTTTCAGGTTAACAGTAAAGTTCTTGACCTCTTTACCACCTGGGCAAAGGGTGCCTTTACATTCCTCAACAGTAAAGCTGCGGTCAACTGCCACACGTGAGAGCACTGTTCCCTGACCATTACTTCCATGACATGAGCGACAGGCGTCCTTATTTTTTTCTGCCAGTTTTTCGTGGCCACCGTCAGCAAAGGAGGTTCCACCCACGGGATGCATTCCATGAGGTCCTTCAAGTGTATTACCCAAGGTTCCTTTAGCATGACAACTACTGCATTCAGTAATTGGCCCGGTATGTCCCTGAATCTGCTTAGCCGTTACATTATCGTTGGCAAAAGGATTAGCATTAGGCCAAATAGCATGCGTACTACCATGACAACCTTCACACATCACGCCACCATGACCTTTTTTACTAACATCTTTATTACCACTAAGTCGATAAAGACTTTGATTTTCGGCAAAGCGAGACATCATTGAAGATATTGGGGTCGCCGTAATATCATTCTTCAAATACGCCTGAGCTAAACGGATACCATCTTTTGCAACGATACCGCCGGCAGGGTGATTTGGCGTTAAAGCATCACCGGTGTGACACGATTGACATTTTGGCTCAGTCGCCCAGGGGATACGTTTAGTAGCGCTGGCAAGTGTATGCGGCGAAGTATCAGAATAATCATTACCTACCTGCTTCATACCGCCGTGACAATCCTGACAGACTGTACCACCCGTAAACATGGCTCCACGTAAACACTGTGTTTGCTTGCCGGGGTGACACTGATAACAGGTTTGTTCAAGGATGCCGTTCTCAAAGTCATTAATGGCTGGACCTGTTGTCCGCCTTGGATCATCCGCCTGCGGCATATCTGGAAACAAGGGCTTGCCTTGCATATCGTTGAAGTTAGCATGTGTAAAATGCATTGCTCGTGACATACTGATATGACGTGTTTGTTGGCGTCCTCTTTTTCCCTGTGTTGTTTCATCCTGAAGCCCTTCCTGGGTTAAATCCAGTGCGGGCGTATAATGACACTGAGCACACTGTATTGGCGTCTGATTAGCCAAACAATTAGGGTCATTTGGATTAATAGCAGCATCACAAGGCGCGACACTGCCAGGCTTGTTTCCCCATTATCGACCTGGGCACATTGAGTGCTATTCTCTTCATAATTTTTCCTCCTCTTGTGCGTTATGCGGCACAATAAATTATGAAAATTATGAGTTATTATGTATGTAACAATTGTTACCAAGTAAGATCATGGGGGTTATAGTAGTTTGCCCGACTGCTCAATAGTTTCCGTCCAGAACAGCCTCCTGGCTAAAAAGTTGATTTTGCCGCTTGTTATTCACCCAAGGAGCGTGTAAAAAATAACCTTGTACACAATTTACAAATGGATCATCGATGTCACGTCCTCACTCTCATTATCTAGTAGTACTTGCTTTATGCCTTTTTAGCATCCTTTTTAGCGAGCTTGGTACTGCCAGCACGCTGGCACAGCCATTAAAAAAAGATCAACTCAAGGAAAGCAATGTCGGTGCTTATCTGGGATTAGGTTTAGACCTGTTACCCAAGGAGCTTGAAGCACAACTACCCGAAGATGTCATGATCGGTCAGGGCGTACTCATTAGCGGCTTTGCCCCAGACTCGCCTGCGCCAAAAGCCGGGGTTAAACTTTATGATATTTTATTAAACTACGATGGCATCCCCATTAAACACCCTCGACAATTGATTCAACTGATTAAAAAAGACAAGCCGGGGCGCACTGTAAAGCTCACGCTTGTCCGCCAGGGTAAAATTATCGAATTGCCAGTTACCATTGGCTCTCAAAACTACCCACTGGACAAGGATCAGCTTGACTACCAGTTCGATATGCAAACGCTGGGTTACCGTGGCTATTCGGTTAAAATGCCCCGCAAGAACTATTTTGAAGCAACCATTCGTTATTTAGCACCCGACGGTGTGGTAAAACGACGCACCTTCAAAGCTTATTACAATCAAATCATGCCAGAAATTCAGTCAACGGCCGATATGCCAATGCCGGCACGCCAAAAACTGATGAGCATTATCAAGGAAAAAAAGGATGATGAAGATGGTTGGTTTGGTGACTGGATGCCCTTTAGGAGACTCTGAACAACCTAGGTGAATTCTGGCAACGCCAAATTTTCAGAATCAAGGCATGTGAGCTTAGAATGCTTATTGCCTTGTAAGCGAACATAACGCAGAGTCTGGGAATTTGGCTAAGCCCCGCAGGGTAAGTCTCTAAGGCATCATCTCCGTTGTTGCACTTCTTGTGAAGGCAATAAGCATTCCCTGCGAAGCGCGCCTAGGATATGATGCCTTAGAGACTTACAGAATTTCATCTAGGTTATTCAGAGTCTCCTTTAGTGATGGCGTCTTTGACTTCTAGGAGATTTACATGAGAAAAATGAAAAAAATCAATAAACTGGCAATTGTTATTCTAGCTTTTTCCAGCCTTGCCCTGTTTTTGAATGCGAATGCGCAGGCAGAGGACTGGTCATACGGTGATAAAAACGGCCCCGATAAATGGGCTGATCTTGCACCAGAAAATACCTTGTGCAACAGCGGTAAAAATCAGTCTCCCCTTGCGATTGATGTCAAAGAAACGGCCAAAATTCAAACCAAAGGGATCAAGTTCGACTATGGCATGACCCTGCCTGAAACCCTTAGCAACACCGGTAATATGATACAGCTTAACACCCGTGGTTGGGCCAAGCTAAAGGCTGATGGTATTGAGTTCAAACTGAAACGTATCGACTTTCATATCCCCAGCGAACATACGGTCAACGGTAAACGCTTTCCCATGGAGCTTCAATTAGTCCACCAAAGTGAAGACAATGAAATTGCGATTGTTTCGCGCATGGCAATCCCCGGCCGACCCGACCGCATGATAAGTAAAGTTTTAGAGCATCTACCCATGCAGGCAGGACAAACTGAAAAGCTACCTAAAAATGTTCTAAAAACCATGGAAATGAAAAAGAAATACGGCAACTATTTTCGCTATAACGGCTCAACCACCACGCCACCGTGTAGCGAGGGAGTACGTTGGTATATTATGAAGCAGCCTATGACCTTCTCAAAAGAACAGTATGAGGCACTCAAAAAAGCCGTCCCTCAAGATAACAACCGTCCCCTGCAAAAACCCTTTGCACGCTTGATTCTTGAATAAAACGGCACAACAGGATACAACAATGAAACCCTTGATTCCTTTTAAATCAGTTTTTCTTCTTATCGGCCTGATGCTTACGGCAGTGGTAAGTTCATCTGCCAGCGCAGCCTATCTTGGCATGAGGGTGCAGAATCTGCCACCGCATGTTAAGGCTCATCTGCCCGATTCTGTGAGCAAGGATCAAGGCGTTATTGTTGACTGGCTGGAAGATATTTCCCCTGCTGCCGATGAAGGTATTAAGGAATACGATGTTCTGCTAGCCTACAATGGGCAAGCCATTAAATCAGCACAAGCATTTATGCAGGCCATTCAATCACAGGCCATTGGCACAAAAGGCACTCTGAAAGTACTTCGACAAGGTGAGATAATTGAAATACCCGTTACCCTTGGCGAAACACCCAAAATGAAAATGACACCTGCACCTAAACAGGCTCTTTTATTTAAACCGCCCTCTCCCGTAGTACCGATAAAACCTCAGCCACGTCCCCTTCCCGCCGCTGCCCGCCCGCATAATATCGCCGGTAAACCAGCCTTCCCCATGCGTAAAAAGCCCGAAAAACACGCCTGGGGAACCGAGCGCAATATCTGGCCCGACTTTTATACCGATGGCACCAGCGAACTCTGGGATAAAATGATTAATGCACCCTTTAAAATGGGACGCATGCCCGGCGGCTGGCGCGCACCTTCCCTTTCCATGCCAGATCCGGTCACCATTGGCGATGCCGTCACCAACCAAATGCCACCCATGGCTGAAGAAATGGGAAATATGATGGATATTTCAAAATAAACTGGTGCTAAAGAGGTTTTAAAAGTACACCCCCCTACTTTTTTGCTGTTTTCTAGCAGGCTGTTGAAATTCGCTTAGGCGAGTGCGAGACAAGGCAAAATCGACCGAAAAAGCGCAGTTTACTGGAGTAAATGAGCATTTTGAGGCCTATTTTAACGCAGTATCGTGCCGCATAAGTAGAAATTCAACAGCTTGCTAGCAGCCTCTCAAACTTGTATGGCATCAGCTATTTGTGTCGCTTGCACGACGTCTGAACTTAGCCCGGCTTGCAGTACATTTTCTTCCGCTATCACGTTTTCCTGTTGTTTGGCACGGGTGATGCCAGTGTAGATAAGCTGGCGTGTTAGCAGGGGCATCTCCTCATGGGGGAGTATTAGTGTGACCTGATTGAACTCGGAGCCCTGACTTTTATGGATGGTCATTGCCCAGTTGCTTTCATGGGCGGGGAGTCGCACGGGTGAATAAGCTTTAAAGCCACTGCTTTGTTCACTATCGGGGAAATAGACTTTTGTTTGCCCATTTTCAATCAGGGCAATGCCGGTGTCGCCATTAAACAGGCCTTTTGCATAATCGTTTTGAGTAATCATAATCGGGCGGCCGTGATACCAGCGTTGTTGCGGGCTATGTTGCGGGTTATTAAGCTGTTTGCCTATTTTATCCTTGTTGCCTTGTATGATTCCCTGCTTGATGAGTTGCGCTTCAATGCGGCTGTTCATGATCTGACTACCATTTGGTCCACGACGCAAGGCACACAGAATGCGATATTGATTAAAGGCTTCAAAGAGTTCCGATAAAAAGAGCTCCGATACCTTGCTCAGCGGTTTTTTTAATGCGTTAAAATAGTCGTTCCAGGGGCTAAACAACTCGGGCGCAAGTTGTCTGCCTGCAAGCAGTTTCGCTGAAAATAAACGACAATCGGGCATATCGGCATCTTGCAGAATGTCCAGCAGTACCTTGTGATCGCCTTTGTTAGCGGCTTTAGCAAGCTGCCCTATTGCACTGCCGTGATCAAAACGCCAGTTTTTTTGCAAGGTGACAAGTTGCGAACTATTGGCCAGGCCAAGGCATAAATCACTAAAAACAGAGCCCGTTTCAACCGAGGCAAGCTGGTCTTTATCACCAATCAGAATTAATCTGGCATGATCTGGAACAGCCTCCACCAGTTTTGTCATTAGGGCTATATCAATCATCGAGGCTTCATCAATCAGTACCACATCTGCATTAAGTGGATTATTGCGCTTATGTTTAAATGCTGATTTCCCCGGTACAGCACCGAGTAATTTGTGAATCGTGCTCGCCTGGGTGGGTATTTGTGCCAGTACCTTTTCATCAAGATCCATTGATTGCAGTGAATCACGTATTGAATCAAGCATTCTATTGGCTGCCTTGCCCGTAGGCGCACCCAACAGGATTTTTAGTCGCTTTTGTGCTGAATTCTCAACACTTTCAATCAATAAAGCCAGGATTCGGCTAATGGTGGTTGTTTTACCCGTTCCGGGGCCGCCGGACAAGATTAGAAACGGGTATTGCAATGCGCGCCTGGCGGCTTCTTTTTGCCAGTCTTTTTCCTGATCCTGTTCAGGCGCAACTGTAAAATAATGACTCAGCCTTTGCTCCAGCCAGCCCTGGTTTATGCTTTTATTTTCAACAGCTTGCAAGCGACTATTGATTCTTTCAGCAAGGTTTTTTTGATACTGCCAGTAACGGCGTAAATAAAGAAACCCCTTATCCAGAATCAATGGTTGTAGCTCATCTGCCTGTCCGACCACCTTTGATTCAAGCAAAACCTGCTGTTGTTTCTCACTACATTGCAGTGCAATCTGGCCTTCTCGAGTCTGCTTGCTAATATCAAGTGTGCATTGCCTTAAAACGGCATTCTTTTCACCATTCAGTCGCTCAATTAAATCGGCTAACTGGATATCCAGC